>JAQTUQ010000004.1 GCA_028707255.1 Dehalococcoidales bacterium
ACATCAATTCTTCCTGCGGCATATTGACAAGCTGGCGTATGCTGTCCATTACGGTTCGCATATGCCTGACGGCTTCAACGACATTGCCGGTGCCGGCTTCTCCCTTGGTGCGAATCATGGCGGCGCCTTCGCCGATGCGTCTTAAAGCCTCACCGAGGTTGCGGCAGCCGCAAACAAAGGGAACTTTGAAATCATGTTTCCAGACGTGGTGAGCTTCATCGGCAGGTGTCAAAACCTCCGATTCGTCGATAAAGTCGATGCCGATGGCTTCCAGCACCCTGGCTTCAACGAAATGCCCGATGCGGCACTTTGCCATAACGGGAATACTGACTGATTTCATAATATTTTCAATAACCGAGATATCCGCCATACGAGCCACGCCTCCGGCGGCACGGATATCGGCGGGTACTCTTTCGAGAGCCATAACAGAGCAGGCTCCAGCGGCTTCGGCAAGTTTTGCCTGTTCGGGGGTAACGACATCCATAATGACGCCGCCTTTTAACATCTGAGCAAGCCCAGTTTTAACTTTCCAGGTACCGGTTTCCATCAAAATAACTCCTTTAGTTGTCTAAGATAATTGTACCCTTTGTTTATGTATGTTATCAAGCGAAGAATATATTACTATTTTTTTAATAAGAACTATAAGTAATCACTTATTGTTAGTGATATAATACTTGCTGAGGTTAAACAGGATGGCATCAATATCGATGAATCGTCTGGCTGAAGGGGCGGAAAAACTGGGGGTAACACTCGATTCTTATCAATTGAATCAGTTTGAGATATATTATCTTGATTTAGTTGACTGGAATAACCGCATCAATATAACCGCCATAACCGATGTCGGGGAAGTGCAGATAAAGCACTTTCTGGATTCTCTGGCACTTGTATCCGTTATAAAAGATAGAAGTAATGTAAGTTGTCGTATTATCGATGTGGGAACAGGCGCCGGTTTTCCGGGAATACCTTTAAAAATTGCTATCCCCGATATTAAAATGACCTTGCTTGAAGCTACCACTAAAAAAGTTCTGTTTTTAGAGCATATCGTCAAAAAGCTGGCGTTTAATGATATCGAAATTATCAACGGGCGTGCAGAGGAAGTGGCACATAAGCTGGAATATCGCGAAAAGTTCGATATTGTAGTATCGCGCGCGGTAGCGGAACTGGCAATATTATCCGAATTAACTCTGCCTTTCTGTAAAATCGGCGGTGGTGTTATCGCACAGAAAAAGGGCGATATCCAGCTCGAACTGGAACAATCGCTTAAAGCCGTTGAAACACTGGGCGGCAGTCTGACGAAAGTCGGAAAGATTAATCTGGAAGGTCTTGACGATGAGCGTTACCTGGTGGTTATCGACAAGATAAAGGCTACACCGGAGAAATATCCACGCCGTTCCGGAATGCCCGAAAAAAAACCTTTAAAGTAATTTACTGAATTATTCAAAAGGAGACAGTAATGAACAGGCAAAAAGTGACATTGCTTCTTATTAACGTAATCGGCGGAATTGCCGTTATCGGCAGCTATATTTACGGATTGAATGCACATTCTGCCGGGGCTGCCGTGCTGTGGGGCGGTGTCCCGCAAAGCATCCAACCTGTTTATGCCGTATCGATGATAATATCGGCTATAGGCTATTTTACTTTCCTCTACCACCTGCTGGTCAAGCTCAATCCTATAGAGGTAGTAATATCCGGTAAGTTCAATTACAGCCTCTTCTACTGGATATTTATTGCAATACTATTACCTTCGGCTTTCTGGATGCCGTTAACCAATTTGTATGTAACCAATCCTGTTGTTATCTACTGGATACTTATCCGTGCCGTCCTGTTCATCGTCGGTTTTGCTTCTCTGGCGCTGGTATGGGCAATATATAATACATCTCCGAAAACGCAGGGTATACCAAGACTGGCGGCAATCGCGGGCAGCATCTATTTTACCTTTCATACCTTGATACTGGACGCTATTATCTGGGCGCAGCTCTTTTAATAGTCAGTATTAAATTGCAGAATACGATTATCTATGTTATAGTTTTCTTACAAAGGCAGTCACAATAAGACCGCTAGGGGAGCAAAAAAGCTGAGAGTCCCGGCTTATGCGGGGCAACCCTGATGACCTGAACTCGGTAATGCGAGCGTAGGAAAGCGGACACACAAAACCAGGGTCCGGTATTTCCGAATCTCTGGTTTTATTGTTTTTAAGGAGAGAAATGACACAGCTTGAACTGGCAAAAAAGGGAATCATATCGCCGCAGATGGAAAAGGTGGCAGAGTCGGAAGGACTGGATGTCGAGTTTATCTGCCGCGGAGTGGCTGACGGAACCATTGTCATCACGGCAAATATAAATCATAAAAGCCTCATTCCCTGCGGTATCGGCAAAGGTCTGAAAACCAAGGTCAATGCCAACATCGGCAACTCTTCCGATTATGGTAATGTTGAAACCGAGTTGGCAAAACTGGCGGTGGTAATCGAAACAGGAGCCGATGCGGTGATGGACCTCTCAACCGGCGGTAACGTCAACGAAATCCGCCGCGCCATTATCAATAAAAGCACGATTGCCATCGGTACCGTACCTATATATCAGGCCGGGCTGGAAGCCGCCCGCAAACATGGTGCCATTGTAAATATGACTGCTGATGAATTATTCGATACGATTGCCGAACATGCGAAGGACGGTGTCGATTTTGTTACCGTTCATTGTGGGGTAACCCGTGAGTCAGTTGAAAGGTTACAAAAGCAGAAACGCGTCACCGATATCGTATCGCGCGGCGGTGCCTTTATGATGGGATGGATGATTCATAACGGGAAGGAAAATCCGCTCTATGAACAGTTCGACAGGCTGCTGGAGATTGCGTTGAAATACGATGTAACACTGAGCCTCGGTGACGGCATGCGTCCCGGGAGCCTCTGCGATGCTACCGACAGGGCGCAGGTTCAGGAGCTTATAATACTCGGCGAACTGGTAAAGAGGTCGCGCGACGCCGGGGTACAGGTGATGGTGGAGGGACCGGGGCACCTTCCCCTGAATCAAATCGAAGCCAATGTAAGATTACAGAAGTCCATCTGTGAAGACGCCCCGTTTTACGTTTTGGGGCCTCTGGTGACCGATGTGGCAGCCGGTTACGACCATATAACCGGGGCTATCGGCGGAGCGATTGCCGCTGCCGCCGGAACCGATTTTTTGTGCTATGTTACCCCTGCGGAACACCTGTCGCTGCCGGATATGGAAGACGTAAGGCAGGGCATTATCGCTTCCCGTATTGCGGCGCACGCCGGTGATATCTCCAAAGGCGTCAAAGGGGCGATGGATTGGGACAGGAAGATGTCGCTTGCCCGCAAGAACCTCGACTGGGAAGAGCAGGCTCGTTTGTCGCTAGACCCGAAGCATCATAGGGAAGTGCATGCTCAGCACACCACCTTCGGCAAGGCGTGCAGTATGTGCGGCGACTTCTGTGCGATGGAGCTTACGGCTAAGTACTTGGGCATACCTGTTAAGAAGTGCTAGGGTACTCATGCAAAATAACTGTCATTGCGAGTCCATTCCCGAAGGGAAGGCGAAGCAATCTCTTTGTCTGTATTTAATAAATTCAAAGATTAAATTAGTCCAACGGTAGAGATTGCCGCGTCATCACGACAAAGTCGTTATTCCTCGCAAAGACGGTTTTGGTATTGTCATGCCGGAGTTCGTGAAGAATGAAGCATTCGGGGTGGGGTACGATATCCCTTCCCAGAGATTCTTCGTCCGCCTGTGGCGTCATCCAGAATGACAATTATCATCCCTCCATAGATTAACGATGTAAAGTTGTTTTATAATCTATCCTGTGGAAAAGTTCAAACAGAAATCGGATGCGGATATCCTTTATTCTAGCCTGGTGAATTTGCCGGAAGAGGTAAAAAATCCGGCGCTGTTGATTGTCAGCGGGCTGCCTGGAACCGGCAAAACACATTTTTCTAAAGAACTCTCCAAACGCCTGCCTTTCGTGACGCTTGAAAGCGATGTATTAAGGTGTATCCTCAATCCGAATCCGAATCACAGCAAGACGGAAAACGCGCGTCTTTTCTCCGCCATCCATTCAATCTGCGAAAGGTTATTGAGAGAGGGGCATTTCGTAATCGTCGATGCCACAAATCTTACCGAAAAACACCGGCAGCATTTCTATGATATATCCGATAGAACAGGCGTAAAGCTGATCATCGTACAGGTAAACGCTGCTCCTTCGGTGGTTAAAGAGAGGTTGGAAAACAGGGTGAAAGAAGCGGACAATCAATCCGATGCGGATTGGCAGGTGTATAAAAGGATGAAAAAGTCAGTTGATAAAATCAGGCGCAAGCATTATTCTGTAGATACAACTGCGGATTATAGAAGTATTCTGGATGAAATAGTCGAAGAAATAAAATCTTAATTAAAGGATAGATATAGAAAGGGGCTTAAATTGGATATCAAGGTAGTTAGCGGAGAGATTACTAAAGTTGAAAGCGGCGCCGTAGTGGTCGGCATGTTCGAAGGTGAAAAAAGGTTGGGCCGGGAACTGGGCGCTTTAAACAGGAAGCTGGGCAGGGTGGTTATAACATCCGTCGAAAAGGGTGAAATCAAGGGGAAAGCCGGAGAGGTGAATATTTTCCATTCCCTCGGCAAAATACCTGCCGCTCGCGTGGCGGTAGTGGGGTTGGGCAAGAAAGAAGAATTCAAGCTGGATAAATTACGCGCTGCGGTAGCGGAAAGCTGCCGTGCGTTGAGGCAGAAAAAGGCTGCGGATATAACGATTCTGGCGAAATCGGCTGTCGACGGCAGGAAATTCTCACAGGAGGATTATGCGCAGGCAATAACCGAAGGGGCGATTCTCGGTTTATATACATTCAGGAAGTATTTCACCAAGGAAAACGATTATAAGGAAGTTAAAAAGCTGACGCTTCTCTCGCCGAAAGAAGAGGCCATTAACGTTATCAAGAAGGGCAGCAACAAGGGCAAGATAATCGCGGAAGCGGTCTGCCTTTCCAGGGACATGATAAACGAACCGGCCAATTATATGACGCCATCCGCTATGGCGGATGGCGCACGGAAAATTGCCGATGACAATAAGCTGGATATTACCGTTCTCGAACGCGAGGATATGCAGAAACTGGGAATGGGAGCTTTGCTCGGCGTATCCCTGGGAACGGTTCAGCCGCCCAAGATGATTATTCTCAGCTATAAGGGCAGAAAGTCGGGCGGTATCGATCTGGCCCTGGTCGGCAAGGGTATCACCTTCGATACCGGAGGCATTTCTTTAAAGACTGCATCGGGTATGGAAGAAATGAAGACCGATATGTCGGGAGGGGCTGCTGTTCTGGCAGCCATCGATGCCATTGCCCGGTTGAAACTGAAAATCAATGTTACGGCGGTTGTCCCGGCGGTTGAGAACATGCCGGATGGCGGAGCTATCAGGCCGAGCGATATCTTGAAGTCTTTAACCGGAAAGACCATCGAAATTATCTCCACCGATGCCGAGGGCAGGTTGATTCTCTGTGATGCCCTGGGATATATCAACAAGTCGAAACCGAAAGCGATCGTCGATGTCGCCACCCTGACGGGCGCGTGCGTCGTCGCCCTGGGAAAACAATGCACCGGTATTTTGGGAAACGACCAGTCGCTGGTGAATAAAGTTATCGCATCGGGAAGTGAAGCCGGAGAAGCTATCTGGCAGCTGCCTTTGTTCGAGGATTACAGGGAGAATATTAAGAGCGATGTAGCCGATATCAAGAATTCCGGTTCGGGCGGCGCCGGAACGATTACCGCTGCGTTGTTCTTATCGGAGTTTGTGGGCGATACCCCCTGGGCGCATATGGATATTGCCGGAACCAATTTTACCGATAAGGATAAGAAATACAACGTCAAAGGAGCTACGGGCGTACCGGTGAGGACGCTGGTCAATCTGGCGATAAAAATGTCCTGAGGGGGAGAGTAAACCTCTCCTCTAACCCCTCTCCGCTAGCGGAGAGGGGAATTTAAAAGGGGTGAGGTAAAATTGTCGTGCTGGAGTCCAAGCTGGTCGGGATTGGCTATATCTATTGTTGAATAAACTAAATCCGGTATCTATGCAATAAATAAGGCCGCTTTGATTGTCGCCGTTATGGTTCGACAGGCTCACCACGAACGGCTTTGAAATTTGTTATTTTATATAACAAAGTATCGATGATAACTGTCATGATTAAACTGAAAAAGGACTATTATGGTAGAAAGTAACGGCAGTATCTATATGTTCTCGGGAAAAGGCGGTGTCGGTAAGACCACCTGTGCGGCGACGACAGCGTTGCATCACGCTTCGCTCGGAGAAAAAACGCTGGCCCTTTCAACCGATGCTACACCGTCTCTGGCGCATATCTTCGAAATTAAAGGCGGGCAGAAACCTGCGGAAGTAACCGAATCCCTCTTTATAGACGAAATCGGAATTCCCGAAGTGGAAGAGATGTGGGACAGAAAGTTCGGCAGAGAGGTTTATGAGGTATTCTCCTCGATAGTATCGCTGGATTACGATTCGTTCAAGGAATTCATGTCGTCGATGTTGCCGGGACTGGCCGATGAGTTTATGGTGGATTATATACGGCAGTTGAAGCTCAGCGGCAAATATGAATCCATTATCTGGGATACCGCTCCGTTGGGGCAGACGCTGGCGCTGTTGCATACCCCCTCGATGCTGATAGAGCATTTAAAGCTGGCACCGCGAATATACACCAACTTTAAATTCGGACAAAGGCAAAAGAGTTCCATCATGGAAATCATCAAGAGCTGGCAGAAGCTATCCGGCGATTGCCTCGATTTTCTGCGCCGGGAAGTGCGTTTTACCATTGTAACCATACCGGAAGCGCTGGCTTTCGAACAGCTGGATGGCGTATTTAAAGAAATGGAGAAAAACGGTTTCAAAATCGGGCAACTGGTGGTGAATAATGTTATCAAATCCGATGAATCCGAGTTTTTGAAGTCCAAAGCCTCTCAGCAAAAAAGATATCTCGATATGATATACGAAAGGTTCTCGAAAGCCGATATAATCGAGCTTGCCATGCGTCCCTATGAAATCAAGGGGGTCGAAAGGCTGAAAGAAATCGAGAAAAGTCTTTTTCAGCAGGCTGATTAATCAAAAAGAAAAATAATATAACATAAAACGTTGTTTTTAAGCGCAAAATCCTTTATCATATTGTTGTCGTGCACACGGAAAGGCTGATACTGAAGTAGAAAAGTTATGAAATCCAAGTCTGAATTAGTTGCAACGTCGGTGTTCTTTGCCGGGTTGAAGTCCGCTGAGCTTGAGCCTATTATCAAGCTTGTTTTTGAAAAAAGATTCGAGCGCGAAGAGATTCTTTTCTTCGAAGGAGAAGCTACCGAATCCCTTTTATTCCTGGCATCAGGTGTGGTAAAGATTTTCAAGACATCACCGGATGGTAAAGAACAAATATTATCCATTGCTCACCCTGAGGAAACACTTAATGAAGTCCCCTTATTTAACGGCGGCTTAAACACTACCAGCGCGCAGGCTATGATGCAGGTCGTTGTGTATATGATTAACAAGAGGGATATCGAAATGATAATGAGACAATATCCGCTGGTTGCTTCCAATGTAATTCATATACTGGCAAAGAGAACACGTCAACTGGTATCGCTGGTCGAAGAGCTTTCTTTCAAGAGGGTAAACGGGCGGTTGGCCGGTATCCTGCTGGAAAACGCTGTGCGTGATGGAGAATCCGGCGCCAAATTGACCCAGCGCGACATGGCGGCTATGGCGGGAACTGCCCGTGAGGTTATCAGCCGTTCGCTTAAAGCAATGGAGGACGACGGTATTATCGGGTTCGATAAACACAGGCTGATTATCAGGGACAGGGAAGCATTGAAAAAAATGTCGCAGACGTTTTCATGAGATAAATGTCACATACATCCGGCAAAAATAAATATATAATGTTGTTAATAACAGAGGATAAGGGTTTATGTATATAATGAAACCTGAAATAGATAAAGAGAAATGCGACGGGTGCGGGTTGTGTGTGGGTGTATGCCTTGAAAACGGCATCATGATAGTCGACAAGACTGTCGTTGCTATTGCCGAAGTGGAATGCGACTGGTGCGGAATTTGCGAGGCTGTTTGCCCCAACGACGCCATACGCTGTCCTTTTCAAATCATTTTTGCATGATATTAATTCCCCTGGTTTTCACTTCCTGTTTTTGTTCTCCTGCATTAGGTCCGGTTATCCTCATTTCCTTTATTTAAAAATTGCTCGAAAGTAACGCTATTATGAGACTAAGGTTACATACACGTATTTGATACGGTATTAAACTAAAGTTGATTAATAAAAAAGATTGATGCCGCAAAACTTTATTAATATCCGGGCATCGATTTTAAGGGGGTGATTAAAGATGGTTATGTGGAAAGCAAAAAAATGCCCCAAATGCGGCGGTGATATGTATGTAGATGTCGACGAAGATATATGGTTCGACCATTGTTTGCAATGCGGGTATATGAGAACACTGACACAGGTATTGTGCAATAAATGCGGCGAGTTAGTCACGGTCAATACGGAAGAAAATAACAAGAGCTATAATTGTGAACACTGCGGGAATAATGCGGAGCTGTGCCGGTCGGCTCGTTAAAATAAACAGGCAATATCTGTCAGAATGTTGTACCGGATAATAACTTCTCCAATACCGAAACCTTGCTTAAGCCCTCTATTGATATCAATTTGTTCTTGGATGTAGTACCTTTAATGATTTCCAACCTGCCTTTAGTTATACCGAGAAGATGGCTTAAGTATTCTATAAGTTCCTTATTAGCCTTCCCTTTAACAGGAGGTGCGGCGATTTTGATGCGTAGCACATCGTTCTGCACACCTGTTATTTCATTTTTTGCTGCCCCGGGATAAATCAGCACGGCTATTTTTGCTTGTGTTTCCTCGGCGCTCTGCATATCCAGAGGCATCTGGCGCGTCGGTTTTTTTGCCAATCTTTAAAGCTCCCTGTTCAATACACCGTATGCATTTCCGGTAATTACCAGGATAAGAGATGTAAAAAACCAGAATATCGTGGTAACAATCATATCACTGAATTCCCAGATTGCGTCGATAAAAGCGGGTGCGATACCGACGACGGTAAAGACTGCCATTACCAGGCACAGAACCCCGATTGTTGTAAAAGTTGCCGATAATATTTTCATATTCACCACCTTGTATATTTACAATTCATAAGAATTAGGATATTCTTGTTTTGTATGTGTTCGGATAATATCACCAGTGCCTGAATAAGTCAATAACTTCGAGGAGAAAAATGCAAAAACTGGCTCAGGAAATCGGGGAGATGTTACGTGCCAGGAAGCTTACTCTCGGATGCGTAGAGTCGGCTACCGGCGGTCTGCTTTCGAGCTTTATTACGGATATACCCGGCAGTTCCGATTATTATAAAGGCTCTATTACGTCTTACAGCAACCAGTCAAAGGTCAATCTTGCCGGAGTCAGCAAAGAGACGCTGGAAAAATACGGAGCTGTCAGTCCCCGGGTAGCGGAGGAAATGGCGTTCGGCGGTCGGAAGGCGCTGGATGTCGATATCTGCCTGTCCGATACCGGGATTGCCGGTCCGGGCGGTGCTACGGATAAAAAAGCGGTCGGTCTTTTTTACCTGGGGCTTTCACACAAGAACGGAACATATAACCGCAGGCTGAATCTCACCGGCGACAGACAGCAGAACAGGGAAGCGGCAACTAAAGAAGCTCTTTTATGGCTAAAGGAATACCTCTCCAGTTTGGGGTAAGAACCGCCAGAAATTCTCGGGGACAATATACATTACATAATCAACTCGAGGTATATCCAGTAAACCAGCACGTTAAGAATCGTCAGTGGTATGCCGATTTTGATAAACTCCCAGAATGTTATGCTGATGTTATCTTTCTTTTCGGCATTCTGTATTATAATCACGTTACTGGCAGCTCCCAGTATAGTCAGGTTTCCGGCGATGGTACTGCCCGCCGCCAGCGCCATCAACCCGTGAGTGGTTACTCCCAGGTGTGTCAGCATAGGCAGGTAGAGTGCCACCAGCGGCACATTGGAAAGTATCTGGCTTGACAAGACACTGCCGGCAAAAATTACTCCGGTCGATGCGATATCGATATGCGCATCTTCTATGGCGGATTGAATAATCTCCGAGTTCCACACGCTTTGCATCAGCACAAACATTGATGCGAAGAATACCAGGGTCGTCCAGTCTATCCTTTTTATAATCCCCGGCTTCTTCGGCAGATAGCAGAATACGGGCAGAGCGGCAATCAGTGCGATATAGGTCAATTTAAAATCTACATCCCACCCTGCAAGTACGATTACAATCTTTGCCAGTATCAGCAGAACGAGCAGTATCAGCGAGATTCTGGCTATATTAAACAATCGGTGGTCTTTAACCGGTTCGGGTGTGTGAGTGAAACTGCTGCCGTCGAAATGTTTGCTGTAGAACAGTTTCAGCATCAGGTAAGCCATAAACAGGTTGATTAGCGTCGGCACAGCCAGGTATTTGAGGAAGGTTACAAACGGATTTGTAATATCTCCGTTTAAGGCAATCAATAAATTTTGTGGATTGCCGATGGGGCTCATAACGCTGCCGATAGTTACGGCGAAAGCCAGCGCCAGCAGCAGGATTTTAGGTTTGGTATTGGATGTCTTTGCCAGAGATAATACTATACCGGTGCCGATTATTGCCAGCGTATCGTTCATCAGTATCGCCGAAAGTATGCCAGTACCGAACAGAATAAGGAGAACCAGGTTGTCGAGGTTTTTAGCGCGGTTGAAGAGTTTAAAGGAAAGGCTCGAGAGGTAGCCGCTTTCCTCCATTGCCTGTCCGATAATAAAAACGCCGAACAGGAAGAGCATGACATCGATATTGATGGATTTCAGCGCGTCCAGTGGCGAAATCTGGAAACTCAGCAGTACGGCAATAGCGCCGCCAAGCATGATTTGCCATATTTGCAGTCTTATATTACCGACCTGGCGGACGGCTATCAGTAAAAAGACGATTAACAGGATTATTATCGAAAGCATATAGTGTGATGAATTATGCCAGATTTAAATCTAATTATACTCCATTTCTTTAAATAATCTAGCCGTAATATATGACAGGGTATTGACAAACGGACTGTTTCGAAATAGGATTTATTGAGAGGTGAGCGTATGTTAACGGAAGTGTTCGAAAAAGTATGGCAACGCTCGGGTGGAAAATGCGAATGTGCCAGACCATCTCACAATCATTCTTATATCAAGTGCAATAAAAAGCTGGTGCGGGAAATGCAGGATAAACCGGCTTTGGGAGGCTGGAAACTTTATCAGCATTTTGCTTACGGTGGAAACGATGTAAGCGCATACGCAGTCTATTGTTGGGAATGTTACCGGAAAATAGCAGAGGAATAAAGGCGGAGATATTCTATCGGCAACCTTGCGGTCAAACTATCTTTTCTTATCCGTCTTATTTGATGCATTCTTTTTGGGTTTCGGCGGCGGCAATTCATTATAAGTGGCAGAAATCAGGGCGCTTAAATAATCCCTGTCTTCAAGGTCTTCGATAAGAAAAAACGGCTTTGAGCCGGGGTAAGCCGGAGCTTCAATGATTTCACGGAGCTTTGAGCGTCCTGCCTCCGTAATCTTTAAAAAAAAACTGGTCATTGCAGATTAAACCGGCAATCTTTCCGTTGACATAGATTCCATATTCGCCGAACATCTTTTTATACGTAATGTCGCCTGCTCCGCTTATCTGCGAACAAACGTATTCTACAAAACCGATATCCGAAGCCAATATTTTCCTCTCTTTTATTTGATACTGCGGTCGAGTAGAAAACGGTTCAAAAGAACTCTTCCCATTTTGCGTTTGGCTTTAATATCCTCTGTTAAACCCTGCGTGAGACGTCTAATCATAATGATTATGAACAGAATGATAAATCCGATTACAATCTCAATCGGTTCACCCAGAAGCCAGGCGGCAAACGGCAGTATAAAAAAGGCAATTGCTACTCCTATGGGCAGTATATCGGAAGTTCCTGCTCCTTTGGTAAAACGGGTACGGGTAGTTTGTCCTTTTAATCTGAGCAGTTTTACCAATTTTGATATCAATCCAACTAAAGCGGGAATAAGGGCTATAAAAGTCGCCAGGTATGCCAGTGTTACCGCCATCCCCAGCCCGACGGTGTTTCCTTTTTCGCCGTCGAATTTGGAAAAGACCGGCCACATCTGTCCTGCCACGGCAGCCAGTCCGCAGGCAACGGTTGCCCATAAATCCAGTCCGATGGCGTAGCAAATCAGGATAGCTGCAATACCCTTAAAAACGTCTATCATTACTCCGGTTATGCCCCAGAAAGGCCCGGCTCCCTGCCAGAGGTTCATATGCAGGTCGCCTTTGGTGCTTAGTCCATGTAGTTTACACATAAGATAGAGGTGAGGAAATGCGCCAAGGAAGTAGAAAACGATTATCAGGGCTATATCGGTCAGCATAGTTTATACCGTCCTTTTTGTCGTCGTATATTGATGAATTCTACAGTATTTAAGCTGTCGATAGCAATAAGTTATAGCGACTTGAAGAGCTAAGATGTGAACATTTAGAGGAAGTCCTTTTAGTCCCGACCTGTCGGGATGGCAGTCCCGATGAATCTGGAATGACGGATGAGGGTAATGACCTTTACTTGTCGATTGCTGCAATACCATATCAATGTTATACTTTGAAAGATTGAAATAATATATAACAGAGAGGAAAAAGTAATTAATGATAAAAAGGATTGACGGTCGCGGATACGACGAATTGAGACCGGTCAGAATGACGCTGGGATACCAGAGCTTTGCCGAAGGCTCGGTACTTATAGAGATGGGCAAAACCAAGGTTATATGTGCTGTAAGTGTCGAGGAAAGGGTTCCTCCTTTTTTAAAAGGCAGCGGCACCGGCTGGATAACTGCCGAGTATGCCATGTTGCCGCGTGCAACCAATACACGGACGCAACGAGAATCATCGGCAGGCAAGGTTTCTGGCAGAAGCCAGGAAATCCAGAGACTTATCGGGCGTTCTCTACGCGGTATTGCCGAGCTTTCGGAACTTGGGGAGAGGTGTCTCCTTGTGGACTGCGATGTGCTGCAGGCGGATGGCGGTACGCGTACCGCCGCGATTACCGGCTCTTACGTTGCGCTGTATCAGGCGGTGAATACGCTGGCAAATATGGGCATTATCTCATCGATTCCGCTAAAGTGTGGTGTTGCCGCTATCAGCGTGGGTGTTGTCAATAATAATATTTTGCTTGACCTGTGCTACGACGAAGACAGCAAGGCGCAGGCTGATTTCAATGTGGTTATGACCAGCAAGGGTGAATTCGTTGAGGTTCAAGGCACGGCTGAAGGCAAGCCTTATTCAAAATCCACTTTCGATTCGGTACTGTCCCTGGCGGATAAGGGTATAAAACAGCTTTTCGAAATACAGCAGGAGACCATCGACAAGATTAGGAAGCTGTAAATTACTGGCAGGTTGATGGACTTGTCGTTAAGTCAATCGGCTAAATGCTTTTTGGAAATTACAAGCGTTCACTTGGTATAATGTAGGGGAGGAAAGCATGTTGGCATGCTTTTTCTCCTTTCATAACAGAGAAGCCACTCTTTTGGGTGGTTTCTCTGCTTTTACGGATTCAGCATGACAACGCACAAACTGTCATTCTGGAGGGAGCACATTCGCTTCGCTCAGTATAAATTCCACGACCGAAGAATCTGGGGATGGGCGTTTTATTTTATCCCCCCACCCAAGATACTTCGTCCCGATAAATCGGGACCCCAGTATGACAGATACCAACATGCTTTGAATGATTCGTCCTGACTTGTTTGGACGTCCTATGATGGCAATCGCAAAAATTATTCTAGCCTCTTATCTGTCCGTTGCCGAAAATTATCCATTTATAAGAGGTGATTTCTTTCAACCCGATGGGGCCTCTGGCATGCATTTTCTGCGTGCTGATGCCGAGCTCGGCGCCCATTCCGAACTGGCTGCCGTCGGTAAAGCGGGTACTGGCATTGGCATAAACGCAGGCGGCATCCACTTCGTTGAGGAAGCGCATCGCTGAATCATAGTTTTCACTGACAATTGCCTCAGAGTGCCCCGAGCCGTATTTATCTATATGTTCAAGGGCTTCATCCAGCAATGATACCACTTTTACAGCGATAATCAGAGCCAGGAATTCTTTCCCCCAGTCCTCTTCGACAGCCGGTACCAGTTTCAGATTTTGCCCGCTCTTTTTAAGTATTTCCATGGATTTTTCGTCGCAGTGAAATTCGACGGAGGCTTTATTCATTTCGGCGGCAACCTTCGGAAGAAAGCTTGCGGCGATATCTTTGTGCACCAGCAGACTGTCCAGTGCATTGCAGACGGTAGGTCGCTGCACCTTGGCGTTGTATACTATCTTTACCGCTTTTTCGATATCGGCTGCCGCATCGATATAGGTATGGCAAACACCGATACCTCCGGCAACTACCGGCATTACGGCATTGTCCTTTACGAATTTAATAAGACCGGCTCCGCCGCGGGGAACGACCATGTCGATATAGTCCGACATTTTTAGCATCCGGTTTACCAGCGAGCGGTCGATATCTTCTATAACCTGAACGACACCGTCGGGGAGGCCGGCTCTTTTTATGGCATCCTGTATTACTTTCGCCAGAGCCATATTGGAATGAATCGTTTCTTTTCCGCCTCTTAAAATACAGCCGTTACCCGATTTTATGCACAGGCTGGCAATATCGACCGTAACATTGGGGCGGCTTTCATAAATGGCGCCGATGACCCCCAGCGGTATGCGTTTTTTACCGATGATAAGTCCGTTGTCCAAGGTGTGCATTTCCATCACTTCGCCGATGGGGTCGGGGAGAGCGGCAACGGTCAAAACATCCTTTGACATACCCTGTATGCGTTCTGCGGTAAGCAGCAGGCGGTCCAGCATGGCGGCATTCATTCCCGAAGCCTCGGCTTCGGAATAATCGATTTTATTGGCTGCCAGAATGTCATCGCATTTAGAGATTAAATCCGCAGCAATATTATTCAGCGCCTGGTTTTTAACGGGAGTGGCTACATTTACCATGCGCTTTGAAGCGGCTTTTACGGCTTTGGCTTTATTTTCCAGTTCTGCGTTTATTGCTTCCATTTCAATTCTCCCTTTTTGTAACGGTGTGTTTATTATATAATGCCAATCAACGTAAAGGGAAATAATAATATATCGATATTAAAACTCCGCTCTGCGGTTATTCCCCAGCTTTCCTCTGCCGTTAAAGTGATAGCTGTAAAAAGTCGCATTTTTTTGTGTGCTTTCGCTGTCGCTCCATATGACACAATCACCCTTGCGCCCGTCTTCCAGCTCTATTCTGAATGTACCCGATTTTTCCAGTTGTTTGGTACACTTGAATTCACCCCACCATCTTTTTTGGGTATATTTGGTTGCTTCCGTTTCCATAAGTTGATAATCGACCTTGCAGATATGCAATTCGCTTTCCTTATCGAATAAAGCTCCGGTACCGCCGCTGTAACGAAGTGCCATAGCGTGTTCCTTGTTTTTATTTCATATTTATCTGCAGGATTTATGTCTATTTTATGTTACCGTTGCCGTTAAAAACATAACAAAAGAGCGGAGAGAGGCCGTAAACGGCGCGGTTCACCTTCTTTTTTAATGAACATCTGCCCCTTCTGCCGTCTTCCAGCTCTATGATATATCCGTTGCCCTCAGCTATCTTTTTATATTCCGAGAGAGTGAGCTCCCCCCACCAGTTTTGAGAAATTCCGTTGAAATATTTATAATCTACTTCTGCTATCAGTTCTCCATCGTAGTTATACAGTTTCCCCTGGCTCATTTAATCCCCTTTTTGCAATTTAATTAAAGTATTATCAGATTGTTGCGGTGTATCACTTCCGCTCCCGAGTCATGCCCCAGTAAAGCGGCAATCTGTTTTGACTGTGCCCCCATAATTGTTTCGACCTCGGCAGAACCATAGTTGGTTATGCCGCAACCGATGCGAACTCCTTCTGCATCCAATATATTGACGATATCGCCTCTCTGGTATTTTCCCTGGCTTTCGCGTATTCCGGCAGCTAAAAGGCTGCTGTTTTTTTGTTTCAGTGCGTTTGCAGCGCCATCATCAACAGTAAGCTTGCCCTTGATACACAAGCCGCTCACCATCCAGCGTTTACGGCTGTCGTAATGTTTTGGTGTCGGAACAAAAAGCGTACCTATTCCCTCGCCGCAGGTTATTCTCCGAAGAATATCGGGCTCATGACCGTTTGCAATGATTACGGGAATTCCGGAAGAAGTCGCCAGTTTGGCTGCTTCGATTTTGGTTGTCATACCGCCGGTGCCGATATTGCTGCCTGCATTGCCTGCCAGCCTTTCGATTTCGGGGGTTATTTTTTCAACACAATTAATCAGGGTGGCATCCGGGTTATAGCGCGGGTCAGCGCTATACAAACCGGCTATATCAGTCAATATCAGTAAAAGGTCGGCATCTATCAAATTGGCTACCATTGCCGAAAGGTTGTCATTATCTCCGAATTTAGCTTCGTGCAATTCGTCGATAGCCACCACGTCGTTTTCGTTGATTACTCCGATTATCTTTAAATCCATAAGATTTAAAAGAGTATTGCGTGCATTGAGATAGCCGGCTCTGTCAGAGAGTTCCGCCTTAGTCAGCAGCGCCTGTGCTATAAGGATATCGTGCCTGTCGAAGAGTTGCTCGTAAACATTCATTAACCGCGCTTGCCCGACGGCTGCCAACACCTGCTTATAGGGTATCCCTTTTATTCCGTTGGCTTTTCCCAGCTTATACCTTCCGGCGGCAATGGCTCCGGAAGAAACTACAATTATTTCCAGCCCCTGTTTGTGTAATTCGGCAATCTGCGATACGAGCGATGCCATCATTTCGACATCAAGACACTGGCTGCCGTTTGTCAGCAGGTTGGAACCGAGTTTGATAACTATTCGTTTATAAGGTAACGATGAGTTCTTCATTATATTGTCCGCTATATTTCAACCATTATAGCAATGAGCGACAAGTTGGACAAGCAGGGAAGGTATGATACAATTTATGCGACGGGCTAGTTCGTTATGACTAGCCCTGAAGGCGTTTGTAAAAAGGGAAAAATTTGAATAGTTTACTGGTTCTGATATCTGAGATGCCGGAATACGGGCGGCTGCTGGAAGAAATTAAAAACCAGGGGGAAATAGGCGATATCCCGCTTTTGAATGCCGCTAAGCCCTACCTCATTTCTGCCCTGTATCAGGATTTAAAAGTCCCGCTGATTGTAATAACGGCGAAAGCGGATAATGCCAGCAGGTTGAAAGACCAGATAGTCGCCTGGTGTGGTTCGGAAAATAATATAGACCTCTTTCCGGAGCCGGATACGCTGCCTTATCAAAGGGTAACCTCCGACAATTTCAGCGAGACAGAAAAAATCCGCCTGCTATCGGGTTTATTGAAATACAAGAAAAGTAGTCCCCAACCGTTGATTATAATGTCCGCGCAATCACTGATGCAGAAAGTTAACGTGCTTGAAGATTTCAGTTCATCGTATCACATGATTAAGCTCGGAATGCAGGCGGAACCCTGCGAATTGTTGAAGAAATGGCAATCGCTGGGTTACAAGAGCGAAAGCGTTGTCGAATTGCCGGGCAGTATGAGCCATCGCGGCGGTATTCTCGATATCTATCCCCTGACATCCGATAAACCTGTCAGGATGGAATTTATGGGAAATACCATAGATAGCCTGCGTTTTTTCGACCCGCAAACGCAACGTTCGCTCGAATCTGTTGCCTGCGTTGAAATAGGGCTGGCTGCCGAACTGCTATCTCCGCTCTCCATGGAACAGCCGCAACTAAAAAAGATAATCGATGCTATCGATATAGCCGGTTGCAACGCCGATATGAAAATGCAGTACAAACAGGATTTGAACATGTTTTTAGAGGGGCGCATGCCGGCAGGGAAGCAGTTTTATGCGCCGTTATTCAATACGGGCAACGTTTTGGATTATCTCCCGGCGGATTCCCTGATTATCCTTGATGAAGAGCAGAATCTTCGCCAAACAATCCAATTCCTCGATGAGGAAATTGAACAACTAAGGCAGGATAAACTGGCAAAGCGGGAATTGCCCCGTAATTATCCCTCGCCGTATTTCTCCATCCGGGAGATACAATCGCGTTTGAATGAAAAGCGGAAACTAAATCTGGTTTCCTGGGGGGATGAACCCCGTCTCGCTTTTTCGGCAGCCCAAGATTTTGGCGGTAATCTGCCCGCCTTCGTAAATGATATCAGTAATCTGCTGGCGACTAAAAAGAGGATAGTCGTGGTCACTCGTCAATCCGAACGGCTTTCCGAATTGCTGGCTGACGAGGATATTTTTAGCGTTAACCTCGATAAAGAAGCAGGTCAAGTCCCCGCATTCGGAAAAATATCGATTGCCGGCGGTGCGGCAAGCGATGGCTGGGTGATGAACGGCGATACCTTTCTATTTACCGACAGCGAAATATTCGGCTTTATCAAGCAAAGAAGGTTCGTTAAAAAACGTCCGGTAGCTAAAATCAAGCTCTATGAGGATATCAACCCCGGTGATTACGTGGTCCACATTGAGCATGGCATAGCCAAATTTAGCGGAATTACGAGAATAGGCACTTCTTCTATCGAATACATGCTTCTGGAATACGCCGAAGGCGACAGGTTATATGTTCCCGTAGACCAGATAGACCGTGTCGGGCGTTATATCGGAGGCAGCGATAAAACACCGGTACTTAATCGTCTGGGAACGCAGGATTGGGCAAAAGCCAGGCAAAAAGCGCAGAAATCCGTCGAGGATGTGGCCGAAGAGCTATTGAATCTCTATGCGGCAAGGGAAGCGGCTTCGGGTTTTGCATTTTCCCCGGATACGGTCTGGCAGCAGGAGCTGGAAGCCTCATTCCCTTATGTCGAAACACCCGACCAGATGACGGTGCAGTGGGAAGTAAAAGAGGATATGGCTAAAGCCAAGCCGATGGACAGGCTGATTATGGGGGATGTCGGCTACGGAAAAACGGAGGTTGCCCTGCGCGCCGCTTTCAAGGCGGTTATGGACAACAAGCAGGTGGCGGTGCTGGTACCGACGACAGTGCTTGCCGAGCAGCACTTTGCAACATTTACGCAGAGATTAAAGGCGTTTCCTATTAGAGTCGAAGTCCTGAGCCGTTTTCGCACCCATAAACAGCAGCAGGAGATTATCTCAAGGCTGGCTGAAGGCAAGGTTGATATATGTATCGGCACTCATCGTCTGATACAGAAGGATGTAGTTTTTAAAGACCTCGGTCTTTTAATCATCGATGAAGAACAACGCTTCGGGGTAAACCACAAGGAGTATTTGAAAAACATTCGCAAAGAAGTAGACGTGCTGGCTATGAGCGCCACACCCATCCCGCGTACTCTGCATATGTCTCTGGCGGGGGTACGCGATATGAGCATTATCGAAACACCTCCCGAAGAAAGGCTGCCGGTAAGAACCTATGTGGCTGAATACGATGGGCAACTGGTAAAAGAAGCCGTTATGAAAGAGATGGAGCGCAACGGTCAGGTCTTTTTCGTGCATAACCGTGTCCAGAGTATCGGTATGATAGCCGGAAAGGTCAGGGAACTGGTTCCTTTCGCTAAAATCGCCGTTGCTCACGGTCGTATGACCGAAGGTGAACTGGAAAGCGTGATGTCCGATTTTTCGCGCGGTGATATCGATATCCTTGTCTGTACCACCATTATCGAATCCGGGCTGGACGTTCCCAATGCCAATACGCTTATTATCAATCAGGCGGATAAGTTCGGGTTGACGCAGCTCTACCAGTTAAGGGGCAGGGTGGGGCGGGGAGCCAACCTGGCTTATGCCTATTTTCTCTACGATAAAGGGAAGCTCATCACAGAAGAGGCACGTCAGCGTTTAAACGTCATCTATGAAGCCACCGAGCTGGGCGCCGGTGTGAGCATTGCCATGAAAGATTTGGAAATCAGGGGCGCCGGCAATCTACTGGGAATGAAGCAGAGCGGGCATATCAATGCCGTTGGTTTCAGTTTATATACCCGTTTGCTTTCCGAGGCGGTGGCAGATATCAGGTACAGGCAGAAGGGGGAGCAAGCGTCGCGAGTAAAGCATCTGCCGCAGACGACCGTAGATTTGCCGCTTAACGCTTTAATACCGGAATGGTATGTTGCCGATGTTGCCGTCAGATTGAATTTGTATCACAGGATAGCGGATATAAAAAATGAAAACGAGTTAAAAAATCTGGTGCAGGAGTTTGGCGACCGTTTCGGGGCTTTGCCGCCGGAGGTTAAAAATCTGCTGTTTGTGGTGCATATCAGGTTGAAAGCAGGCAGGGCAGGCGTTAAATCGATTGTTGCCGAGGACGGGAAAATTGTCATCCGCCTGCTTGAGGGATTACAACTGGAGAGGCACAAGACGGCACTTCTGCCTAAAACAGGAATAACAATGGGAAGAACGCAGTTGAATATCGATTACAAGAGGTTTGGAAAAGACTGGGGTAAGGCGCTTGAACAGGTACTGGATATCATTAAATAGACATAAACGATTATCGGGATAAATTACAAGGTATTCCGCAAATCCTGTGCGTAATAATGACTACCTGCCACGTTTTTTCTCGAACAGTTTATTGATAATCGAACGCTTTTTAACAGGTTCGGTATCCGTGAGTCTTGAGTTATCAGTCATTCCGGCGCGGGGGTTTTTCTGTTTATCAGCAGAGCCCAGATTTCTAATGTAGTCGATGGCATCCTGTACCGTCTTGATACTTTCGGCATCTTCGTCCGGAATACTTATCGCATGCTCGGGGGTGCTGAACTCCTCTTCCATTGCCATTGTCAATTCTACAAGGTCAAGAGAATCGGCGTTTAAATCTTCTACGAAACGGGCATTAGGCATCACTTCATTTTCGGTTACACCAAGTTGATTGGCGACAATTTTTTTAATTCTTTCGGAAACGGTTGCCATTGTTCACCTCCATTTTACTGTCTGGTCGCCAGGTTGCTGACGGAGCTTAACACTCCGTTAATAAACCTCGGCGAACTGTCGCTGCCGAAGTTTTTAGCCAGCTCGACAGCTTCATTTATAGCTACTTTGATCGGTGTCTTATTATCAAACAAGAGTTCGAATATTGCAAGCCTCAGTATATTACGGTCGATAACGGAGATCTGGGCGATAGGCCAGGTGGGGGCAAACTGTTTAATATTGGCATCGATTTGTTTTCTGTTATCGAGTACGCCGGATACCAGTTCCTTGACAAATTCGGTATTTTCTTCGGTCAATACTTCTTCGGCAAGCGAATGCTGTATTACATCCTCGGGTTTATGTCCTACCGAATCCACTTCATACAATACCTGAAGCGCAACTGCCCTTGACTTCCTTCTGGCTCCTGTCATATGTTAACTCCGCTTACTCGAAATTATCGGCTTATATTATATCACTGCTTGATAAATCGGTGGTAATTTGAATCTTTTTATATTAATAAGGTAACGATAGGATGCTTTTATTTTCATTGTAACGCATACATATAAAATTTCAAGCGGCTTTCATTTTCGATTGTTGAAGTCATTGCCGAAATCATGTTCATCTATCGATTTAATATTACAATAAGGAAATATTTTTGAATTAATAATGAATAAGGCCGCTTTTCATTCCGATGCCGGCGTGCCGGTTAAAGAATATGAGCGACCTTAAATGTTTAACATCTATTTACTTTTCAGATTTATCGAATGGAAAACGACTGCCGGATTGGTAAAGCGGTTTACTTCGATTTCTTTTTCGGGCTTTTTACCTCTACTGCTTCTCTGCCGTCATAATTTCCGCAGGTCGCGCAAGCATGATGCGGAAGTTGGGCGCTGCCGCACTGAGGGCAATTCATAAGGGCTTTCGGCGTCAAAGCGAGATGACTGCGTCTTTCGCCCTGTCTTGCTTTGGCCGTTTTACGTTTAGGTAATGGTGTCATACTTCACTCCGTTTCTAATCCTTTAATGTAACTATCTATCTTACCATAATGGTATAAAATTTTAAAATCAACCCCCGTTGCAATTTTTATCGCACAGAGGTTTCATAGGTATGGCAATTAACGTATACTGTCTGATGGCTTCCGTCAGGTCAAGTATCTGGTGTTCGTCGATGGTGAAGCTGTCGGATTCTTCGGGGGATGGCATGGGATATCCGCTTCCCATATCGAGAACCGGAAAGTATTCCTCTTCGATAATTACCTCAAGCGGACAATTGAAATCTTCCAGGCAGCGGGCACAAGTCGTTTTTACGGACACGCTGAATTTGCCTTTTACCAGGATGCTGCGGTTGGTGCGGGTCAGTTTAACATTGCCTTTAACCGGAATTGTTAAATTATCTTCCTTATCATCGATTGTTTCATCGATTTCATAATCGCGTGAAGCACCGATCGATTCTTTAAGTAAACTGGAAACATTTATTTGCACTTTTGTTCCTTATAATCCATATACTATGATAGTAATTATACTCATGGCAACGATGTTACTGCAAACTCTTGACAGTTTATGCGCCGGGTTTTAACCGATTTGACAGGTATAACCCTTCAATCTATAATCCAGTTATATTTATCAAGGGGGGAATTCAATGAACGCAAGAGCTTATGTACTGGTAGAGACTGCAGTTGGTAAAACCAAGACCGTTGTAACCTCTCTGAAAAAAATGGAAGGCGTAAAGTCGGTCGATACCGTTACCGGCCCCTATGATGTTATTGCCATTGTAGAAGCAGATACCTTGAACGATGTGGGGGATATTATTACCGGCAGAATTCATACCGTAGAAGGTATATCCCGCACGGTAACCTGCCTCGTAGTTTAACCGGGAGCTACATTTTTTCGGGTGCCGACATTCCCATCAGGCTGAGCGTTTTCTCCAGTACAATACTGGCGGAAGCAACCAGTTTCAGCCTTGCTTTCGTAATTTCAGCTTCATCTGTTACAACGCGGCACTGCTTGTAGAAACTGTGAAAAATTGTAGCCAGTTCCTGGGCGTAATAGGTAAGATGGTGCGGTTCCAGGGTGTTGGCTATCATCTCAATTATCTCAGGTAAAAGCAGCATCCTGCGTATTAATGTCAGCTCACATTCATCGTTGAGCAGTGAAACGTCCCCGTCTTCATACTTAATACTTTTTTCCTCAGCCAGGCGAAGTATGCTGGAGATACGGGCATAGGCGTACTGAACATAATATACGGGATTATCCTGAGACTCTTTCTTTGCCAGTTCCAGGTCGAAGTCCATCTGGCTGTCGGCGGAACGGCACAGGAAAAAGAAACGGCAGGCATCGACGCCGACTTCATCTATCACTTCTGATAGTGAAATCATATCTCCGCTGCGCTTGGATAATTTAACCAGTTCCCCGCCGCGCTTTAAGGTAATCATCTGTGAAATGATAACCTTCAGGCGTTTCGGGTCGATTCCCAATGCACCGACGACGGCTTCCATCCTGGAAACATGCCCCTGGTGGTCGGCGCCCCAGATATCGATAACTTTATCGAATTTGCGCTCGATGAACTTGTTGTAATGATAAGCAATGTCGGTGGCGAAATAGGTAGCGGTACCGTCGCTGCGAACGACCACGTTGTCTTTATCTTCGCCAAGAGCGGTGGAAACGAACCAGGTAGCAGATTCTTTCTCGGCAATATATCCGCTTTGTTTTAACATCGACATTACCTTGTTGTACTGTCCGTTACCATAAAGGCTGCTTTCACTGAACCAGTTGTCGTAGCAAACCCGGAGCGATTCGAGAGACTCACGTATCTGTACCAGCATTTTTTCCAATCCGAGTTTGCCGATTTTACTTTCGGCTTCCTCCCGCGTCGTTTTTAGGAATTTATCACCATGCTCATCGATTAACTCCTTGGCAAGGTCGGTTATATAGAAACCGAAATAACCTTCCGCCGGCATTTCCGTGTCGATGCCTAGCGACTGCCGATAACGGGCATACAATGAGCGGTAAAAGGAGGTAATCTGGTTGCCGGAATCGTTGATATAGTATTCTTTTTGCACTTTGAATCCGGCGGCGGCCAATACATTTGCCAGCGTGCTGCCCAAGACTGCGCCCCTTCCATGCCCGATATGCAGGGGCCCGGTAGGATTGGCGCTGACGAATTCTATCTGCACCTGTTTCCCATTTCCATTATCGATATTGCCGTAGGACGTTTCCTGTTTGAGAATGCTATCTATCTGTTTAGTCAGCCAAGCGGATGACAGTGTAAAGTTTATAAAACCCGGCGGGGCAACGGTAATATCGGCAATTTCTGCGCTTTTAGATATAAAAGAAGCAATACTTTTGGCGATACCCAGCGGATTTAAGCCGGTGGAACGGGCAAGCTTCAAAGGGAGGCTGGTAGCGTAATCTCCGTGTTCGGCTTTTTGCGGACGTTCGATGGATATATCAGGCAACGGAACAGCCGGCAATTTACCCGATTGTTGCGCTTCTGCTGCTGCCTGTTTAATCGATTCGATAATCCTTTGTTTAACAATTAAAATTTCGCTCAAGATCTCCCCCGTTTAAAGCTATATAATGGTGCATTATAACACAACGCACCATTATATAAATAATTACATTAAGTGTTGAAAACTAATTTGTGTTATGTTCCTTCCTCCTATTTTTCGAACAATTCCTCTATTTCTTCCCTGCCGTGCTCCATCTCTTCCTCAAGTTCTTTATCCTGCATCAACAGGAGGGCCTGAAATTCGCCAACATGTGTTTTTTCTTCCCGGGCAATGTCCAAAAGAACCTTTTTCAGATTTTCGTCATCTGCCAGACTTGCCATTTGTTCATAGAGGTTAATGGCATCCAGTTCGGCAATAACGGCTGCTCTCAATATTTCCTTATCGATATCTTTCTTGTCTACTTTAGCAAGCTGGATGGGTATTTGTGATAACATTTAAACCTCCGTTAATTATATTTATATCTATATATTAAAGACTTTTCGCATTAAAAACAAATCCTTGTAGTTTATAACATTCTCTACGGGAAGGACGACATCTGCACTTATAAGACTGTTTTATGATAAACAATTAATATTATCCCTCATTACCGACCATTACAACAGGTGTATAGATTACATTTTAGTACAGGCATACAGGTTACAATTTTAAAAGGACGGCTCAAACCGCTCGTGGTGAGCTTGTCGAATCCATAGCGGTGAGGAATATCGAATTGAATTGAGATATTTCACTACACTCAGCATGACAAATAAGAAACGTAGGGACGACCATTGGTCGTCCGCATTTATGCTTACGTATTTGGCGGACGGGCATTGCCCGTCCCTACGGGGTTAACGATTAAACTGTCATTCTGGAAGTCATAAGGGTTGACTGAAGAATCTGGGGAGTGGTGAGAAGCAGCACATTAGGCTGCATCGGCAACAGGGAGCATATTATAATAACTACCCCACCCCAGATCCTTCGGTCGTGGAATTTATACTGAGCGAAGCGAATGTACTCTCTTCAGGATGACATTCAAACGAAGCATCTGAGGATTTTTATTAACTTTGTTCACCGATATCCTTTTTTATCCAGACACGTGAAATCTCATTTAACAGTAACTTATGCTCCGCGCTCTCCAGCACCGGGTCTTTTTCAAAGAGTACGGTTGCCTCGCGGCGTGCCATTTCAAGCAGGGCGGTATCGGAAATCCTGGCCATTCTAAGGTCGGGAATGCCACTCTGTCGCGTGCCGAAGAACTCACCGGGCCCTCTCAATTTCAGGTCTTCTTCCGCAAGAAGGAAACCATCCTGCACGCCCTCTATTATTTCCAGGCGGTTTCTGGCGATTTCCGAGGGATTTTCTGCCAGCAACATACAGTAGCTTTGCTCTTTACCTCTTCCCACTCTTCCTCTGAATTGGTGCAATTGCGAAAGCCCGAAACGGTCGGCGCTTTCAATCAGCATTACAGTGGCATTGGGAATATCGACTCCCACTTCGACAACCGGTGTCGAGACCAGTATATCCAGTTCTCCGCGACGGAAACGTGACATAACATCATCTTTATCTGCGGAAGACATGCGCCCGTGCAACAGACCGAGTTTTAAAGACGGAAAAATCTCCGCCGAAAGATACTCGTATTCACCGATGGCAGCACGCGCCTGCACAGCTTCGGACTCTTCAATCAGCGGGCAGATAATAAATGCCTGCCTGCCTTCGGCAACCTGTTTACGGATAAAATCATAGGCTTTTTCCCGCTGCTGCGGTGTCAGCCATTTGGTTTTTATGGTTTGCCTGCCCGGAGGCAACCGGTCTATGACCGACAGGTCGAGGTCTCCGTACAGGGTCAATGCCAGCGTTCTCGGAATAGGAGTGGCGGTCATTACCAGCATATGCGGGCTAAAGCCTTTCTGCCGTAAAGTAGAGCGCTGCGCAACGCCGAAACGGTGCTGTTCGTCTACAATCACCAGTCCCAGTGTTTTAAATTCGACATCCTTTTGAATCAGGGCATGCGTGCCGATAATTATATCGACATTCCCCAAAGCAATCGCTTTCTGCAACTCCTGTTTCTTTTTCCCTTTAATATCTCCAATCAGAAGGGCAACCGTAACAGGTTTCTTTAAAAGGCCGCTGTAAGTATGCAAGTAGTCTTCTTGTGAAAGCGGCTGCCCGGCCATCGCTAAAAGATTACAAATGCTGGTGAAGTGCTGTTCGGCAAGGATTTCGGTGGGAGCCATAAATGCCCCCTGAAAATCGTTATCGACTGCTGCTATCAGTGCCGCCATTGCCACCACGGTTTTACCGCTGCCAACCTCTCCCTGTAAAAGCCGCGACATCGGCTCCGGTTTCTTAAGGTCTTCCAGTATCTCTGAGGTTACTCTTTTTTGAGCGTCGGTAAATTCGAACGGCAAAGTTTTCATCCATCCGTCCAGTAGTGCAATATCTATTTTAAAAGGATTGGCAGGCTGGCTTACCTGCCAGTAGCGTTTTCTTTTAAGCACTCCCAGTTGCAGCAGAAATAGTTCGTCGAATGCCAGCCTGACCCTGGCCATATCTTTCAGATCGATGCTGTCCGGGAAATGAGCCTGAGCAATAGCTTGCGGCAAATCCAGTAATTTACAGCGTGTTCTTAATTGTTGGGGCAGGAATTCTGCTATTTCGGGCGACCAGCGGTCGATAACCCCTTTCATCATCTTCCTGACAGCGCGCGGATAGAGACCCTTGGTCAAAGGATACAATGGAACCAGCCTTCCGGTGTGTACCAGTTCTTTGTCTTCCAGGATTTCCCATTCCGGCGATTCGAATACCGGCTGGTCTTTAAAAATGCTTAACCGTCCGCTGAGTACTATCTGCTGATTGGCGGAGAGTTGTTTTGCGATATATGGATTATTAAACCATACAACCCTGACGTTTCCGGTTTCATCTCCGACGATGGCTTCGGTACTGCGGCGGTTGCCAAGCCTGACCTCGCGTACTTGCCAGACGTTGGCGATAATCGTCTCCTCAACGCCTTCACCAAGCTGCGAGATGGTTTTCCGGCGGCTGTAATCGAGATGGCGGTGCGGAAAGTAATATAATAAATCCCTGATAGTTGCTGCGCCAAGTTTGTTGAATTTGGCGGCAACAGCGGTGCTGACTCCCTTTATGATGGTTATCGGGGCATCGATATCTGTGCCTTGAGTCGTTTTTGGGGTGGATTTTCTTTTAGGTTTGGCAATCGGTTCAGCGGAAGGTTTAACAGCTTTTAAAGGCTTCTTTACCGGCGGAGCCTCGATTTCACTGACAAATGCCAGTATCTCTTCAATTTTGGCTCTGCGTTGCTCTTTCTCAAGATGAGAATAGCTGCTTTTATCCAGTTGCAGTTGTCTGAATTTTTTTAATACCGACGGTTTATTAATTGTTGCTTCGGTTTTGGCTGCCCAGCGGGACAGGAACTTATCCAGACCACCGAAAACGGCGGTATCGGTAAATTCTTTTTGACGCTCAAGCTCCAGAACCTTACGTAACGGTGTTGAGTCCATCAGCAGGCTCCTGTGTCGGTGTTTGAAGCATTATTTTATGCCGGGCTAAAGTGTAGCGAATCTCAATTTAGGCAGGCGCATCGAAGGCAGAGACGGCAGTGATAAAATCTTTTTCTTTTCTTCTTCACCTGTTTGCGTTAAGTCACTGATTTTTTCTCTTAAAGCCAGTACCAATGTTCCGGGGCCGCCATGAACACCAAGCGCCGGCCCCAATCTCGATATATAAATATTACTCTTATCGAATATTGTGCCGATGCGGTCTTTGAGTGATTGCGCATCATCAGGAGTTGTACTGTGAACGATAGCGATATCCTGGATATTCAGACAGTTTTTTGCATGTTCGAAGAGCTTGTCTATTCCCTTACTTCGGCTGCGTGCCAAACCGGTCGGCTGTAATTCTCCGTCAGACATGGTTAACATCGGCTTTACATGCAGCATTCCGCCCAGCAGGGCTTTAGCTTTGCCGATACGTCCGCCGATCAATACATATTTCAGGGTATCGAATATTCCCCATAAGTGAGTCCTCGGGATGGAAGCTCTAATCTCCTCCAGTATTACCGTCAAATCCTCACCTGCCTTAGCCAATCGGGCGGCTGCCAGTGTCATCAACCCCAATCCCATAGAGGTCGACATGGAATCGATTACTTCAATACGTTTTCCTGCGCCTATCATTTCCTTTGCCTGTACCGCAGAGTTGTAGATACCGCTCAGTTTACCGGTAACCTGCAGGGAAACAATTTCATCCGCTTCCTCTAGCAGCTTTTTATATACGGTTATAAAATCCGCCGGCGGTGGCTGAGATGTCTTTACAACGATATTATCGCTCACCATTTTCTGGTAGACTTCGTCCTGGTTAATATCGACTCCGTCGCGGTATGTTTTTCCGCCGAATTGGACATAAGCGGGAACGATGGTAATCCCGTATTCATGAATTAGTTCCTGCGGGAGATCGGATGTGCTATCCGTGACAATTTTAACTGTCATAATTTTCTCCTTATTTATCAGGGCTTTTGCATTATAGATACCGCAACCGCTCCCGGACCCGAATATGTACCAACTACCGGACATACAATGGATTTATAAATATTTTCCCGTGGAATCATAGGGCTTATACGTTCGATAAGCATTTCAGCATCTTCGGGAGTAGTGCAATACTCTACTCCGACACTTTCTATATTTTCAGTGGTTGCCACTGCATTGTATAAATAATCGATACCGGCTGCTTTAGACCTTACTCTTGTCAGGGGAGCCATTTCTCCGTCTTTTATAGTCAGTATTGGTTTAACCGAAAGCAGCGAACCGACAAGACCCTGCGCCTTTCCGACGCGTCCTCCCTTAGCGAGATACTTGAGAGTATCGAAATAAGCCACCAGTTGAGAATTCTCTAACCTGGCTTTTACTCCGGTTGCTATTTCGTCAAGTCCCGCACCGGCATTAGCCATTTTGGCTGCCGCTATAACTGCCAGCCCGAAGCTCATGACTATCTTTTGAGAATCTATAATTTCTATACGGCAATCCGTATCCACCATATTTTTGGCATTTATTGCCGATGAATAGGTACCGCTGAGCTTGCTGGATAGAGTAACGACCAGGATTTCATCGGTTTCTGCCGCCAGTTTTTTATAAGCGTTGGCGAAGGTTAACGGAGGCGGTTGTGTGGTGGTAGGAAGAGTGTTTTCCTTAACCAATCTCTTATAGAACTGTTCGGCAGTGATTTCTACCCTGTCAAGATATGACTGGTGCCCGAATGATACGGTTAAAGGAATGAGGGTGATTCCCAGTTCACCGGCTATATCATCGGGAATGTCGGATAGAGTATCCGTGACAATCTTTACTGTCATTAATGTGGTACTCCTTTTCCGATTATTCTACTGATACAATATAATTATAGTGTGGTTGTCCGCCTTTAACTACTTCTACCTGCAGATGCGGGTATTTCTCCCTGATTTCATTACCACATGTTTCTGCTTCTGCTTCTTCGGAGTCTTCTCCGTAATAAACCGTAACTATTTCAGCTTTATCCAGACCGGCTTTTTCAAGAACCTCATCCAAAACATCTTTAGCTGTATCCTGAACAGCGACGATGGTTCCGTTAAGAAGACCGATAGCCTGTTTCTTCTTGATATCCAGTCCGCCGATTTTACAGGAACGTACCGAATGTGTTATCTCGATAGATTTTACGGATTTAATGGCTTCTGTCATAATTTCACTGTTTGTTTCCATGTCCGCCTCGTAATCGAAGGCAAGCAATGCCGCTACTCCCTGCGGAACATTTACAGTGGGAATCACACAGATACTCTTTTTCGTTAATGCCTGAACCTGCCGTGCAGCCATGATAATATTCTTGTTATTGGGGAGAATGATAACCTTATCGGAAGGAGCGCGTTCCACTCCCATGAGGATATCCTTGGTGCTCGGATTCATTGTTTGTCCACCGGCAACAACGGCGGCTACTCCGAGGCTGGCAAAAACCTCTGCCAATCCCTCTCCGGCAACGACGGCAACGATAGCTGTATTTACAGGGACAGACCGGTTTTTTTGCTTTTCGAGGTAGTCCTGGTGCTGTTCATCCATATTTCTGGCGCTAACGTTGTGGATAGTTCCCATAGCGGTAGCATAGCTGAAGATTTCACCGGGGTCTAATGTATGAATGTGTACGCGAATTGTCGATTCATCGCCGACAACTATCAGCGATTGCCCTCTCTTTAACAGATGCTTCCTTATCTTTTCGGGGTCGAGCTCTTTGCCTTTTAGCAGGAACTCAGTACAATAACCGAAGGGGATTTCCTCCTCATCTTCCGTTTTGGCATGTGATACGATGGTTACCGGTGTTGTGGAAACATTGCTGGCGATTATTTGCGGTTTTCTGAATTGCATGAGTTCCGATTCTCCGCGCAGGTAGCGCAGAGCGCCGTCCAGTATAGTATAAAGCCCCTGTCCCCCGGAATCGACAACTCCAGCTTCTCTCAGTACAGGGAGAAGTGTGGGAGTATTAGCCACCGATTCACTGGCGGTGGCTACAGTAGCTTCCAAAACTGAAAGAAAGTCGCTGTTTCCGTTGGCAGCCGTTAACGCGGCCGATTTCGAGGCATCCTTTAAAACAGTGAGTATAGTGCCTTCTACCGGATTGCTTACGCCTTTATATGCGACAACCGATGCCTGTTCAAGCGCGGTTGCAAAATCCTTTCCGTTGATAGTTTCTTTATTTTCCAAACCATGTGCAAGTCCTGTCCAGAACTGTGATAGGATAACACCGCTGTTGCCGCGGGCTCCCATTAAAGCACCGTTCGCCATAGATTGCGCAACAGAAGATGCATTGTCGTTTGCATTTTGAAAACCATGTTCGATTGTAGATTTCATCGTGAGTAACATATTCGTTCCCGTATCGCCATCCGGAACGGGGAATACATTGAGTGCATCTATATCTGCAGCGCTTTTTTCCAGCCAGTCGGTAGCTGCGGAGAACATTTCGAGGAATTTCTGTCCGCCGATAGTATCCGTTTGCTTCATGTCTTTGTACCACCATCCTTGTAAAGGTGCAGTTTGAATTATTCTTGTCAGGTTGTGCAATTTATGCTAATATAGCAGAACGAATTGTACAACAATTCCTTATAGACAGTCAAAGGAGATTAACCGGTTAAATGAAGTGTGACTTATGCGATAAATCGATGTTATTCGGTAACAATGTCAGCCATTCCAAAAGACGTACCAGGAAGCAATCGATGCCTAATATCCATACAATCAGGGCAGAGGTTGACGGCAAGGCAATGCGTGTGCATATTTGCACCAGATGCCTGCGTACTCAAAACAAGTTAGCCCGGTCTGCCGAATAGCACGGATTGACTGATAATTAATAGCCTGTAATCGTTACGAATTGCAGGCTATTTCTTTTGCCCTTTTTATGGCTTTTTCCACCTGTTTAGATGAAGTACCTCCGGTAACATCGCGCGCCGCAACCGAAGATTCAACCGTTATGTTTTTAATATCAGCTTCGAAAAACAGGGAAAACTGCCTGTATTCATCAAGACTCAGGTTTTCAAGGGTCTTGTTGTTTTTAACTGCATAGCTTACCAGCCTGGCGATGATACCGTGAGCGTTACGAAATGTTTCGCCTTTACAAACCAGGTAATCGGCAAGGTCGGTAGCCAGTATAAATCCGCGGTCGAGTGCAATTTTCATATTTTTCGGTTTGAACTTCAACGTATCCAGCATTCCACTAAAAACCTTGAGGCTGGGTACCAGTGTATCTATCGTGTCGAATACCCTCTCTTTATCTTCCTGTAAATCCCGGTTATAGGTCAGCGGCAGCCCTTTCATGGTGGTCAGCATTGCCATCAGATTCCCGTAGACCCGGCCGGCTTTACCCCTGCCGAGTTCAGCGACATCAGGATTCTTCTTCTGCGGCATCAGGCTTGAGCCGGTCGAGTAGGCATCATCCAGTTCGATGAACTTGAATTCTGCCGAAGACCACAGGATGATTTCCTCTGCCACCCTCGAAAGGTGCATCATACAAATACTTGCGGCAGAAATATATTCGATGGCAAAGTCCCGGTCCGAAACAGCATCCATACTGTTGCGGCTGACTTCAGCAAATCCAAGCTCGTCAGCCAGGAATTGCCGGTCCGTATTGAAAGTGACGCCTGCCAGCGAACCGCTTCCCAGGGGCAAAACATCCGTGCGTTTATAGCAATCCTTAAAACGCCCGTAATCGCGTTCCAGCATTTCGAAATATGCCAGCAGATGGTGAGCCAGCAGTACCGGCTGTGCAATCTGCAAATGAGTATATCCGGGCATAACTACAGTTTTGTTATCTTCAGCCAGTTTGATAAGCGTATTCTGCAGCATCCTGATACTGCCGAGTGTCTCGGAAACGGCTTCTTTAATGTATAACCTGAAATCGAGCGCCACCTGGTCGTTACGTGAGCGTCCGGTATGCAGTTTACCTGCCGTATCTCCAATCAGCTCAAACAAGCGGGCTTCTACTGCCATATGAATATCTTCCTGCTCCGGTTTAAACCGGAATTCGCCTTTTTCTATCTCTTCGGCGACGAGAGCAAGTCCTTTTTCAATCTGCTCTGCATCATCTTTGCTTATAATACCCTGTTTAGCAAGCATGCGCGCATGAGCGATACTGCCCCTGATATCGTAGCTGTGCAAACGCCAGTCGTACTGGAGCGATGAGGTATACTTGATAACAAGCTCATCGGGAGGTTTGTCGAAACGGCTTCTTATATGGCTCATTTTTTATACCTCGCTTATTATTTCTCTTTTTGAATCTGCCCCTGTATTTTGGCAGGCAGACCCCAGAGCTTGATAAATCCGACGGCTGCCGACTGGTCGAACTGATCGCCTTCGGCATAGGTAGCCAATCCGTGGCTATATAATGAGTACGGCGACTTGCGTCCGACAACGGTACAATTTCCCTTGTGAAGTTTAAGGCGCACATCCCCGGTAACGAATCTCTGCGTGCTGTTTATATAGGCGCACAGGTCTTCACGGTGAGCTGTAAACCATAATCCTTCGTATATAAGATTGGATAATTCGTGTGAAACCTTTTGCTTGAAGCGGTACTGTATCTTGGATAAGGTCAGTGTTTCCAGCGATTGATGGGCGGCAAGCAAAACGGTAGCCGCCGGAGCTTCGTAGGTTTCTCTGGATTTAATGCCGACCAGCCTGTTCTCCACCATATCGATTCGGCCGACACCGTGATTTCCGCCGAGCTCGTTGAGGAATTTAATCAGCGATATGCCGTCCATTTTATTTCCGTTAACGGATACGGGCAAGCCTTTTTCAAAGCCGATTTCAACATACTCCGCTTCTTCAGGAGTATCCTTAACAGATTTTGCCCATACATAAGCATCCTCAGGCGGTTCATTCCAGGGGTCTTCCAGAACGCCGCACTCGGTACTCTTGCCCCACAGGTTTTCATCGATGGAATAGGGGCTCTTGGAAGTTATGGGCAGTGGAATGCCATATTTCCCCGCATATTGAATCAGTTCTTCGCGCGTCATTCCCCATTCCCGGGCGGGTGCGACAATCTTCAAATCGGGAGCCAGCGAATTGATACCGACATCGAATCTGACCTGGTCGTTGCCTTTGCCTGTACAACCATGCGCTATAGCTTGTGCTCCTTCGGCACGCGCCACGTCCACCAGTATTTTGGCAATCAAGGGACGCGCCAGCGCGGTCGCCAGCGGATAATGTTCTTCATAAAGCGCATTTGCTTTCAAGGCAGGAAAGATATAGTCATTTACAAATTCTTCCCGTGCGTCTATTACCAGCGATGTAAGCGCTCCAACTTTAATTGCTTTATCTTTAATAAACGTAAAATCCTTCTCATTGCCGACATCTATCGTAACGGCGATTACATCGTATCCATATTTTTCATGCAGCCATCTTACCGCTACCGATGTATCCAGACCGCCGCTATAAGCCAGTACCAGTTTTTCTGCCATAATAAATCTTCCTCCAATAAGCTGTTGTAGTTATTATATATCAATTTTTACTGAAATACTCGTTTAAAAAATTGTTAATCTGCAATTTCAGCCAATCATATTTCCAATCGTAGTCATGACCGGGAGCGCCGATGTATAAAAGAATATCGCCCTCGTATTCCTGTGAAATTCCGCAGGCGGATTCCATATTCGCCCTGAAAATCGTCAACAGGTCGCCGTGGCTGAACGAATCGGGAATCGTTCCGTTGGTTCTGAGCAGCAGTACTCTTTCCATGTGGCTGTTATTATTCCACACCGGAGGCCCCAGTTGAATGCTGTAAACCTGTTCGTTTTCTGCCAGAAGCGGCATGGCTCCCGAGCAAATAGTACAGCCGTTGCTGATACCCAGCAGTATTACTTTTAAATCAGGTAAATTATCCGTTAAAAATTCGGTTCTGAATGCCAGTTCCTGACCTCTAGCCGGATTGGTGCTCATGGCCATCATAAACTCGCCGATAGCTCCGAAAAAGGAATTATCGGTCCTGAAATAGTCTATCCAGAGCGTCGCATTCCCCAATTCCGTCAGTATTCCGTCGATACCGGGCGCCAGTTCCTTTTCATTGGATTCGGCTATGGCAGACCAACCCCACCCACCGGAATTGACGATTACCAGAACATCTATTTCTTTTGCTTCTTCATATAACGCCAGCACCTGGCTGACAAAATCGGAGCATTTCCCTTCATTTTTTCCGAATAGAGTAGCGGCTCTACTTACGGCATCGTCTATTACCTCCCGGGGAATCCCCGAGAAGTCGTTTATCTCCATGATCTCATTTTGCCCCATTTCGCCGGCTTTTGCCGGAACCACGGTCGAAGGCGTGCACAAGACGATTACCATAGATATGGCTATGGTTAAAAGGACTCCTATTTGTACTTTACGTACCTGATTCATATTAAGACAAATTCCTTGCAGGATAATCCTCGCCGCTATGGATTCGACAGGCTTCCTTCGAGAGCCTCAGGACAGGCTCCACGAGCGGCTTTGGTTCTTTACATCCGCTCACCCTGAGCTTGTCGAAGGGTAAGCGGATGTAAAATCAACTAACCAATAATATTCGACGTTTTTTACTTTGCAGGTCGAATATCCGAAAGCACTGCATCCAGAATATCAATTGCCTTATCGATTTCGTCCCGCCCGATTATCAGGGGCGGCATAAACCTGATAATGCTGTCTCCGACTTTATTTACAAGCAGACCTTTTTCAAGGCAGGACATCACAATATCCAGAGCTTGTTTGTTATTTAACTCTATCGCCTGTAAAAGCCCCCTGCCTCGCACCTCCGAGATAAAGCTATATTTTTGCTTCATATCGATTAATTTTTTTGTGAGATATTGCCCGGTTACCTTTGCATTAAGCGATATATCGTTATCAACGATGGTTTTAAATACTGCATAACCCGTAGCGCATGCCAGCGGATTACCGCCGAAAGTGGAGCCGTGTTCTCCTGCGGCAAAAACGGAAGCTTTGTTTTTGCATAGTATTGCCCCGATTGGGAAGCCTCCGGCCAAACCTTTTGCCAGTGTCATGATATCCGGCTCTACGCCGTATTGCTGGTAGGCAAAGAGGGTTCCGGTGCGCCCGACTCCCGTCTGAATCTCATCAAGGATTAAAAGAATGCCCTTTTCATCGCACCATGCCCTGACTTTTTTCAGATAATCATCATCGGGCAAGTGGACGCCGCTTTCACCCTGTATCGGTTCCATCATAACGGCACAGGTTTTATCCGTGGTAGCCGCTTTTAAAGCATCGATGTTATTGTACTCTACGTTAACAAAACCGGACGGAATCGGAATATACGGCTCCTGGAACTTGGTCTGTCCGCTGGCCGAAACCATTGCCAGCGTCCTGCCGTGAAAAGAGCCGGTGCCGGTAATAACTTCGTAGGCTCCTTTGAGATGGATGTGCCCGTAGCGTCTGGCCAGCTTGACGGCGCCTTCTGTGGCTTCCGTTCCGCTGTTACAGATAAAAACCTTATCCATGCAGCTGTTTTTTACCAGCAGCTCCGCCAGCTTAATCTGGGGTATTGTGTAGTAAACGTTGGAAGTATGCATCAGAATATTTGCCTGTTCGGTGATGGCTTTTACAACCAGCGGATGGCAATGCCCTAGGCTATTGACCGCTATGCCGGAAACAAAATCCAGATATTCTTTATCGTTTTCATCCCACACCTTCGCTCCCTGTCCTTTAACCAGCGTAATCGGGATTCGCTTGAAAGTGGGCATATAATATTCATGTTCGAGTTTCTGCCAATTGCTCATATTTTATCTCCTTAAGGATTGTAAATCATTGTGCCGGTTCCGCCTTCCTCTATTTCTTTAACCAACGCATTCTTGCGGTTGCCGTCGATAATTACGCACCTTGTAAGCGGATTCCCGGTGGCTCTCAGGCAGGCTTTGATTTTAGGTATCATGCCGCCGTTGGCTACACCTGAATCCAATAACTCCTTTGCCTCCGCAGGGTTGAGGCACGGCAAATAAGTGCCCGCACCGTCGCGTATGCCGTTTACATCTGTCATAAAAATGAGTTTTTCGGCTTTTATGGAAGCGGCAATCTCTCCGGCTATGGTGTCCCCATTGATGTTAAGCAACAATGGGTCATCCGCCTCCCTGTTTACAGAGTGCAGGCTGATGGGAGAAACAACGGGGATAAAACCGGCTTCCAAAATAGCTGTTAATACCTCGTGGTTTACTTTGACCGGGCTGCCGACATAACCCAGCTCTTTGTCGCGGATTTTCCCTTCGATTAAGGCGCCGTCGACGCCGCTGATACCGACCGCTTTGCCGCCGCGCGAGATGATGGTAGCCACAATTTCCTTGTTCATCAGTCCGCCGATAACCGCGGTTACCATATCCAGCTCCGCTTTACCGGTAATGCGTTCTCCATGGCTGAACTGAGGTGTGATATTCTGTTTTTGCAGCCACTTGTTTACCATGTTAGCCCCTCCGTGAATAACCACGATAGGGTAGCCCTGCTTTTGCAGGTAAATAATATCCTCGATGGTGGTATCCCTGGTATCGAAAAGGGAACCGCCCAGCTTGATTACGATTGTTTTATTGTCCAGTTTATTTTTCAATTATCGCTCCTTTCCCCGAGAGCTTGGCATAATATTAAGTGGTATAATCGGCATTGATGGAAACGTATTCGGCTGTCAGGTCGCAGCCCCAGGCGGTAGCCGAAGCTTTACCAAGGTTGAGATTCAGGTCTATCACCACTATCTTTTCAGCCATGGCTTTAGATACCTCGCCGTTTCCTGTTTGAATTGCCGAGTCTTTTTTCAGCAGGCTGATACCGCAGATGGATAAATCTGTTTTCTCTTCCACCACTTCGGCGCCGCTCCTGCCGGCAGCAGCAATAATACGCCCCCAGTTAGGGTCGCAGCCATGTATGGCTGTTTTTACCAGCGGGGATGCGGCGATTGTCCTGGCGCAGATTTTAGCCGATTCGATATCCAGCGCACCTGTTACATTGACCTCGATTAATTTACTTGCCCCTTCGCCATCGGCGGCTACCGCTTTGGCAAGGTAGGTGCAAACCTCGTTTAACGCCTCTTGGAAGGCTTCCGCCAGTTCTGTTTTTTCATTAATCCGGTCGTTATATGCCAGCCCGTTTGCCATTATAATCATCGTATCGTTGGTGCTGGTATCGGTATCGACGGAAACCATATTGAAAGAAACATCGGCGGCAGTGCGTAGCATCCCGCTAAGAAAATCCTTATCGACAGCAGCATCCGTCGTAATAAAGCAAAGCATCGTTCCCATATCGGGGTGTATCATACCGGAACCCTTGGCGACGCCTCCGATGGTGAACAGTCCATCGTTAACACTGATCGCTATTTCCTTGGAAACGGTATCGGTGGTCATTATGGCTCTGGCAAAGTCATGCCCGCCGTTCTCTGAAAGTTCGATGCTGACAATGCCCTGTTTGACGATATCCATGGGCAGATTCCTGCCGATCACACCGGTGCTGGCAACCAGCGCTGAAGCGGGATTTACTCTCGTTTTTTTGGCAGCCAGCGCCGCCATTTCGAGAGCGTCTTTCATTCCCTGCTGGCCGCTGACGGCATTGGCGCAGCCGCTGTTGGCAATGATTACCTGAATATCGTCCGCAGGTAACCTGTTCTGACAAACGATTACCGGCGCCGCCTTGATTTTATTTCTCGTAAAGACACCGGCTGCGGTGCAGGGTGTCTCGGAGTAAATTATCCCTAAATCCGGCTTGGAGCTTTTTTTCTTTATACCGGCATTTACCGCTCCGGCTTTAAAACCTTTCACCGAGGTAACGGTTCCGTTTTCAATAAAATCGATTTTAATTTTCATAGAATAAAACTATATCACAATCGTTGTTTATAGGCTAGCGGGTTGTTTTTCCAGTTGAAATAATAGCAAATTTTAAACACCGCTATGGTTTTGGTCATGACCTGTCTCGACTTATCGGGATTTAATCGAGGCTTTATTCACAGACTGTTAAATATCATACTAAAGTGCCGACACTTCGAGACGAAGCGTCTTAGGAGAGGGTGTTTACATGTTTTATTCCTCTCCGCCCCAGATACTTCGCTTCGATAAATCTTCGCTCCAGTATAACACATAGAGGACTGTCGTTCTGGAGTCCCGATTTATCGGGAAGAAGAATTTTGGGGGAGGGGTGGGAAAAGGCTAAGAAATTACTTTTCATATCTTGATATTACCTGGTAAATGGCATCCGTTCCCGAATACATTGCTTTTACCGGGATTCTCTCGTCGGCGGCATGTACCGATTTCATAAAGTCGAATCCCTGCGGCAGGTCGATTGGCAGGTAGCCGTAGGTCTGGATACCCAGTTTGGCAAGCTGCTTGGCATCGGTGGAGGCGCCGATTACAATTGGAATGGGGATACATTCGGGTTCCTTCTGTTTAAGAATATCGGAAAGCATATCGAACAATTTCAGGTCGATATGGCTTTTTACCGCTTCATACATTGATATCTTTATATCGCAGTCTTTTCCGGCAATCTGCCTGAGTTCGTCTATCAGGTCATTATCGCTGAAACCGGGCAGGATTCTGCCGTCCAGATAGAGCGCGACCTCGCCCGGAACCACGTTGATTTTTTCACCGCCCTGGACGATGATGGCGTTTACAGTATTATGCAGCAGCGGGTCGAAGAAGTTGGCGGTCTTATCTCTTATAATTTCCAGTATTTCATCGGTCTGCGCCGGGTCGAGAAGACGGTTAAAGTAATCGTTTGACGGAGGCGGGAGGTGTGAAGCAATAATTTTAATCATCTTTTCAGTGACAGGGGTGATGTGCACCGGTAACCTGTGCTCGTCGAGAGCTACCAGCGCTTTACCCATCTTCGACATGGCACTGTTTTTTACAGGAACCGAGCCGTGACCGGCAGGGCCGTGAAAGGTCATCTCGACGCTGCAGTTCTGTTTTTCGGCCACCTGCACCAGGTAGAATTTTTTCCCGTCGATGTACATAGTGTAGCCGCCGAATTCGCTGACGGCGTATTTAACATCCTTGAATATTTCCGGGTGCTCTTCGACGAGAAATTTAGCACCGTAATTGCCGCCGGTTTCCTCATCGGACATTGCACAGAAAATAATATCACCGGCAGCTTGTAGATTTTCCGCTTTTGCTCTTAACAGTGATGCTATCATCATTGCCAGCCCGCACTTCATATCCAGTGCACCGCGTCCCCAGACATAGCCGTCGGCAATCCTGCCTTCGAACGGTGGGTAAGTCCATTTCTGGTTGGCAGTAGTTACTACGTCCGCATGCCCGTAAAGCAACAGCGGTGGCGCATCTCCTCTACCTTTCAGTCGTGTTAACAGGTTGGGGCGTGCGGGGTCTTTGGCAAGAAAAGTAGTTTCGAAACCGGCTGACGTTAAAAGGCTATCGATATACTGCATCAGCGGCAGTTCGTTGCCGGGTGGATTGGTGGTATCGAAACGGATCAGGTTTTGCAGTAATTCTTCTGGGCGTTTGTAGATTGAAGTATCGATTGAATACATTCGAGCTCCTTTTATTACGGCAAAATCCGTTTGCATAATTATAGCATGATGGAGAATTGAGGCAATATTAATTGAGAGTTTTAATATGTTTATACTGTTGCCAGCTTATGGGAATATGTCCCGCCGCCAGCAAGAGGTTGAAAATTAATAGCGGGAGAGAATGCAGTATTATAGATGACAGCATGAAGTAAAAAACAGGGCTAACTGCCAGCGGAAGAGGTATCTTGAAAAAAGGAAGAAACATCCATTTGAAATCGTTGCCGTTTCGGAAGTAGCGAATCCAGCAGGCATAATACAATAAAAGCATCAATCCCATTGCTGCGACGGCAATTATCTCAAGCACTCCCGATACGTCTATTTTATAGAACAAGGGAATAATAAAAACCCCGTATCTGCCGATATTCTCGATTATAGTTAATATCAAAGGTTCTTTGGGCAGATTCGATGGTTTGTTAACAGGCTTTTTCAGTGAAAAGAAAATGTTTGGGATTAATATCAGTATTGTTATTATCAGGGAAAACGGATGATATGTTAATAAAAGCGGCTGTAACAAAGACTTATCTCCTCTGGCGGATATTATAGCATGTTAAATAGAAACCGTAGGGACCGGCATTGCCCGTCCGCCATATTCGTATTGGGGCGGGCGACCATTGGTCGCCCCTACAGATGGGACAAAATATGAAGTATTGCCATTGCGAGTCTCGACGTGTCGGTAAAGGGTAAAATGAGTGGAATTATGATTTATAGTCTTCGCCGTTATGGTTCGACAGGCTCACCACGAACGGCTTTAATAATATCCGCGCATCCTGAGCCTGTTGAAGGACACGAACGGCTTTGGTCATGTTCATTACCCATCCATCGTTTGTCTTGTTTTCTTGATAAATTTGCCGACAGATGCAAAGTCGTCGTCTTTTTCCATTAATTTAATAATCTGGCTACCGATAATCACTCCATCCGCTAATCGGGAAACCTGCCTTGCCTGCTCGGGAGTGGAGATGCCGAAGCCGACACACAGCGGATTAGCTGTGGCTTTTCTGACATCGGCGATAAAATTATCGATATCGAGTTTCATGTTATCCCGCGTGCCGGTAACGCCTGTCAGCGATACCATATAGATAAACCCGCGTGATTTCCTGGCAACAAGTTCGATGCGTTCCTTTGTGCTGGTAGGGGACAGCAGGTAAATCAAATCCATTCCCTGTTTACCAGTGATATACTCCAGTTCCCCACCTTCATCGGGTGTCAGGTCAGGGATAATCAGTCCGTCGATTCCGCTTGCAATGCTGTCCTTGCAGAACTTATCCAATCCGTAATTGTAAACCGGATTATAATAGGTCATAAATACCAGCGGAACATCTGTCTTTTTTCTCAACTCCTTAACCATATCGAGGCATTTTTTCGGGGTAATACCGTTTTGCAGAGCGCAGTAGCTGGCATGCTGAATAGTGGCGCCATCCGCCATCGGGTCTGAAAAGGGAATGCCCAGCTCGATAATGTCGCAGCAGCTATCAGCCAGCAGCGGCACGATTTTCATGGTTGCTTCAATACTCGGATAGCCGACAGTCACGTAAGCTATCAGCGCTTTATGTCCCTTTTTATTAAATACAGCATCTATACGGTTCATCTTATACCTCCCAGTGCGTTGATCACTATATCTATATCCTTATCGCCTCTGCCGGACAGGTTTATAACTACTATCTTATCCTCATCTAGTTTCTTTGCCAGTTCGGTAGCAAAATAAACAGCATGAGACGATTCCAGAGCCGGCATAATGCCTTCCATGCGGCATAACAACTGAAAACCTTCCAGCGTTTGCTTATCATCTACTGCAACGTATTTGGCGCGTCCTGAGTCGTTTAAATAGCTGTGCTCGGGGCCGACTCCCGGATAATCCAGACCGGCCGATATGCTGTGTGTTTCCATGATTTGCCCGTTTTCGTCCTGCAACAGGTAAGAACGAGCTCCGTGCAGCATACCGACTGTGCCTGCGCAAATCGTGGAAGCGTGCTTGCCGCTTTCGATACCGCAGCCGGCGGCTTCGCAGCCGATAAGATTAACCTGTTTGTCCTCAATAAACGGGTAGAACATACCGATAGCATTACTGCCGCCGCCGACACAGGCGACGATATAATCGGGCAGTCTCTTGTATTCTGCAAGCATCTGCTCCCTGGTTTCCTTACCGATGACGGATTGGAAATCCCTGACCATCTGCGGATATGGCTTGGGGCCGACGACAGAACCGAAAAGGAAATAGGTATCGCGGGAATTTGTAACCCAATCCCTGATAGCTTCATTTACGGCGTCTTTCAGTGTGCGGCTGCCCGAGCAGACAGGAATCACTTCGGCTCCCATTTGCTTCATTCTGAAGACGTTTAAGGATTGCCTCCTGATATCCTCTTCGCCCATATAGATGGCGCATTTGATTCCCAGCATGGCGCAAACCGCCGCGGTGGCGACTCCGTGCTGACCGGCTCCCGTTTCGGCGATAATGCGCTGTTTTCCCATCTTTTTAGCCAGCAGTCCCTGACCGAGGGCGTTATTAACTTTATGCGCGCCCGTATGTAGCAAGTCTTCCCTTTTTAAAAGTATCTTTGCTCCTCCGCAATGTTTTGTCAGGCTTTCGGCGAAGTATAATGGGGTAGGTCTTCCTGAATAAACCCTTGACAGCCTCTCAAGTTCAGCCCAGAAAGCGGTGTCTTCTTTAAGTTTTGAGTACGTATCCTCAAGTTCGTCCAGTACGGGTATCAGTGTTTCGGGAACGAAGCGTCCGCCGTACTCTCCGAAATAACCGTTTTTATCTGGTTGCATGTTATTCCTCCTTGTCGATTAGATATATTTATTTCATTAATCCTGGATTTGTTATCGTCGCCGCTTCCTTTCCCGATTAAGCGGGACTCAGGATGAGCGGATTTATTATTTCCCATTATAAATGGTCTGTCATGCTGGAGTTCGTGATGAACGAACGAAGCATCTGGGGTGGTGGGTGTGTATACCTCCCCGCCAGATTCTTCATCCCGATTTATCGGGATTCCAGAATGACATTTATTTGTAAATATACTTAATTTCCTCCATCAGTTTGGCAAATTGCTCGGGGAAGAGTGATTGCATCCCATCAGAAAGGGCATGCACCGGGTCGTGGTGCACCTCGATTAACAGCCCGTCCGCCCCGACGGCAATGGCTGCTCTGGAAAGAGGGATGACGTAATCGCGTCTTCCTGCGGCATGGCTGGGGTCGACGACAACCGGCAGGTGGCTGACTTCCTTAATGGACAGTATAGCGCTGATATCCAGGGTATTGCGGACGTTATCAGAAAAAGTACGTATACCGCGCTCGCAAAGTATTACCCGGTGGTTACCGCCTGCCATAATATATTCGGCAGACATTAAAAGTTCATCTATTGTTGCTGCAAATCCCCTTTTAAGTAATATCGGTTTCTTCGCTTCTCCTGCTCGTTTCAACAGGGAATAATTTTGCATATTGCGCGCACCTATCTGGATAATATCGGCGTATTTCTCTACGTCATCAAGATTAACGTGGTCGGTGGCTTCGGTTATCGTCAATAAACCGGTTTCATCGTGCACTTTTTTGAGTATCTTCAAGCCGTCTATCCCCATTCCCTGGAAACTGTAGGGGGATGTCCTCGGTTTGAATGCACCGCCGCGAAAGACCGTTGCACCGTACTGTTTTACAATTTCAGCTGTGGTTAGTGCCTGTTTTTCGTTTTCGATAGCGCAGGGGCCTGCCATAATCACCGGCTTATTGCTGCCGCCGATTTTAACGTTTTCGATAGTGATAATGGTATCTTGCGGATGCGTTTCGCGACTGACCAGCTTATACGGCTTTGTTACCGACATCAGTTCCTTGACTCCGTCAAGCGGCAGCAAGCGTGATTCTTCTACCGCTCCCTTATTACCCAGGATGCAGATGGCAGTACGAATTGCGCCGGGCATGGGAACGCCGCGATAGCCCATATTCTTGATTTCTGCTATGACCCTTTGCACCTGTTCTTCGGTGGCATCGTTTTTCATTATTACCAGCATTGTTTTACTCCTGAAAGATATTTATTATTGTTGCCGCTATGGTTCGACAGGCTCACCACGAGCGGCTATGTATTATCCCCACCCCGGATGCTTCATTCGTCCCTCACGAATTCAGCATGGCAATTAGGCTTTACTCCTGAATACGTCTAATTGTATTTATAAAAGACCGTATTTTCTCAATATCTTTTATTCCATCTGTTTCAACCCCTGTGGAAACATCGACACCCCACGGACGGGCGGATTTTATCAACTGCCCGACATTATCTGCCGAAAGCCCTCCGGCAATTATTACATGGCATTTCGAGGCGACCTCTTTAGCCAGCGACCAGTCAAAAACTTTCCCCGTGCCGCCGAAGTTATTGCCTGTTTTGGTATCCAGCAGGCATAGCAGTTTATGCTTCAGTTTTGCCTTATATCCTGCTTCTATTTCATCAATAACCTGTGATGTCATATGACCGTCCGGTATATGGATTACCTTTATAATTGGGAAGTCTATATCTTTGCAGTAATACCAATCTTCATTTCCGCTGAGCTGCACATAATCGAGGCGGCAATGTTTTGCGGTCTCGTTCACTTCGGAAGCAGGCAAATTTACAAAGACGCCTGCTATAAGCGGTCTTTTTGCGAGAGCACGGATAACCGATGTTATTTGCAGTGCTTTTTCTTTATCTATCTGGCGTTTGCTTGGGGCAAAGACCAGCCCGATAAAATCGGCTCCGGCTTTCGCACAGACTAAAGCATGCTCGATCTGTGTTATACCGCAAATCTTGATTTTGGTCATAGCAGTTGCCTCATCTTTGCAGCTATATCCGGGCTGGCGGTCAGGGCTTCGCCGACCAAAAAATTGGATACTCCGCAGGATTGCAATTCAATAATATCTTCTTTACTGCCGATACCGCTTTCACTGACGACGATCCTGTCATCGGGTATCAGTTTTTTAAGTCTTTTGGTAACGTTTATGTCCGTTTTAAATGTTCTCAGGTCGCGGTTGTTGATACCGATAATTCCGGCATCGCTTGCCAGTACAATTTCAAGCTCTTTTTCGTCGTGTACTTCCACCAGGCAATCCATTCCCAGATCACGGCTCAAATCGAGCAGGTATTCCATATTCGTCGGCGACAGTATTGCCGCAATCAGCAGCAGGCAGTCGGCTCCGCAGGCGCGCGCCTGGAAAATCTGGTAAGGGTCGCAGATAAAATCTTTCCTCAGCAGGGGAGGACTATTCTCACCAAATACCTCTTTTATTTCTTTAAGGTAGTCGAGGCTGCCCTGAAAGTATTTAGGTTCAGTCAGCACGGAAATAGCTGCCGCTCCGTTCGCGGCATATGTTTGCGCTATGGTTACAGGATTGAAGTTCTTGCAAATCACCCCCTTGGAGGGCGATGCTTTTTTTACCTCGGTTATCAGTTTTATCCTGTCACCGGAAAGCGCCTGAGACAGCGATTTTGCGGGAGGTTGGTCAAACGCCATTTCGTTCAGTTTGTTGAGAGGCAAGCTGCGTTTGGTGTCTTCCAGATCCTTTTTTGTACCGGCTACTATTTCGTCAAGAATCATTGTATTATCCTTTTACCAATATTATTTATTACCCCCGTTCCCGGATGCTTCATTCGTCCTTCACGAATTCAGCATGATAATTGGGGGACCGCTCGTGGTGAGCTTGTTGAACCATAGCGGTTTTTTAATTGTTATTTCTCTCATCCATCTTCCAGATTTTGTCTGGGCGATGCGGCAATCTCTACCGATTGTTTTAATTACGCCATACAGTCTATTCGGTAAAGATTGCTTCATCCGCCTGCGGCGTCTTCGCAATGACATTTATATTTTCCTTAACAACTGTTACTTACCTTAATCATCTGCTCCAGCTTCTTTTTAGCGGAGCCGTTATCGATGATCTCCACTGCCATTTTGAAGCCGTCCTTGAGATTCTTCGCTTTATTTCCGGCAACCAGCGCGGCGGCGGCGTTCATAAGCACTATATTGCGCTGAGGGATTATGTCACCATCCAATATACGTTTAAGCAGTTCGGCATTTTCCTGCACGCTGCCACCGTTGAGGCTTCCCGGGGTGTCCTTTTGCAGTCCGAAATCTTCTGGCTTTACATAATAGCAATTAACTTCCCCGTTATTTACTTCGCAAATGTGTGTCTGTCCCGTTATCGTGAACTCATCTATTCCGTCTTCGCCGTGGACTACCAGCGCATGTTCACATCCCAAACCATTAAGAACGATTGCCAGTTTTTCCACAAGTGCATCGCTGGGGACACCCAGAACCTGGTATTTTGCCCCGGCAGGATTGGTCAAAGGTCCCAGTATATTAAAGACGGTACGGATACCGATTTCCTTGCGGGGGCCGCCGGCAAATTTCATCGCGGGGTGAAAAAGTGGGGCGAACATGAAGCCTATCCCTGCTTCTTCAATACATTTCCTGACCTGCTCGGCGTTGCAATCGATCTTCACACCCAACGCTTCCAGTACATCCGCACTGCCGCAGCAACTGGACATGGCCCGGTTGCCGTGCTTGGCAACCTTGATTCCGGCTCCGGCGGCAATAAAAGCGGTGGTGGTGGATATGTTAAAGGTTCCGGCGCAGTCGCCGCCGGTACCGCAGGTGTCTAATGATGGTTCGTTGAATTCTACCGGAATTGCCTTAGCCCTCATCGTTTTAGCCAGCCCGATGATTTCGTCCGCCGTTTCGCCTTTCATCCTGAGAGCGGTAACAAAAGAGCCTAATTGCGCGGGTGTTGCTTCTCCGTTCATAATCTCTTCCATAACAGCGGAAGATTCATCTACCGTCAGCGATTCCCGTTCAACCAGTTTTTTGATAGCTTCCTTAATCATTTTTATACCCCCACTTTACTGTTGCTTATAAAGTTTTCCAGCAATTTCATGCCGTTTTCGGTCATAAAGGATTCGGGGTGGAACTGTATTCCTTCAACCTGATATTGCCTGTGTTTCAGCCCCATTATCGTACCGTCATCTGTCCATGCCGTAACCTCGAGGCAATCCGGCAGCCCTTCACGGTAAACCATTAAGGAATGATAGCGGATAGCGGAGAATGGATTGGGCATTCCTTCGAAAACACCCTTACCGTCATGGTGAATCAACGATGATTTCCCATGCATGACGCTCTTTGCCAAGTCAACCTTGCCGCCGAAGCAGTAACCGATGCACTGGTGTCCCAGACAGACGCCCAGTATCGGCAGTTTGCCGCTGAAATGTCGTATGACGTCATTCGAAATACCTGCCTGAAGAGGTGTAGCCGGCCCCGGTGAGATAACTATCCTCTCAGGTTTGAGCTTTTCAATCTCCCCGATAGTTATCTTGTCGTTGCGGACAACAATTACATCCTCTTTCAGTTCGCTTAAATACTGCGAAAGGTTAAAGGTAAAGCTGTCGTAGTTATCGATCAGTAGTATCATATATTTCTCCTTTAGCTCCGGGTATCGCTTTTTGCCTGATTAACCGCTTTAAGCAACGCCTTTGCCTTGTTCATGGTCTCTTCGTATTCACGTTCGGGAATGCTGTCATAGACGATGCCGCAGCCCGATTGCACATAGGCGACATTATCTTTATAAACGATAGTCCTGATGGTAATCGCCATATCCATATTGCCTGTGAATGAGAAGTAACCGGCGGCTCCGGCGTACGGCCCTCTCTTTTCAGGTTCAAGTTCGGCGATGATCTCCATAGCGCGTATCTTGGGTGCACCCGAAACGGTTCCGGCAGGAAAACAGGCTCTCAAGGCATCGAAAGAGTTTACGTCTTCGCTTAATTTGCCCTGTACATGGGTAACCAGGTGCATTACGTGGGAATAGCGTTCCACCGTCATCAGTTCGCTGACCTTAACCGTACCCGGACAGCTGACCCTGCCGATATCGTTGCGTCCCAAATCCACCAGCATGATGTGCTCGGCGCATTCCTTCTCATCTTTTTTAAGTTCCTCTTCCAATCTGGCATCCTCGGCAGGGGTTTTCCCACGGGGCCTAGTTCCTGCCAGCGGACGGGTCATAACGTTGCCGTCTTCGGCTCTTACCAGTATTTCGGGTGATGCCCCGATAATCTGAAAATCCTTGAAATCGAAGAAGAACATATAGGGCGACGGGTTGATGGTGCGCAGGGAGCGGTATAAGTCGAACGGCGAGGCCTCCGTCGGCTGTGAGAAACGCTGAGAGAGAACTACCTGTATGGCGTCTCCGGCGGTGATATACTCTTTTATTTTAAGAACGCTCTTTTCGAATGATTCTTTAGAGAAATTGGATACCATAACTGCCGGGGCATTTATGGATTTACCTGTCGTGCTGTCATACTGCGGCAGATTAATCGGCTGTTCCAGCCTTCTTGTCAGTTCATCGATGCGGCTGACGGCTTTTTTATAAGCGGTTTCGACATCGTCTTCGTCAAGGCGCGCATAACTCATGATTTTTATATGATGTGTAGCATGGTCGAATACCAGCAGGGTATCCACCATCATAAAAAACGATTCGGGAACGGTCAGGTTATCGGTTTCAGGGGAGGGGAGCTTTTCGAAGCGGCAGACGGCTTCATAAGACAGGTAGCCGACCGCTCCGCCGCAAAAGCGCGGCAAGCCGTCTATATTAACTATCTTGTGCTGCTCCATCTCTTTCGAGATAACCGAAAGCGGGTCGATGTTATCCCTGCCGTAGGTGGATAGCGTTTTATAAGGCTCTGTGCCGATGAAGCTGTAACGGGCGACGCGTTCGCCGCCTTCTACGCTTTCCAATAGGAATGAGTAGCCACCGCGGTGAATCTTCAAGAATGCGGAGACGGGCGTCTCCAGGTCGGCGACCAATTCGCGGTACACAGGAACCATATTGCCCTGTGCTTTTAACTCTTTAACTTCTTCCAGTGTCGGGTGGTACATAGTAAAACCTCCGAAAATAAAAAACCCCTCGCCATAGGGGCGAGAGGTCTATCTTCGCGGTACCACCCTAATTAACTGCAATAATGCAATTATCTCTTTCAGGTACGGCTTATTCAGCGATACCCTGAGCTTCGTTAACGGTGCTCTTTCCGTCAGTACCTACTCGCTTTCGCTTTCGGGTGCAGCTCCCGAGTCCATTCAACCCCCGCGCCAGCGCCGACTCACACCTTCCCCGGCTCTCTGAGCTTCGCTTTCGAGTTTACTTGTCTCGTTCTCAGCCTTTAGTTTTATATAATTGTTTTGATTATAGAGAAATATATAAGGGGTTGTCAAGGGTGGGGTTGGGGAGGATGCCAACAAATAGAAACCGTAGGGACGGGCATTGCCCGTCCGCCATATTCTTATAAGGGCGGGCGACCATTGGTCGCCCCTACAGATTAATATTTAGGTTAGCCATACTCTATCAACAGTACGAATGCTTCATCTCGACATATCGGGGTCCCAGCATGACAAATAAAAATCCCCCTCCCATAAAATAGGGAAGGGGATAAATAATAATCCTTACTATAAAACCTATCTACCCTTGGTCGTTTCTCGCTTCGGGGGGAACTTGACGGAAGAGATCTTCAGTCTTAAATCGCATTGCAGGCATCTGCCGGCTTCCTTAACCGCCGCATCCTCGCTGTAGTTGTGTTCTACCAGTACGAAGTTATCCAGTCTTTTATCGGGTTGCAGACAGGGAAGTTTTTCTCTCGGTTGCATAACATAGTCTTTTTCATAACCTATGCAATCAGATGCTTCGATAAGAGGTGCAATCTGTTCGTCTATGATGCCTTTACCCCCAAGGTATTTATCTATGGCTATCGCCCCTTTTCTTCCGGCGGCAATGGATTCTATTATAGTTGCAGGACCGTGTACAGCATCGCCACCGCCAAAAATATTGTTTTTAATGGTTGTATTATCTTTTCTTACTGCAAGCCTGTTTCCTTGAACAGTATTGATATTAAAATCAGACGAAATATCAGTAGTCTGACCGATAGCGGCAATTATAGTGTCATAGGTTTCGGTAAACTCGCTGCCTTCCACAGGTACAGGGCGCTGTCTTCCAGAGGCATCGGTTTCACCCAATTTCATTCGGGTGCACTGGAGTTTAAGTGAATTGCCCTCTTTGTATATCCTGTTCGGCGCTGCAAGGTAGACGATATTTATGCCTTCTTCCAGACAGTCGTCAATCTCTTCTTCACTGGCAGGCATTTCCTTGAGGGTGCGGCGGTAAATCATATCTACTTTTTTGGCGCCAAGTCTTATTGCAGTTCGGGCGGCATCTGTGGCGACATTGCCACCGCCTATAACAGCCACTCTATCTCCCGGTCTGACATTTTCATTTAGACATACGTCCCTCAGAAAAGTAATAGCATCTATAACGCCTGGGGAATCTTCTCCATCTACTCCCATTTTCATTCCCTTATGGGCACCGATAGCCAGATAAACGGCATCATATCCCTGTATGTTTAAATTATCAATCGATTCGATTCTGGTATTGGTCTTGATCTCGAAACCGGATTTCTGGATTTCGGCGATTTCGGCATCCAGCACTGCTTTTGGTAACCTGTATTCGGGAATCCCTACTCTCAGCATTCCGCCTGTAACCGGCAGGGCTTCGAAAACGGTAACGCCGTGGCCCAGTTTAGATAAATAAAAAGCGACGGTCAGTCCAGCAGGCCCGGAACCTACTACGGCAACACGTTTGCCTGTCGGTGTCGCTTTTTTAATATCATCGCCCCAACTGGTATTATCGCTTTCGGCAGCGAATCTTTTTAATCCCTTAATAGAGATAGCCTCATTAACGTCTTTACGCCGGCACACATCTTCACAGGGATGATTGCAGGCATATCCCAGCGACATAGGGAACGGCACTTTCTCCCTGATCACCGCATGAGCTTCTTTATATTTACCTTCGGTAATAAACCTTATGTAACGGGGAACATCTATACCAGCGGGACAGGTACTGCGGCAGGAAACAAGGGCTGAATCCTTGTTTCCTTTTCTGATAAACCCGTCTTTATCGGTTAGAGCCCCGGTCGGGCAAACCTCTATACAGGCTCCACAGAAGCGGCAATCAGCTTCAGAGAGCGGTTTATCGAAAGCAGTTCCGACATAAGTGTCTTTTCCTCTATTTATAAAGGAGAGAATACCGACACCTCGAAGCTCATAGCAGGCTCTGACGCAGCGTCCGCAGAGGATGCACTTGCTCATGTCGTGATTGAAAAGGGGATTTTCGGTATTTAACGGCTTTTCATTTATACTTTTTTTCAATCGCTTCTGGTCTACGCCTATATACTGTGCCACTGCCTGGAGTTCGCAGTTGAGGTTTTGCGAACAGACAAGGCAGTCATCAGGATGGGCGGCAAGAATTAATTCCATAGCCATTCGCCGCACCTGTTCGATAGACGAGGTGTTCGTTTTAACAACCATTCCCTCTTTAGCCACGGTAGTACAGGATGTTGGCAAACCGCGCAGCCCTTCAACATGCACAATACATAATCTGCACCCTCCAAAGGGGCTTAAGTCAGGGTGGTAGCAGAGGGTGGGGATATAGATACCGGCATCCAGCGCCGCTTCAAGTACGGTCTTTCCTGTTTCGGTCTTTACGTCTTTTCCGTTTATATTTAAGGTGATTGTATTCACAGTTTTTCCTCGGATTCAGAATTTTGCCAGCTGCCAACCGGAATCAGTCCTTCCGGGGTTTGCGGTCTTTCTCCGCTGACTTTAATAACGGCGTCGAAACGTACCGGGCATACATCAAGGCAGTTACCGCACTTGATGCATTTATTCTGGTCTATGATATGTATCATACGCTTGTCACCGAGAATGGCGTCAGCCGGGCAACCCCTCTTGCATATTCCGCACCCCTGGCATTTATCGGGCAGAATGTAGAAGTTAATCAAACTCTTGCAGGATGCCGCCGGGCAACGCTTCTCTTTTATATGCGCTTCATATTCATCTCTGAAATACCTGATAGTGGTAAGAACGGGATTGGGAGCGGTTCCCCCGAGAGCGCACAGCGAACCGGCCTGAATCGATTTTGCCAGTTCCAAAAGCAGGTCGATATCTTCTTCTTTGCCCTTGCCTTCCGTAATGTCATCCAGTATCTTTAGCATCTGAAGCGTTCCTTCTCGGCACATAACACACTTGCCGCAGGATTCCGCCTGTGTAAACGACAAAAAATATTTGGCAAGGTCAACCATGCATGTTTGCGAATCGACGACTATCATTCCACCGGAACCCATAATGGCGCCGGCAGCCGCCAGCCTTTCATAATCTACCGGTAAATCGAGTGCGCTTGCCGGTAAACAGCCTCCGGAAGGCCCTCCGTTTTGAACTGCCTTAAAATCCTTTCCGCCGATTAGTCCGCCGCCGATATCATAAATTATCTCGCGCAGTGTAATCCCCATCGGTACTTCAACCAATCCGCTGTTGGCAATCTTGCCGGTTAAAGCGAAAACGGCAGTTCCCTTGCTTTTTTCGGTGCCGATTTTGTTATACCAGTCGGCGCCCTTGCTTATAATAACCGGCACTGAAGCCAGTGATTTAACGTTATTAATGGTTGATGGCTTACCCCATAAGCCGGATTGAGCCGGGAAGGGGGGGCGGGAGCGGGGCATGCCGCGTTTGCCTTCGATGGATGCCATCAGTGCGGTTTCTTCACCGCAGACAAAGGCTCCGGCACCTTCGTTTACATGTATTGTAAAATTAAAACCGGTGCCGAGGATATTGTTACCGAGGAAGCCTTTTTCCTCTGCTTGTTTTAAAGCGGTTCTTAATCTATTGACAGCCAGTGGATATTCGGCGCGGATGTAGATATATCCTTCGCTTGCCCCGATGGCATAGGCGGCGATGGTCATTCCTTCGATAACCGTATGCGGGTCGGCTTCCATAATGCTTCTATCCATAAATGCGCCGGGGTCGCCCTCGTCGGCATTACAAATCATATATTTAATATCGCTCTGTTCTTTATAACAGAGTTCCCACTTCATACCGGTTGAAAAACCGGCTCCGCCTCTGCCGCGCAGTCCTGACTTCTTTATCTCTTCGATAACTTGAATGGGATTCATTTCACTTAAGACTTTTTTCAGCGCATTATAACCATTGCGGTTAATATAATCATTAATTCTTTCAGGATTGATATGTCCGCAGTTACGCAGTATGATGCGCTGTTGCCTGTGGTAGAAATTGATATCTTTATATAAAGGAATTGCCTGTCCGCTGACCGGGTCTTTAAAGAATAACCTCTCGACTGGTTTACCGTCTTTAAGATGGGATTGAATGATTTCAGCGACATCTTCAACCGTCAAACGGGTGTAGAAAATTCCTTCCGGTTCGACGATGGCAATCGGACCCTGCTCACAAAAGCCGTGGCATCCCGTAAAATCTACTTTCACATTACTTAAACCCAGTTCTGCCGTCTTTTGCTCAAGAGCCTGTCGTATTTCATGTGATTTGCCGGAGACACAACCGGTACCTTCGCATATAAATATCGTATATTTAATATTATCTGGCATCGTTTGCCGCCTTATTCTTCGAGTTTAATAAATCGGTTACTTTTTGGGGAGTCATATTGCGCTTGACTTCATTATCGATGACCATTGTCGGGGCAAGGGCGCAGGCTCCGATGCAGGCGACTGTTTCCAGAGTGTATTTACCGTTTGCCGTAGTTTGTCCCGGTTTGATTTTCAATTCACGCTCGACAGTTTCCAATACCCTGCCTCCGCCGCGCACGTGGCAGGCGGTACCCTGACAGACCTTAATAGTATGTTCACCGGGCTTTATAAAACGGAATTGGGAATAAAAGCTGGCAACGCTGAAAATATCGTTTTCCGATATTCCCAGATAGTTACTTATTTCCGAAATCGATACCGCGGAAAGATATTTTTCTTTTTCCTGTACCTCCTGTAGTATCGGAATCAGATTCTTCCTGTCATCTGTGTACTTATTTAAAAGATCGTTAATACTGGTAGCCATTAAAGCTCCTCGATAGTTTTTAATCTGCTTTTCGCCTTATAAAGAACTATGAAATTATAACCTAAAGATTAACATTAATACAAAAGAAGTACCTATTATAATGTTCAGCATAAAAAAATCTATCCATCCTGTATGGGCAGGATGGATAGAACAATTATATCGATATATTGAAAATCAGCTTGTAATTTAGCTATATCCATCCTCTGAGCTTCATCGCCTCAACCACGCGCTCGACTGCCCTGACATAAGCTGCCTGGCGCATATTGATCTTATATTCCTTACTGGTTTCCAGTACGGAATGATAGGCGGCAGTCATCTTTTTATCCAGTTTTTCTCGTACTTCGGCTTCGTCCCAAGTATACATGTAGAAGTTCTGTACCATTTCGAAGTATGAAACGGTTACGCCGCCGGCATTGCACAGGAAATCGGGGATGACATGAACTCCGTTCTTGTACAGGATATCGTCGGCTTCGGGGGTGGTGGGGCCGTTGGAGAGTTCGGCAACAATCTTAGCCTTGATTTTTCCGGCATTTTTATCGGTAATGCAGTTCTCTACGGCAGCCGGAATAAGAATATCTACGTCGAGCTCCAAAAGCTCTTCATTGGATATCTGTTTCATACCGGGTAAATTACATACGGAGCTGGTTTGATTCTTGCAGGAATAGGCTTCGGACGGGTCAATGCCTGCGTTGGGGCCGGTGCAGCAGACGCCGCCTTTGCTATCGCATACGGCTACTATTTGTGAACCGAAGAGTTCCTTGCATAACCGGGCTGCATGGTAGCCGGCATTTCCATAACCCTGTATGGCGACGGTGGCTTTAGAAAGGTCAATACTTAATGCTTTGGCCGCTTCACGGATGGTTATCATTCCTCCTCTGGCCGTGGCATCGCCTCGTCCTGGTGAGCCTCCTAATGGTAACGGTTTGCCGGTAATCACGCCGAATTGTGATTTTCCTGCAATAGTGGAGTATTCGTCCATCATCCATGCCATAATTTGAGGGGTGGTGTATACATCGGGCGCCGGTACGTCTCTTTCAGGCCCGACGAATTGATAGATGGCGCGTATATATGTGCGGCTTAAGCGCTCTAGCTCGGAGGTTGATAATTCCTTTGGGTTGCAGATAATACCGCCCTTGCCTCCGCCCAGTGGCAGGTCTAATAGAGCGGTCTTCCACGTCATCCATGAAGAAAGCGCCCTGACCGTATCGATGGTTTCATCCGGATGAAACCGGATACCGCCTTTAGCAGGCCCTCTGGCGTCATTATACTGAACCCGGAAACCCTGAAATATTCTGACCGACCCGTCATCCATTTTAACAGGCAGTGACACATGAAGCTCCCTCATCGGGGTCTTGAGCATTGTCGTTACGCTGGGTGACAATTTTAGAATCTTGGCGCAGGCGTCTATCTGCTGCCTGGCTACTTCGAACGGGTTGATACCTGACATGTTTTTCCCTCTCCTTTAAAAACATACAAATTTATTAACCAAAAGTGTGGTTATACACTTTTTAAACTCTATATAGTTGAAAAATCGATCAGTGTTTTATAGTCAACTACGGTGCTCATGGCGTGGCTTTCGCTGTTGATTCCTGCTTCCACCGCTGAAGCTACCGGGTTTAATCCACCGATTAAAACTACACCCACCCGGTTCAAGTCTATCGGGGTCTCGCAAACCGTCTCGCTGACATTTCCGAGCAGGAAAATTCCGCCCAACCCGGCCTTTTCCAGTTTGGCGGATACTTCTTCGGCCAGTGGTCGGCAAATCGAAGGTATTTCCCGGTAATTAGCCAGGATTTCCCCGTTGCCGTCTAAAGCTACCCTTGAAACAGACGTCATTTTAGCCCTGATGAATATTTCAGAGGGGTCGAGGGAACTTCCTTCATAGTGAATCAGTTCGACGAAACGTAAAGGGGTATGGTTTCGGATCTGTAAAATCCCGCCGAATTTGGAGTCTATCGGTACGCCTGCTTTCAGCAGAGAGCCGTTGACGGCGATACTGCATACGGTTGCCAGCGCTGTTTTACCTTCGGCAACAGAGTAATCTCCGATAGATTCGCCTTCGTTGGCGACGGTAACCAGCTTGCTGAGGCAATAGACCGATTGAAATACCGGCTCCATGATTTTAAGGGCTTTATTGAAATCTTCTTTACGGAAGACGGAAATGTTTACGGGGATAAGACCGGAGCGTTTATCGAGGTCGAAATTGGTGCGAAAAGCGAGGGTTTCAATCCTGGTGAGTGCGGAACCGACTTTATGTGTAACCATGGCTTTTTTGAGTTCGGATTGTCCGAGTTCTGTGATTACCCGGCCGTCGCGTCTGCCGGCAAGACTGGTGAGACCTCTTTCATCCATTAACCTCAGGTGGTATCTGACAGCTCTTTCACTGAGTTCAATTCCCATGTCCTTTAATCTTTTGGCGATTACGGTAGAACCTACAGCGGTAGGGGAATCTTTTAAAGCATTGAGAATTGCTAATAACTTGCGTTCCACATCCTGGGTTTCAAACCCCATAAAAACCTCCGGCAGATGGCAACCATATGCCGAGTATTATAGGCAAAACAAAACCTACTGTCAAACATTCCGTATTGGTAACCACGAAGTTTTCGACAGTAGGTAGGTATATTTAATTAAGGGTATCAGTCGATATAATAATAGGTTATTTTATCTATTCATAAGTTCTGAAGCGGCGGGAAGTCCCTGCATAATTTGATAAAGAACCAAGCGATTCCAATTCCTTATGTCCGTTATTGCGTCCCTCCAGAATATCTATTGCTTCTTCCCTGTAAGCATCCATCAGATATGGTATCCCGGTTACTTTGGCGCATTCTTCTGTCAGCGACATCAGCTCTTTACGGCTGATTGCCGGCAAGCTGAAGCAGCGTGCGCCGGCCATAATCTGCTGCAAACCGACTCTTAATTTCTCGCTGTAACTGTAAATACCGATGGCTCCCAGCGGGATATTCTTAATTTCAGCTGCGCCGACAATGTCTTTTACTTCTTCGTAGCAGACGAAAATCTCTTCAGGGTTCGAACCGTACTGGCTAACGGTATTAGGCAGCTTGTTTTCTTTAATCCACTGGTCTATATTCTTTCCAACCATACCCGGTATCATCAACGCTCTTCCCATGCAGACCGCCTTGGTAAAGGGAGCACCCAGCGCTAGTGCCTTGAAAATGCCGTCTTCGCTGGAGAATCCGCCGGCAAAGGCAATATCTGGGACTCTTTCTCCCCTGTAAGCCAGACGCTTGCAGAAGTCGTAGGCAGCTGCATGCAGGTAGAGGCTGGGCATGCCCCATTCTTCCATCATTCGCCAGGGGCTCATACCGGTACCACCGCCGGAACCGTCGATTGTCAATAGGTCGATTTTTGCCTTTGAACTCCATTTGATAGCCATTGCCAGTTCGCGCAAGCCGTAGGCTCCGGTCTTTAAGGTTATACGCTGAAAACCGAGATCCCGTAGTCTTTGAACCTCGGCATAGAAGCCTTCTTCATCGATAAAACCGAGGCGGCTGTGACGCTCGAATTCTTTTAAGGAACCGTCCTGAAAACTGGCCTGATTGATGGGATGCGACGGGTCGGGTGTTACGATGTAGCCGCGTCTCTGCAATTCCAGGGCGCGTTCAAGGCTGTTTACTTTAATCTCACCGCCGATACACTTGGCGCCCTGTCCCCATTTAAGCTCAATGGTATCCAGTCCGTGTTTTTTACTGACATATTCGGCGACACCCAGGCGGGTATCTTCTACGTTCATCTGGACCAGTATTTCACCGTAACCGCCGTAATATCGCCGGTAAATCTCTATACGCCTGTCCATATCCGGAGCGGAGACTATCTTTCCGTTACTGTCCAGTTCCAGTTTTGGGTCGATACCGCAAACATTTTCTCCGCAAACGAGGGTGATACCGCTGATTGCTGCGCCGACCGCAAAGTGTTCCCAGTTTTTACGCGCAATTTCGGTGGAGCCGAGAGCGCCGGTAAAAACCGGCAGGCGCATTTTAACTTTTTTGTCCCAGCCGTATTCGGTTTCGGTTTTTACTGCCGGAAAGACAGCGGAATCGGAGTCTCCTGCAACATTATCCGGTAAACCCTTTGCTCCGAAGGCATAACCCTGGATGTTAAGATGCGAATAATCGACCGGATAATTCTTGTCTCCGCCGGCTGTGATATCGCCGAAGGGTCCTGGATATATCAATTCCCTGCTGCGAAAGGTTGCTTTAAATACCTCGCAGTTACCGGTACACCCGTCGACACATCTCGAACACAGGCCGCTGGATGGTACGACACTCTTCGAACGGTTGACGCTTTTCGTGGCGTCATTGGCATTTGGTTGCTGTAGATTCATATTTCCCCTCTCAGTTATTAATTTATATTCGATAATCCGCTTCTGTCGAAGATACAGATAGCATTTCGATTCTGCGGATCAGCGATAACTTTAGCTACGGCACCGTTTGCTGATAAAGGCACGTCGATAACCATTATAATTTTTTCAAACTCAGTCATATCGGGAAGAAGGTTAAGCAATATATTTTTTGCATCACGAAAGAAATTAAAATTAAAATCTGAAATTTCATCGTCTGGATAAACCGGAAGATATAAAATGTTTGATTCTATAAGGTCCTGGAAGAAGTGGGTGCCATACGATACTTCCGGCCTTTGCCCCGCTTTTTCGCGGGCAACCTCGACCAGCACAGCTGTATTATCAATATCCGCATAACCCACATTGACGCCGAGTTCTATGTTGGTACTGCCCCAGCGCCCCGGGCCCATCAGCATTATTTTTTTATCCCGATAAGACAGTATTTCATTCAGTTTCCCGATTACTCTTCCGATACTCTTTTTAGTATCCAGAGATACTGCTTCGGAATATGCTTTCGGGTCTATATAAACGATATATCCGATATTTTCTACCATACCGGCGTTGATTGCCCGGTTGGAGCGGAATAGTACCTGTTCTTTTGGCATAATTTTAGGAATGCTGACACACACTCCTCCCAAACTGGGTACGTGTAAGGAACGGCATTGCAGCAGATTGATTTTGACATTGTTATCGCTATGAACATAAGCTGTGAATTCTACATCTACCGGTTGTTCCCAGGCTGTTTCCAATTTGCTCAATATATCGCCCAGCATATTAACCATATCGGTCTGGTTGATTAAATTATTGAAAGTTAAAACCAGGTTGCCATTAATTTCCTTCGGTTTTATAAACCAGTCTTTTACGAAACCTTCGGATACATCCGATATAAACATATCAATGGACGGGAAATCGAAATTGGCACCTATATTTCCGAAGGGTATTGTCTCGAATTTATTATCTGCCGTATTTATTACATCTACCATTCGCTGGGAATATTTAGATACTTCTATTCCGGTTTCCGGCCTGATTGCCGGATGGCTTACGGCTATCATCCTGGGATAATCGCCACTGACACGGTTAACGGCACGTGTGCCCAAACCGAATACAAGGCGTATCATTCCTTTTTGAGAGTCGATGCGGTCAGTCCAGGCAAAAAGGTTACGTGAAAAGGCAACTCCGGCAAGAGGCGGGAAAAAATACTGCCGGTAGGGTGTTCCGGATACTCTTTGAACCAGAATTGCCATCTGTTCGTCACCTTCGGAAAAACCGCGCTTTTTACGGTAAGCCAAGGCATCCGGATTTAAAGCGCTGGCATATACCAGCTTGATGGCCTTTAAAAGTTCGTTAAGCCGCGATTCGGGGCTTCCCTGGTTGGCACAGAATTCACTGCGGTATTTTCCGGCAAAGGCATCGGTAAACCCATCTTCGAGCAGGCTTGAAGAGCGCACTATTATTGGTGCCTGCCCGTAATAATCAATCATTCCGCGGAACTGCTCCAGTATCTCATCCTTGAAATGGCCTTCGAGAAATCTTTGTTCCAGTTTATTGAATTCATCCCACGAAAGACTGCCTTTTTTATTAAGTTCCAAGCGGTCTAAAAACAAGTCGTTATTAACAAGGAATGTAAAAAAGACATCCGAACCGATATAAAACGAATCATGTTCCTCCAGTATTTTCGAATAGTCGTAAGAATCTTTTGCCGAGTTCAGAACGCCTCTTGCTAATAGCATTCCGGCCGATTTGCCACCAATGCGGCCAGAGCCGATCACCCTTTCCCGTATTTGAAGCAGGTTTCCAAGCGTTAAATAACGGTTCGATAGCTGGACCAGTTTCTTATGGTTTCCGATAAGCATACGCGATAACGCTTCTTTTAGCTCCCTGAGTTCAGTTTTTGCAAAAACGCCGCCGGTTTCATGATATTCGAGCAGTTTGCGGTAAACAAAATCCCAAGGGGCTATCGACTCATTTCTGATGCTGAGCGGTTGTTTGACGGCGGAAGAAAGTAACCTGGCGGCATCACCACTGCGGGCGACCGGTTCCCAGACATCGGTGGTAATCAGGTGCGGCAGGAACATCTGTTTCGAATAACGTCCGGCAACTTTTAACGGCTGAATATAGGTATTTTTTTCAACACAATACACATCTATTAATACCTGTGTGGTCTCTCTTATTCTGGATAGGGCACTGTTGCCGTGCTGACCCCTGCGGAGTGCAAAATAGGCTACCGCATCAATTTGGAAAAGGTATGGGCAGGTAACCTGGAAAAAGTTGGCCAGCAGTTCGTCGGTAGCCCATTCATCGACAAGGTCGGATAGGCTGTCGAATACATAGCAGCACTTTCTGCCGTGTTCTTCGATTATACGGTGCACTTCGCCGGAAAAATAATCGAATCCGGGAGCCGGGTCAATTCTGACAATTTCCAAACCCTCAACCGGTTTTAAAATAGGCGAATGCGCGGCAAAACTAAGATAAACACAGTCATACCCGTCTTTAATAGACCGTTCGATAAAAGCGCCGGCAAAGTAGGGGTAATCATCGAGATGATCAGTCTGCCAGACTACGTTATCACCAGGCAGCAAGCCCTGCAAAAGGCTATCGAGTTGAGGCAACCCGCTGTAAAAGGTTTCGGTTAATACCTCCTGAGTATCCATTGATTCACTACCCTCTCATTATGAATCAGGTATACGGCAACCAATTACCGTATACCAATATATTACATCGGGATGAGGAATTTGTCAATTGGGGAAAAAGCTCATCTGGTATACTGGCTGGAGTGCATTACTGCAAGTTATATAATGGTAACAGCAGATAAAAACAGGTTTAATAAAACGAATATTGGGCATTATAAATAAATTATTAGAGCCGGGGTATTGACAATGAATCATTCTGCTATTATTATGCTAAATGACACAATCTTGTTTGAGGTACGGATATGGCTTCTCATTATAGAAGGGGACAGAAGGTTGTAATAGTACCGGCAAAGAATCAATTCACATCGGCCCGGGATTCCAAGCTGGAACCCTTCGCCGGCAGGAGCGGGGTAATCAGCGATTATTACTGGCTGGATTTGCCAAACGGTAATAATAAACAGGTCTTCATATATACTATAAAAATGAAGGATGAAGACAGAGAAGTAGTGGTTTATGAAGATGAAATAAGGGTCTTTGTAGATTGAGAAAAAAGAGGTTTGTTTTTAATCTACCGGTTGTTTCGATTAATCCTGCTGCTTATTATCCTGCGGTAAAAAAATATACAACAGGCATGGCAATACCATAATTGCTACCATAAAAGACATGGCAATCATAAGCGCCGTCAGTATACCGAATGTCGAGAACATCGGCATTGGGGCAAAAGCAAGAACGGCAAAACCGGTAGCTGTTGATAAGCCGGAACCCAAAAGAGCAATGCCTGTGCTGCCGGCCGTATTTAATAAAGCCTTCTTCTTATCGGGTAATCTTAAGAATTCCTGGCGGAAACGCTCGGTAAAATGGATGCAGTAGTCTATTCCGACACCGACTGAAATGGATGCAATGGTAGCCGTCATCATGTTGATTTCGTAACCCAAAATGTACATCAATCCGTATAGCCAGCAAACTACAAAGATTACCGGTATCAGGGTAATCAACGAATATCGCAGCGAACGGAAGATAACCAGTAAAAACAGCATGCAGGCGCCGATGGCAATCATAAAAGAATTGGTCATCGAGTCCGTAATAGCGCTAAATTGCGCATCGCGAACATAAGCATTCCCTGTAAGCCCGTAAAATGAAATACTGTCGACATTTTTCATCGATTTATCGAGGTCGAGGTTAAGTTCTACGGCAGATTCTTTTACGACAGCCTGTTCGACCGTCCCCGGAACCCCGATACTGATTAGCGTCGCAAATTCGTTTTTGACATCGTCATAAACAAAGGCTTCTTTTATATCCTCTGGTGTATAGAGAACAAGAGTATCGGAAAGCGATATACCGTTTTCGATAATGTAGTTATAAACTGCCAGCAATTGTTCTGCAGTATCCGGTATGCCGTCGTTATCATTATCGGTTATGGTTGTGCCGGATTCAATTTCAATCATGTGCTTTATATAATCGCTGTTCAACGCAGTATCAAGAAAAGATAATAGCGGAGTTTTGACATTTAAAGAGCCGTCGCCGGCTATTCGGGCTACATACTTATTGTCATCGAGTTCGATAACCAGGTTGTTCATTGCTGTTAGCGATTCATGGTCTGTAAAGTCTCCCCTGATATAGAAAATTGCTACTTCACCTGCCTGAGTGCCTATGTGCTCGGTAACTTTATCGAGTCCGATAACGAAGTCGCAGTCGGGAGAAAGTGCATCCTTGGCTTCCAGTTTTGTTTCAAGATTGGTCCAGCCGATTATTCCGGCTATCGTCAACAATACTACCATTGAAAGCGTAAAATAGCGTTTTTCAGTGAAAAATATTACCAGCTTGCCAAAAAAGAAACTGCGTTTTGCCGCACCGCTTTTAACATAAAATGTCCCCTTCTTTTCCTCTTTGCGGCGGTCTGCCCACATTACAAGGGTTGGCGCAAAAAGCCCCAGGATAACATAAGTAGCGAATATGGCAAACGAGGAGGCAACGGCAAAATCCACAATGGATTCGATATTCGATATAGCGTTGGCCATAAAGGCAATGATTGTCGTCAGCATCGCTGTTACCAGCGCATTTCCGACTCTGCGTGTCGAATTACCCAGCGCCTGTTCGGGGGGATAACCCTTTCTTCTTTCTTCCCTGTATCGATAGATGGAGTGAATGGCATAATCGATGCCGAGTACCAGCACTACGATAGGAACCACCAGGTCTACAATGGTCGAGTTTTTAATCCCGATAAGATTGGAGAAGCCCATAAGCCATACAAGAACCATTATAAGACCGCTGCCGCATATAAGCGTTATTAAAACTGAGCGGAAAAATACGGCAACGATAAGCATGATGATGATGATGGCCGCAATAAGCATAGGAATATTGATACTGCCCTGGTCTTTTATCTCCAGTTGCATATCGATATTTACTCCCCAAACGCGGAACGTATCCTGCTGGCTGCGGAATAGATCGAGAGCATCCCGGCCGAAATATTCTAAAACGATATCTCCTGAGTAATTTTCTCCGGTAATCGATGCGTAATCGCCGATGATGCTTGGTTTAACGGTATAAACCACAATTGTTAAAGCCGGAGATTCCCATAAGCGGACTCCGTCATCCAAATCTTCGTGAGTAGATTTTATCGAGAGAGCTTGTTGCATGCCGGAGGTGTAAGGATTGGAAAAAATGCTAAATACCGCCTGTTTAACCTGTAAATCGGTAGCATTGGAAAGGTCGATGGTGTTTCCGCTTTGCAAAATCAGTAATGCGTTTACCGCATCCGCCAGCGAATAAACACCTTTAGTTACTGTTCCTGTATTGCTGTTGATACTTTCATACAGTAGGGGAGACATAGCGCTGTTTTTTAAATCGTCCTGTTTTTGCAGAAGCGCATAGAGGTTTTCCTGTGTCAGCATATCACCGTTTTCGGCCTCGAAGATAAAAATAAGCGAATATATTTCGCTGGGGAAGGTTTGATTTACTTCTTCATACCATGTAATGGTATTATTATTGGTCGGGTTATCACTGGCGGTTTCCGTCGGCTGCATCAGGAAGAGCGGAAATAGAAGCAGCAATGTAATAAGCGATATCAGGATTACAAAGATGCGGGAATGATTCTTCAGAAAATCTCCCAGCCAGTGGTAAAAAGTCCTGCCGTAACTTGCGTATTTGCTCATAATTAGATAATAAAGTGCATGTCTTTTATCGAACGGGCACTACATAGCGTTTTAAAACAGGTAAAACCTCGATAAATTATATATTATACTTATCAAACAGTAAAACTGTATCCCGTTACCGTATATGAAATTGCTATTTCTGTCAATTTGCACTCGCTTTGGATTTCATGTTTTATAAGCAGTTTATGCTATAATACATTACTTAAATGAGCGTAAAAAAATTACTATCCGGAAATGAAGCTATAGCGCTGGGCGCCTATCACGCCGGGTTAAAGGTTGCCGCTGCTTACCCGGGAACCCCCAGTACCGAGATACTCGAGAACCTGGCGCAGTTCAAGGATATATATGCCGAATGGTCTACCAATGAAAAGGTAGCCATGGAAGTGGCTGTCGGCGCATCATACGCCGGCGCCCGCACACTGGCATCCATGAAGCATGTCGGCTTGAATGTTGCTGCCGACCCCTTTATGGCGGTCGCCATAACCGGCATTAACGGTGGCTTGGTCGTTATATCTGCGGATGACCCCGGAGCGATGAGCTCTCAGAATGAGCAGGATAACCGGCATTTCGCCAAACTGGCAAAAATACCCATGCTGGAACCTTCGGACAGCCAGGAAGCCTATGACATGGTTATAGCTGCTTTCGATATCAGCGAGCAGTTCGATACTCCCGTGATGTTACGCACTACAACGCGTGTTTCACATTCGAAAACGGTTATGGAAACAAAGGACAACAGTCGTAAAGAGACTGAAATCAAGAGTTTCAAGTATAATTTCCGTAAATATATAATGCTGCCGGCTAATGCGCGTGCCAGGCGTCCCCTGGTAGAAGAACGAATTATAAAACTTGCCGGATACGCTGAAACGTCACCATTTAATCACATAAGCATGGGCAGCACCGAACTGGGAATTATCACCTGCGGTATGGCATATCAATATACTAAAGAGGTATTTCCCGAAGCATCCGTTCTTAAACTGGGCTTTTCATATCCGATGCCGGAACAGTTAATCAGGAAGTTTGCCTCACGGGTCAAAAAGCTGGTTATTATCGAGGAACTCGACCCTTTTATCGAGGAATATGTTAAATCCCTGGGCATAGAAGTAACAGGGAAGGAATTTATTCCGATAATAGGTGAACTAACCCCTGATGTAATTGAAAAGGCCGGACGCGCTATGGGACTGTTGTCCGAGAGTCTGGGTTGTAAAAAAGAGTATAAAATGCCCAAACTGCCCGGCAGGTTTCCGTTATTATGTCCCGGCTGTCCTCATAGCGGTCTTTTTTATACCCTGGGCAATATAGGGCAACGCAGCACGATCCCCGGTAAGAAACAGCGCGAACCGAGGCTGATAATTAGCGGGGATATCGGGTGCTATACTCTGGGAGCTTTGTCGCCTCTTAACGCAATCGATACCTGCGGCTGTATGGGTGCGAGTATAGGAAACGCTATCGGCATGCAGAAAGCTGGTGCAAGTGAAAAACTGGTAGCACTTATCGGCGACTCGACCTTTCTGCATTCGGGAATAACCGGACTTATAGACGCTGTTTATAATAAAGCTAAATTCACTCTGATTATCCTCGATAACCGGACGACAGGAATGACCGGGCACCAGGAACATCCCGGAACGGGAAAAACAGCGCAGGGCGAAGACACATATGCCGTCAGCCTGGAGGAAATAGTGAAAGCGTGCGGTATAACCAGTTTGCAGGTAGTTAATGCCTGGGATGCCAGGGCTTTAAAAGAAGCTTTGAAATCCTCGCTCGAAAATGACGTATTATCGGTTATTATATCGAGAGGAGCATGCGCCGTAGCGGTCAGGCGGGGAATTAATCCCAGCAAGATTGACATAAACAAATGTACCGATTGTGGTTTATGCCTGGCTATTGGCTGTTCGGCGATTCAAAAAGATGCAGATAAAATTGTTATCGATGGTTCTTTATGCGCCGGGGACAATTGCCGTTTATGCGAACAGATATGCCCCAACAAAGCAATTTATCCCGATAAACCCGGAATAACCGGAGGGCGCAATGAATAGTTATAATATTATCATTGCCGGTGTCGGCGGGCAGGGAGTTATCCTGGCCGGAAATATCATCGGTGATGCGGCAATTGCATTGGGATACGATGTCAAAAAAACTGATACTATAGGAATGGCACAGCGCGGCGGCAGCGTTATCAGCCATTTGCGGGTGGCGCCGAAAATATACTCTCCTGTAATCGGGGAAGGCCAGGCGGATATTGTAATCTCATTCGAAAAGATGGAAGCCGCTAGGTGTTTCAGCTTTTTAAAACCGGGCGGTACCGTCATACTTAACAATCGTGAAATGCCTCCGCTTTCAGTTAGCTGCGGAATGGAACAGTATCCGTCCGATGAAGAAATTATGATTGTGCTTGAACAAAAAACCGATAGCATCTATTTTGTGGAAGGCAGTAAAAAATCGGAAGCCATCGGCAACATAAAGGTATTGAACATCTTCATGCTGGGTTGTTTATCGCAGTTTATGGATATTGAAGATAAAGTATGGCGCGAGAGTATTATCAGAAGCCTGCCGGCTAAAATCGTCGGTATTAATATCACTGCCTTTGAGGCAGGTATAGAATCCGTCAAACTCTAAAAATCGAAGGGAATCTTCCATGACGTCAAGCAAAGAAAACAAAGAGGAACAAATCTCTTTATTAACGGATAAAATCAAGACCGAACCAATCACGTCTTTTTTGCAATCGGAGATTCTGGAAATATCCGAGGGGTATTCAAGGGTTTCCCTAGTAATGCGTCCCGAATTCGAGAACTTTCACGGCATTATCTTCGGTGGCATTATCATGTCGATAGCAGACCAGGCATTCGGGGCTGCCGCCAACTCGATGGCTTATCCCAGCGTTGCTTCAACTCTTAATGTTTACTTTATCTCCAGCGCCAAAGTCGGCGATACGCTGACGGCGGAGGGCAGGGTAATCAAGAGCGGCAGAAAAGCCGGTTTTACCGAAGTGACCGTCGTCAATCAGGATAACAAGCTCGTTGCCAGGGCTACGGGTATCACTATTCCCACCAGGCAGCGTGTATCTGGTATGGAAAATGAAGATTAGTCTTCCAAAAAGCAGTCTTGACATAATGGCAATAAGGTTAGTTATTTTTAATTTACTATTTAGCATATATAACCATCTCCAGTCGAACTTCCAGTAATGACCGGCAATTTTTAAGACTGACTGAATTTCAATACCAGTTAAATATACGGTTTGACAAACTTTCCGCGGCCTTATGGTCGGGGGTTAACCAATATTAACTATATTTGCCTTTCATCTTTCAGTCCTGAGTCAAAAATAGGTTGACACCCCTTTCGAAAAGATGCGTATAGAACTTCGTCATTTGACCTGAAGGTTGTGGTATTAAAATCAGGTAATACAAAAGGAGCAAGGAATGATTTTTGCTACTTGTTTGAACTGTATTGATGGCAGAGCACAATTGCCTGTTATTGATTGGATAAAGAAAAACTATGGCGTGGAATATGTCGATATGATAACAGATGCAGGTATGGATGGGAAATTATCAGGAGATTATAATTATATGGATTCGCTGTATGATAAAATCGAAATATCTGTATCTATTCATAAATCGGATTGTATATTTATTGTAGGACATCATGATTGCGCGGGTAATCCGGTTGATGACGATACTCACAGGAAGCAAATCATTTTAGCTGCGGAAAACTTAAGTAAATACGGGTTTCCAGTTACTATAACAGGGTTATGGTTGTCGTCTGAATGGATAATTGAAGAAATAATAAAAAAATAAAACAGGGTTTTATTGGTTGTTTATTATTAACGCTTGAATATCTGTTTAAGAGCAGATCATTATTATTCAGTCAAGGTCAATGATGATATTAATAATCCAATGATATTAGAGTTGCTTGAAGAATTTCCTAAGAATTGTAAATCTTCATAATAGTCTTTTAATAATATGTTTTCCAAATTAAGATTGATATATTATGCTGTTATGTCTCGATTTTAAGAATATACCTTTCTATTTATACTACTTTAATGTACGCAAGGAAAGGCAAACATCTTGAGCTTATTAAAAGGTAAAACACGCGGAATTCTAATGTTCATGATGGAGTCCCGATAGATCGGGACGAAACATCTTGGGTGGGATAGGGAAAAATCTGATTACCCCACCCCCGGATCCTTCGGTCGTGGAATTTATACTGAGCGAAGCGAATGTACTCCCTCCAGGATGGCATTTAATTTTAAAACCATGGTATAGTCCTAACCTATTTCTTATCCTTCCCCCTCAGGTAATCTATCATCGGTTGGGTGACCAGCGGAACCACATCATCTATCATGTGCGGCATCAGGTTATCCATCACCTTCGGCATCAAATCTGGCATCTGCTGCTTCATGTAATCCGGCATGGGGATGGCTTCGCCCACCTTATCAAGCATTACCGGCATCACTTTCGGCATCATCATCGGTAAAAGTCTCGGGAATAATACGGGGAACAACGGTTTCATCAGCGATAAGGCTCCGGGAATTTTACCCATAAAGCGCATCATACCGCCCATTCCGAAAGGCATAGCGTCAATCAGTTCCGGCCACATCTTGCTCATAATATTAGCGAATCCCTGCGGGCTCATCAAAGCTATCATCGCTTCGAATACCGCCCACTGCTTTCTGACCTCCGGGTTGGGGTCGGGGAATTCGTAACCGAAATAGGAAGCGGCAAAGCGAGCCATATCTACGGTTTCGATAGGCAGGTTTTTGGTATTTGTAGTTACCCTGAACTGGAATTCGCAGCAGGGACACATCGCCAGCAACTTATCTGCGCCGGTTGCTATGGCTTCGTCAATACGGAACTTGCCGATTTCAGCAGCTATGGGGGGGTCTTTAATCAGGGTTAAAACGCTGCCGCAGCAGTGCGCCCATTCGCGATTGTGTTCCATTTCCACAAATTCGACACCCGGTATGGCTTTTATAAAATCACGCGGGGCGTCATAAACTTTGGACACCCTGCCGATATGGCAGGAATCATGCAGGGTTACCTTTACTTTTTTACCCGTATCGGGGAAGTTGAATTTACCCTCTTTGATTTTATCGGTAATTACTTCACTGTAGTGCTTGGCTTCGATATTGTAATCGATACCCAGTTTCTTGGCCCATATCTTGTAATAATGGCGCCACATCATATCGCAGGCAGGGCAGGAAGTTACCACGGTTTTAATCCCGGCATCCTGCATTGATTTGATATTAGCTCTTATAGTTTGTTCGAAAACGTCCCACTTGCCGCAGACCAGCATCGGAGTGCCGCAGCAATTCTCGATTTCCCCAAGGTAGGTAAAATTGACACCGGCTTTATCCATCAACCTGACTGCCGCCAGGGCGATATCCTTTTCGACATGGCTGGCGGTGCACCCGGCAAAATAGGCTATTTCAGCCTTGTGAGAAGGCCCGTGTTTTTCCTTCAAGTCCTCCGGGAACCAGTCGGAACGGTTCTTGCGGTATGCGCCCCAGATATTGCCTTCCTTGCTTAAAGAAGCCGACATCATTTCGAATGGAGGGATGGTCATTCTTTTTTCATCATTAATGAGTATACCGCGCAATTTTTGCCACGAAGGTTCGATTGGCAGCGACGCCGAACAGCGCAGGTTGCAGAGTTCACAGGTGGTACATACCAGAATAGTATCTACCATGAACTGGTTCCAATCTTCACGTCCCTCCATATATTCGCGCAGCCAGTACCACTTGCCACGCGGGCTCTGGCTCTCCCATTTCCTGCCGTAGAACTGGTCGCATTCATCGATACAGTAACCGCACTGCGAGCAGCCGTAGGCATACCATGCCACATCCGCCGGAATATTGCGAACAGGCTTGGACGGTCTTTCGCCGATTTGCGTAATCACCTGGTTGCCGAGCGGCCTGATAACGGGTTCGAGCAGTGTAGCAAGGCTCATAAATGAAGTGAGCAGGCTGCCGCCGTAAACCTTTCCGGGGTTTAATATCTCCTTGGGGTCTACTTTCTGATTGTATTCTTTCAGGTGCGCCAGTTTTTGTTTGCCGAAGACTTCTTCGGCTTTATGTTTGAAATATAATCCGGTCGAATACGGCCTGCCGCCGTATTTGCGGGCAATTTTTAAAACGGATAACGACAGGGCAAAGACAAAGTTGTATCCGAATTTACGCTGGTCCCCGGGTATGAAACCGAGTATTACGGCCTCAGGGGTCCCGTCTTTTCCATGGCGGACGATAACACCTTCTTTAATGACCGGCTGGTTTATCTTTTTTTCGATTTCGTCCATTACCTTGCCTAGCCTGGAAAGCGGTATTACGAATTCGGCGGGGATAAGGCTGGGTCCGAGACGCTTGACCATCATTATCTTGAAGCGGTTTTTCCACTCATGTTCGGCTATTTCCTTACTTAGTATTTCTGCATTGCAGGTTTTCACCAGCTTTGTCAGTTTTTCGTCGATTTCACGGCTATCTTTTTTGCGGAAAGTGATGGTTAGTATATAAGAAGCGGGTAGCAATACGGGTTTTTCTACCCGATGACCGAAATGCTCAAGTAGCGGGGCTTTATTTTTTAACTCGGCCATGCGCGGATTGATAAAAAGCATCGACCAGACCGGTAATTTTTCATCCATAATCAGTTTTATCAACTGTTGTAATTCGGAAGCGTGCGGGCATCCGATAGATAAAACGTCGAGCTCTTCCAGCGGTTGTATCTTTAAGGTCACACTGCTAATGAATCCCGATGTTCCCTCCGCTCCCGATATTAAATCGAGGTATTCCACTTTATATTCTTTGACTTCGCCGTCGGCTGATACGACACGCAGGCTTATCAGGTTGTCACTCAACCATCCGAATTCATAGGAACCGATGCCGGTTCCCCCCTGCGCCACCCAGCCGCCGACGGTTGCCGCAGGGTAACTGCTGGGATATAACCGCAGCGTCATTCCCTTCTTAGCCAGCGCCTTGTCCAATTTTTCCCAGACCACGCCGGCTTCGACAGTTACTGTTTGTTCATCAGTATTGATATCGATAATTTTATTCATCTGATAGAAATCGACGACTATTCCCTTTTTAACCGGCAGTACGCCTCCGTAGCCGGAGGTTGCTTTGCCTCGGGGAGTCAGCGGAATATTCTCCCTGTTTGCCCATGTTACCAGTTCGATGATTTCCTGTTCGCTTTCGGGTTGTACGATAGCATCTGGCAAGGTATTACCTACAAGCGGTTTTAGCAGACCAGGCATGGCGGCGATATCGTGCCCGTAAAGTTTCCGTTCCAGTTCATAGAATGAAACACGTTGCCCGAATTTTTGGCGGAGATATGATTCTTGTCTGTCATTCATTTAATTATCATCCTCCCTCTGTTATATTTTTCATGTGCTTATGTATACTGTAGTATTAGAAAAGAAGGTTTTCAATACCTTTTTTAATATTTGTCCTGATAATTTTATAAAATAGTATCGAAAGTTTATTATATCCGGTTTTTTGTCAGGTATTCATATTTGGGTTATAATTCTGGTCACGATAAATAAAGCAGGCTCGAAGATGCTGAATTTAACTGAAAATCAAATAATTGAATACTTTAAAAAGAGCTATACATCTGTTGACGGCCTCTGGTTTATGAAGGCTGAGGATAAATATGATTTCGATACGGCTCTGGAAATTGATGCAAAGGTCTGGGAAGTAATGCCCAAAATTCAGGCGCGCCTGCTGAAATCGCTGGCTGATTCCGGTAATCAGTTAAAGGATTTGCTGGAATGCCTGACGACAAAATTAGCGCTCGAAGATTTCTCCTTCACGACGAAAGATAATACGGATTCCGGTAATTTTTCCATAATCATCAGCAGCTGTCCATGGCACAACTTGATGGTCAAATCAAAAAGGGAAAACCTGTCCGCTAAAATCGGTTCGCTGATATGCAAAAACGAATACGAGGTTTGGGCGAAGGAATTCGGTGCCGATATCGTTTTTAAACTCGACTGGCAAATCTGCGCCGGCGCCCGGCATTGTATTTTAAGGTTCAGTCGCTGAGATATTGTTGCTATCATTTATAGTACACTGCTGTAGGAAAAATTATACATTTATCTTGTAGACAATAGCGCCTGTCAGGTGGTATTATACTGGAAACGTTTTGCTAAACGTAAAATAAAAAAAGGAGGCACGATGCAATGGAAATGAATAAGTATCATTTTCGAACTGAAATCTTCTACAACCTCATCTACATGTCTTTCCCGGAAGGTGGTTACAAATGATTAACAGAGAAAACGAAAAGAATGCCATTACGCGCAAGGATTTTTTGAAAGGAACCGGTGCCTTAATTGTAGGAGCTGCCGGTTTTTCTGCTTTTGGAGGCGCTATGTCCCTCTTCGGAAGCAGTTGCAGTAATTCAGGGGACACAATAAAACTTACATATAGCAATTTTTTTCCTCCAACACATCTCAATTCCATACTGGCGGAAGCCTGGATAAAAGAGATCGAAACACGAACAGACGGTCAGGTGGAAATAGAATATTTCCCAGCTGGCAACCTGACTCCTGCGCCACAAATCTACGACGGTGTAGTCAGTGGTATATCCGATATCGGGATGTCCTGTTTTGCTTATACCGTAGGACGTTTTCCTGTAAACGAACTGGTTGATTTACCTCACAAGTACCCCAACGGATGGGTGGCAACAAAGGTTGCCAATGATTATTATAATGAATTTAAACCTGCGGAAATGGATGAAACACATCCGCTTTATTTCCATGCTCACGGTCCCGGTGTTATCATCACCAAGGACAAAGCGGTGAGCAAGCTGGAAGACTTTAACGGATTGGTAATCCGGGCTACCGGTGTAGGAGCCAAAATAGTACAGGCTCTCGGTGCCAGTGCGCATGCTGCCTCACAGGGAGAGACCTATGAGCTTTTATCCAAGGGAGTTGTCAATGGCAGTTTTACTCCCAGAGAGACCCTGAAAGGCTGGAATCATGCTGAGGTTACCAAATATGTAACCAACTGTTATCAACTGGGTTACACTACCGATATGTATGTTGTAATCAATAAAGACAAATGGAACAGCATGCCGAAAAATATTCAGAAAATATTTACCGAGGTTAGCGAGGAATGGATAGAAAAACATGGCAAAGTATGGGATTATTATGATAAAGTAGCCATCGATTATTTCCTCAATCTCGGAGGCGGCAGGGAAGTCATCGAAGTTGAAGATGACGAGATGACCAAATGGCTGGCCGCTGTTTCTCCGCTTGTCGATAGTCATGTAAATACACTGAATACAAGCGGTTTATCAGGAAATGAATACCAGCAGTATTTGCTCGACAGGGTAGAATACTGGAGCGATAGAACACCTTCGATGGAAGAAAGCGTCGCTTGGGTCGAATCGGAGGTTATTCCTTTAACGACGGCTACCGCGACATAAAATAAAATATTAAAGGCTGTGGAATCAGTATCCCTGCCCATGTTTAAGCATGGGCAGGCAGGTCTTTGTTTTTTAATTATGGCTATTATAGAACGGCTCGAAAAATGGGCGAAATTAGTCAGCAAATGGATAGTCTGGGTCGGTGGAGCAGGCGTGGTTTCCATGCTGGCTCTTACCGTTGCCGATATCATCGGCGTCAAGATTTTTAAATCGCCTATTCCGGGAGCGATTGAAATAGTTGCCTTTCTGGGCGTAGTAATTACTGCCTTCGGAATGGCTTACACACAGGCTCAACGTGGCAATATTCAGGTAGAGTTCTTTGTTACCCGTTTACCTGAACGTATCAGGGCTGCCTGCGGTGCTTTTACTTCTCTACTCGGCATCATCCTTTTTGCCCTGCTGGCATGGCAGAGTGTCAAATACGGGATGACTTTACAACAAAGCGGCGAGGTATCGATGACATCCCGCATTCCTTTTTATCCGTTTGTTTATTCTATCGCCTTTTGCTGTATCCCGGTTTGCTTCATATTGCTGATTGAAATGATGAAATATATTATGAAAGTTGTAAACAAATAGATGGAACCTGTTGTTGCCGGTATTGTAGGAATAGTAATCCTGATAGTATTGTTTATACTGGGAATGCCTGTCGGCTTTGCCATGGCATTTGTCGGCTTTGCCGGATTTAGTTATCTGGTCAGCCCTGCCGCCGGGCTTAACCTGCTTGCCAGGGATGTATTCTCCAATTTATCCTCTTATTCGCTGACGGTTATCCCGATGTTTATTTTGATGGGTTCGATTGCCTTTGCTTCCGGAATAAGCAGCAGGTTATATGCGGCCAGTCATACATTGCTCGGACATGTACGCGGCGGGTTGGCAATGGCGACCATTCTTGCATGCGCCGGTTTCGCCGCTATCTGCGGCTCGACCAGTGCAACTGCGGCAGCCATGGGGAAAGTGGCGCTGCCTGAAATGAAGAAATATGGATATGCCGATTCACTGGCAACCGGCAGCGTAGCATCCGCGGGGAGTCTTGGCATTCTTATTCCACCAAGCACTATCTTTATTGTTTACGGCATACTTACACAACAATCGATTGGCAGCCTGTTTCTTGCCGGTATACTACCAGGAATACTCTTATCCACTTTATTTGTCATTGTTGTCGCTGTCATATGCCGCAGAAATCCGGCCTTGGCTCCCGTAGGGCAACCCTCTACTTTCAAACAAAAGATTGCCGGGTTAACGGGTGTTACCGAGATGCTGCTCCTCTTTTTACTGGTGATGGGGGGTCTTTTTGCCGGATGGTTCAGTCCGGTTCAAGCAGGCGCCGTCGGCGCGGCGGGAGCTCTGGTAATCGGGATTGTAAGGCGCAATTTGACATGGAAAGCATTGAAAGACGCCATCATAGAAACGGTAAAAGTAACCTGTGAAATCATGATTATCGTTACCGGAGCCGTTGTTTTAGGGCATTTTATAGCAGTCACTACCATACCTAATATGCTGTCCGGTTGGATATCAGGTCTCGGTTTGCCCGATGTTGCGGTTATGGCAATGATTATACTGATGTACCTTATAGGCGGATTGTTTATGGATTCGCTGGCTATGATAACGCTGACAATTCCGATCATCTATCCGCTGGTATTAGCTCTGGGTTTCGATCCGATATGGTTTGGAGTCATCATTGTACTGGTTACCGAAATGGGTGTAATTACACCGCCGGTAGGTATCAACGTATATGTTATCAAGGGGATTACAAGGGGGATATCACTGGAAACGATATTCAAAGGAGTATTCCCGTTTTTAATAGCAATAATTATTTGTGTAGCATTATTGCTGGCTTTTCCGAAAATCGCCACCTTTTTACCCGGCATAGCATCATATTAATCTCAACTCTGGAGGCAAGATAAAAAATGACTATATCTGACATGCTTGCAAAAAATGCCAAATTATATCCGGATGATATCGCTCTTGTCGAATTAAAACCGAGCCTGAACTTTAGATATGAAATCACCTGGCGGGAGTTCGATAATAAAGCTAATAAAATAGCCAATGCCCTCTATAATATCGGAATACGTAAAGACGATAAGGTTATTCACCTGATGACGAACTCAATCGACTGGCTGGTTGTTTATTTCGGCATTATACGAACGGGTGCCTGGGCGGTACCGCTTAATTTCAGGTTTGAGAGCGGGGATATACTGTATTGTACCGAAATTGCTGAGGGCAAAGCTTTTGTTTTCGGTGAAGAATTCATCTCAAGAGTCGAAGAAATCAGGTTAAAGCTACCAGCGGTACAGAAATTCATATTTACCGGTGACGATACTCCTGCATGGGCGCAAAATATCGGGGATTTGATTGCGGAGGCTTCAGCGAATCCTTTAGCAATCGAACTGAATGGCGATGACCCCTGCGGATTGTACTTTACATCAGGAACCACAGGACAACCGAAACCGATATTGCTTACCCATAAAAATATGGAACATGCGGCTGTTTCGGAGAGCATACATCACGGACAAACCAGGAACGATAATTTTATATTGTTGCCTCCTTTATACCATACCGGCGCCAAGATGCACTGGTTCGGCAGCCTGTATACCGGAAGCAAGGCTACGCTGCTGCGCGAAATCAAGCCATCTTATATTTTCAAGGCTGTGCATAAGGAAAAAGGCACGATTGTGTGGTTACTGGTTCCCTGGGCGCAGGATATTCTGGTGGCTTTAGATAAGGGTGAATTGAAGAAAGAGGATTATGAACTGGACCAATGGCGCTTGATGCATATCGGGGCGCAGCCGGTTCCCGAAAGCCTGATAAGGCACTGGAACACCTATTTCCCTCATATGCTTTACGATACCAATTACGGACTCAGCGAATCGACCGGACCCGGATGCGTGCATCTGGGTGTAGAAAATATTCATAAAGTTGGAGCTATAGGCAAGCCGGGTTACGGCTGGCAGGTTCGCATCGTGAATGACAACGATACAGACGTCCCTGTCGGCGCTGTAGGCGAGTTGCTGGTAAAAGGCAACGGGTTAATGAAAGAATACTATAAAAATCCCAGGAGAACCGCCGAGGTGTTAAAGGGTGGTTGGCTTCATACCGGAGACCTGGCTAAGATGGATGAGGACGGTTTCATCTGGTACGTGGACAGGAAGAAGGATTTAATTATAACGGGTGGCGAAAACATCTTTCCGATAGAAGTAGAAGAGGTATTGCTCTGCCATCCCAAAGTATATGATGCGGCTTTAATCGGGCTTCCCGACGTCAGGCTGGGAGAAATAGCTGTTGCTGTAATCGACCCGAAACCGGGGATGGCGATTACCTGTGAAGAAATGGCAGCTTTTTGTAATGAAAACCTGCCGAAGTACAAACGGCCGAGAATAATCGTCTTTGATAAAGTGCCGCGTAATCCTACCGGTAAAATTGAAAAGGTCAAACTGAGGGAAAAGTACAAAGACCTGAAATATGTGCGCTGATTTTTACTCTTATGAATTATTGTCCTTTTGTCTCCAGTTCCTGTCTTGAAATATAGGGGAGGCGACACCTGCCGAAAAAACTCTGTTCGCCGCCGCATAGTTCGACAAGCTCACTATGAACGGGATTCGATCCCGACACGTTGGGATAATTCATCAGAATCACCCTGACTCGCAAAATTTATCTTCTGATTCAGAATCCTTCATCTGAAAAAAATGATTAATCAGTATCAAAACCTGTATAATATAATCAGTCCTTTTATGGAGGTAAACTGTTATGAGCAAGAAAACTTTCGGGCCGAGCACTTTCGTATTTCCGGAGCCTGTTTTTCTGGTCGGTGTAAATATAGACGGTAAACCGAATTTTATGACAGCGGCCTGGGGCGGGATGGCATGCGGCGCTCCCCCGATGCTCTCGGTAGCTATACGTCACCAACGGCATACTATGAAAGGAATAAAATCCGGAGGCGGTTTTTCTGTAAATATTCCCAGCGAGTATATAGCCGAAGAAGTCGATTTGTGCGGTATCATATCCGGTGCGAATGCCGATAAGGTTGCTGCCTGTAATTTCGATGTTTTTTCCGGAAAACTGGAAAACGCACCGCTTATCCGCCAATGTCCGGTGAATCTCGAATGCAAAGTGGTGCACATTCTCGATTTGGGCAGCCATGCTCTGGTTATCGGCAGTATCGAAGAAACGCATATTACGGAAGATTGCCTTACCGATGGAGTTCCCGACCTGGAAAAGATAAAACCGATATTGTACTCAAGAGGCACCGCCCCGCGATATTATGCCTATGGACACACTGTCGGCGAGGCTTTCAGTATAGGTAACAACATCAATCATTTGTAGAGCAGGTGATTATGTCCGAAGATAAAATGTAGCTAAACGGTAATAAGATAGGGTATAATTTAGCAAAGGTGATTTTGAGATTATGACTGATTGGCAGCTTACGGCAACTACGATATTCTGCGAGGATATGAACGACGAGGTTACCATCATGGTTTACAGGGATGGCAAGACCAGATGTACCGGTTATGATACTTTTATAAAAATGAATACCGATGTAAAAGGTAAGAAGACTTTAAGCGGTATCCAATGCAATGGTCCCGTCTGTCACAGGGTAGCGGGATATAAAGATAAGCTTTTCTCGGAAGAAAAAAGCAGCTCGTAATTATTAAAAAGGGAAATCGGTTTTGAATAATCCGGCACAGGAAAAAAAGGTTATCATAAAAGCGGATAAACTCTCTCTGTCTTTCGGTGGTGTGCGTTCGCTTGTCGATGTCAGTGTCGATATCAAGGAAAATGAAATACTGGCGATTATCGGGCCTAACGGCGCCGGAAAAACCAGCCTTTTGAACTGCATAAACGGTTTCTATAAACCGCAGCAGGGGACGATTACTTTCAACGGAGAGGATATAACGCACATACGCCCCGATAAAGCCGCCAAAATGGGGCTGGCGAGAACGTTTCAAAATATCGAACTCTATACCGGTTTAAGCACCCTCGATAATCTTATGGCTGCCAGGCATGTCCTTATGAAACAGAATATTTTCAGCAGCGCCTTATACTTCGGCCCTTCGCATACCGAAGAAATCAAGCATCGCCAGACTGTCGAGGATATTATCGATTTCTTGGAGATTGAATCCATACGCCAGCAGGTGGTCGGCTCTCTGCCGTACGGAATGCGCAAGAGAGTTGAACTGGGCAGGGCGTTGGCTCTTGAGCCGAAGGTGTTGCTGCTCGATGAACCGATGGCCGGTATGAACCTGGAAGAAAAGGAAGACATCGCCCGCTTTATTATCGACATATTCGAGGGGCAGGGTGAAACCTATCCCGATACGCCGGTATTAAGAGACGGCGTCAACTGCATCGTCCTGATTGAACATGATATGGGCGTGGTGATGGATTTGGCAGATAGAATCGTAGTGCTGGATTTCGGCCGCAAAATCGCCGAAGGAACGCCGGAGGAAATCAGTAAAAACCCCGATGTCATCGCCGCTTATTTGGGGGCGGGGAAGTAGTTCGCCTTTTTATCTGTGATATTCCTTAAAAGTTTATTTTAATTATACAAAAATGATCAATTTGTGTAATCCAGACATTGCAAACGAATAATACACATAAATAGCTGCATTAATGAATTGGGGTTGCTGATATTATGGATATAATTCCATCAGAAAGTGATAATCCTAGTAACGAAACATTCGATTTGCTTGCCAGGCTCTTTGGAGAAGAAATTAGAGAATATTTGCCCATTGATAAATCCATTGAAGCTATTAAACAGTGCGAACTAGGCTGGCAAGCCACCTGTATTATCGGGTTATTTGTTCTTTTTTCGTTTTACATAGAAAAGTACAAATTAACAGGGCAAGCCATAAAATCTTCCTTTACGTTAGATATGATGTTTATTATTTGGATGGAAATCATAACTAATAATACAAACTTTAAAGTCGATTCAATTATTGATTCTTCGTTAGAACCACTTCAAAACAATTATAAATCTTTAACTTCTGGTATCCTTGATAGTCAATTATGCGATGAATTACAAAAAAAACTTTTTTATGTCCGTTTTGCCTTAGGGTTGGTGCTTTTATATAGAGGGGAAACAGAGAGAGCAAAAATAATGCTTACTGAAATGTTTCATACTAAAACGGAAATAACCAGTGAATATTCCAAAAAAGGTTTGTCCTATATTGATATCAGGATACCTGAAATTTTTGCCGCAATAGTCATACATGATTGTTATTGTATGGAAAAAGAATACGAGTTTGCATTGCGTATATCAAAAGAAGTCATTGAATATAATTCGCAATATGGTTACGTTGATGATTTTTCAGAAGATTTAATCCTTGTTTATTCTGATTTGCTTGATTCCTTTTGTAATAAATGTGAAGAAGAAAACGATTATGATAATTGGATTGATCTATTGGATTATTCCGCAGGCATCGTGGAATTTTGTGGAGAAGCAGACGTTTCAGCAAGTCTACCATCAGAGTGTAAAAAAACTTCGCCACAATTTTATGCATGGAAGTTTGGGCAAATAGTAGCACGTTTTGCATTAAGAAATAACTCTTATATGGAAAAAGATAATAATGTAGTACCTGATGGGTATCGGGATAGTAAAGCAATGCAAAATTCAATATTTGGGGCAGGAGGTTATGGAGACGATTGGTTAAATGGGACAGTCGTGGCTTCTCTACTGCTCGAATATGAAGAACATTGGGATTGGCAATTTATGACCTGTCAATATAATATTATGTGGGAAGCATTACCCAGATATCAATTTACTTGTTTATGCGAAGCTGGTCCTAAAACAGATCTATACTGGGCAATTAAAATCGGTTTTTCAGATTGGTTGTCTAATAAATCATCAAATATCTATTACTCTCCTTCCGAGACAACAAAACTATCCATAATTCAGAATATTCAAACAATAAAGGACATCACTTCGAGTACATCTATAAGACAAATAAAAGAACAATGGACTAACGAAGAAACAAATGAGATGACCCGTCAGATAAGGGATATGTTTTTAGAGCAAAGGGCTAACCAACCAAGTAGTAAAAATGTAATAAAGCAAAAACTAGAAAAATGTTTGCGTCAAATATGGGAATTATTACCTTGTAAGGTAATAGATAATTTAGTTAAAGCGGAAGGATATTATGAAACTGGAACAGAAATCGACAATTCTAAAATATGGTTTAATAAAGCAGTGGAAGCGGCTATTTACGACATTTTTACAGAGCCACTAATCCTATACGTTGAAAAACTTCCGAATAAAGAAATAGGTTTATGTGTTGATTTAGTCAAGTATGAAAAGAAAAAATGCCATGAGATTAAAAAAATTACTCTAACCCAATGGAGTAATTTATTTTACAGTCTTAGTTCTTCGGCTGAAGATAGCCAGAATAATCTGAAAACAAGTGAACTTCGTAAATTTATAAATAATCATTACATAGATTTATCTAAACCAGCTCTAAAGCAATTATCAAAGTCTTTAGCAGATTTCTGCCAGCGCAAAGACAGCGGACATTTTCATTCGCCTAGAGCAGAGGCTGAAATAGAAGAACTCGAGGAAATGCGGGATCTTGCACTTGGGGTGGGACAGAGACCTTCAGTTATTATTCAAATATACCAGCTTTTCAAACCAAAGGCGTAAACAATCTGCTTAGTTCGTTCATCAAATATTCCAGCATGACAAAATGTTTCCTGTCATTCTGAGGCGAAGACGAAGAATCTTGTATGTTGATAAAGAGGTAAAATAGTTAAGATGCAGCAGACCGTAAGGATCTTGGTTATAAGACCGTGTCTTAGCTTGGTCACTGCATCTATTTCACCAGTAGCCCGAACAGTTGTATGGAG
>JAQTUQ010000005.1 GCA_028707255.1 Dehalococcoidales bacterium
GAGGATTTCGAAATCGCCGCCTCTATCCTCAAAGGAAAGAAAAGACATCCGTCGGTCAGACTGTTGATTACTCCGGCGTCGAGGACGATTATTAAGCAGATGATTAAAGCCGGATACGCGGAGACTTTACTGGATGCCGGAGCCCTGATTCTGCCGCCGGGATGCGGTTCCTGCCTCGGTTTGCACCAGGGGGTGCTGGGAGATAACGAGGCCTGCCTATCGACGGCCAACCGCAATTTCAAGGGCAGGATGGGGAACCCCAACTCCTTCATCTATCTTGCCAGCCCGGCAACGGCTGCTGCCAGCGCCATAACCGGCGAGATTACCGACCCCAGGGAGGTGCTATAAAATGAAAGGAAAAGCCTTTAAATTCGGCGATAATATCTCCACAGACCACATCGTTCCCGGCAGGCTGGCACACTTAAGGAGCAACCTTCCCGAGCTGGCAAAGCATGTTTTAGAGGATGCCGACCCCACCTTTGCCTCCCGTGTAAAAGAGGGCGACTTCGTTGTCGGCGGCAATAACTTCGGACTCGGTTCCAGCCGCGAACATGCCCCGCTGGTAATCAAAATGGCCGGTGTCAGTGCCGTACTAGCCAAATCGGTGGCGCGTATCTTCTTCAGAAACGCTATCAACCGAGGGCTTCCCGTTCTGATTTGCGATACCGACAAGATCGATGACGGCGATGAGTTGGAAGTGGATTTAAAACAGGGCATTATTACAGATATAACTAACGGCAACCGTCTTACCTTCAATAAAATACCCGACGCCATGCTCAGCATATTACAGGAAGGCGGGCTGATGCCGTATATCAAGAAATACGGCGATTTTCAGATGTAAATCCAGGAGGCTTTTTAAATGACTAACGCTCATAACATTACGCTTATTCCCGGTGACGGAATCGGTCCGGAAGTCAGCAATGCAACCAAGAGGGTGCTGGAAGCTACCGGTGTCAGGTTCAACTGGGACATAATGCATGCCGGTATCGAGGTAATGGAGGAATACGGCACTCCCCTGCCGGAGCATGTATTGGAATCTATCCGCAAGAATAAGATTGCCATTAAAGGGCCGGTTACCACCCCGGTCGGCTCCGGTTTCCGCAGTGTCAATGTCGCCCTGCGTAAACATCTCGAGCTTTACGCCTGCGTCAGGCCATGCAAGAGCTATAAGGGTATTCCTTCCCTTTATGAAAACATTGACATTGTTATCGTCAGGGAGAATACGGAAGACCTCTATGCCGGTATCGAGTTTGAAAAAGGCAAGCCGCAGACGGAAGAAGTAATAAAATTCCTCTCCGAAAAGAGCGGAGCTAAAATCAGGGAGGACTCCGGTATCAGCATCAAGCCGATATCCGAAACAGGTAGTCGGCGTATCCTGCGCTACGCTTTTGAGTTTGCCAAAAAAGAAGGCAGAAAGAAGGTCACCGCTATTCACAAGGCAAATATCATGAAATTCTCCGACGGACTGTTCTTAGCCGTTGCCCGCGAGTTAGCGAATGAGTATCCCGATATCGAATTCGAAGACCGAATTGTCGATAATATGACCATGCAGCTGGTAAAAAACCCGCAGCAGTTCGATGTTATCGCCTGCCCCAACCTCTACGGCGATATCCTTTCCGACCTGTGCGCCGGTCTTGTCGGCGGGCTGGGTGTTGCTCCCGGCGCCAATATCGGCGAAGAGGCTGCCCTGTTCGAACCGACCCACGGCAGCGCACCGAAATACAAGGGTATGAACAAGGTCAATCCGATGGCAATGATGCTCTCGGGTGTAATGATGTTAAAGCACATCGGCGAACTGGAAGCTTCCGAAAGACTAGAGATGGCGATAGCCGCTGTCATCGCTGAAGGTAAGAACGTCACCTATGACCTGAAAGCCGACTCGGAAAGAGCAAACGCGGTCGGCACGTCTCAGGTTGCCGATGCCGTAATCGAGAAATTGGAGAAGATAAAATAATGAGACCTAAAATCAGTGTTATCGGCGCCGGAAATGTCGGCGCCAGCCTCGCACAGTGTTTAGCAGTAAAAAATATTGCTAACATCGTACTTTTAGATATCGTTGAGGGGCTTCCTCAGGGGAAAGCTTTGGACTTGCAGGAATCTGCTCCCGTTTCAGGCTTCAATTCGATTATCACAGGCACCAATAACTATGAGGATACGGCAAAGTCCGATGTGGTAATTGTTACCTCAGGCGTTGTCAGAAAGCCCGGCATGAGTCGCGACGACTTGGTAAAAATCAATGCCGGTATTGTGGCAGACGTTACCAGAAATATTGTCAAATACTCTCCCGATTGCGTTATCATCATCGTTACCAATCCTGTCGATACCATGACTTATCTGGCTTTAAAGACCAGCGGATTCCCCAAAAACCGCGTGGTCGGACTTTCAGGAGTACTCGACAGCGCCAGGCTCTCCAGCTTCATAGCCATGGAACTCGATGTGCCGATGACGGAGGTTAATTCTTACGCCCTCGGAGAACACGGGCAGAATATGGTAATTATCGCGAGGTTTGCTACTGTCAACGGACAACCTATTACAAACCTTATGTCACAAGCAGCAATAGATAAGTTGATAGAAAGGACAGTCAACGGAGGTGCCGAAATCGTAGGGTTATTAAAGACCGGCAGCGCGTTTTATGCGCCGGCTGCCTCCGCAGCGCGCATGGCAGAAGCTATAATAATGGATAAGAAAGAAATACTCCCCTGCGCCGCCTATCTGGAAGGGGAATACAGCCTGGATGATGTGGTAATCGGTGTCCCTGTTAAGCTGGGCAAGGACGGCATTGAGGAAATAGTCAGTTTTAAACTTAAGGAAGAAGAATTCGAAGCCCTGAAAAAATCGTCCGACGCCGTCAGGGCATTGATTAATACGCTGGGAAAGATATAACTGTCATGCTGGAAGCCACAAAGGGTGGCTGAAGCATCCGGGGTGGGGTATAAAAAACGTCATTGCGAGTCCATTCCCGATAGGGAAGGCGAAGCAATCTCTTTGATTGTATTTAATAAATGCAAAGGTTAAAATAGTTCAACGGTAGAGATTGCCGCGTCGTCCCGAATTATTCGGGACTCCTCGCAAAGACAGTTTTAGATAGCGGATTTCAAGGAATAATAATAATGCGAGAAATAAAGAGCTCAGAAATCACCGAAGCCATCTCCCGCATGATTCAGGAATCAAATTATCATATCGGAGATGATACTCTCGCAGCCTTAAAAAATGCCCGCCAAAAAGAAGAATCCCCTCTAGGTAAAGAGGCTCTGGATATAATCATCGAAAACGCCTCGATTGCCGAAAAAGAAAATATTCCTCTCTGTCAGGATTGCGGCACCGCCATCGTATTCATCGAAATCGGACAGGATGTTCATATCACAGGTGAAAACCTTGACGATGCTGTTAACAAGGGCGTCAGGCAGGGATATAAAGACGGCTATCTGCGCAAATCCATCGTGGCGCACCCTTTCTCCGAAAGAAAAAACACCGGCGATAACACCCCTGCTATAATCCATGTGAAGGTTGTTACCGGTGATAAGATTAAAATCAGCGTTATGTCAAAAGGAAGCGGCGCCGAGAACAAGAGCAAGGTAGCGATGCTGAAACCCGGCGAAGGAACCGAAGGTATTATCAAAACGGTTTTAAAGACCGTCGAGGAGGCCGGCGGCAGCCCCTGCCCTCCGATTATCATCGGACTCGGCATCGGCGGCACGCTGGAAAAAGCGGCGTTAATGGCAAAAGAAGCACTGCTGCGGGAAATCGGTAAAGCCAACAACGACCCCGAAATTGCCAAACTGGAAAGGGATATTTTAGAAAGAGTTAACGGACTGGGCATCGGCCCGCTGGGATTCGGCGGCAACACCACCGCCCTTGCAGTGCATGCCGAAACCATGCCCACCCACATCGCCAGCCTCCCCGTCGCCGTCAATATCCAGTGCCATAGTGTAAGACACAGGGAGACGGTGATTTAAATATTTCATTACTTATTCAAAACTCCTCAATCTATTTTTACTTAAAAATGTATAGATAATAGCCATAATTATTGACATGATGGTGTATAATTAAGTAAATATCGTATACGCTGGCAAATATATTGCCAAGAGGAGAAATTGCAAATAATGAAAAATATCATATTAACAGCTGTTATTGTCGTCCTTGTCGCTACATCTTCTATATTAGGTTACTTTTATGCCGATACCTCAAATGAATTATCAACAACAAAGCTTCAACTAAACGCTGCCAATGCACAGATTACATCATTGCAATCTCAATTATCCACTACTAATGCTCAGGTTACATCGTTGCAAACCCAATTAGATACCGCCAGTGCTCAGGTTATATCGTTACAAACTCAATTATCAACTGCTAATTCTCAAGTCACTTCACTACAATCTCAATTAACCACTGCCAATGCTCAGGTTACTTCACTTGAAAATCAACTATCAACTGCTAGTTCTCAGGTCACTTCATTACAAGCTCAATTAACCACTGCCAATACTCAGGTTACTTCACTTGAAAATCAATTATCAACTGCTAGTTCTCAAATCGCTTCATTACAAGCTCAATTAACAACAGCTAACGCTCAGATTGCATCGCTACAAGCCCAATTAGATTCTGTACAACCCGCCAGACATTTTAACACTAAATCTGAATTAACATCGTGGTTAAACTCTTTGCCTTCTTCTTTGAAAAATTGGAACAGTTTTTCTAATGCACTAGCTAGACAGAATAAAGCTGCAGAAGATGGATATATATACTCCGTTTATGTAAGCGGAGATTATTGGGGAGAGGAAGCCATTGCCGGTAACACATTATATTGGATAGATAGTGATGGTTCTCTAGTATCATTAGGTACAATATCCTAAGGTATTAAATAAACCTCCTAAGACATTACGGCCGGGGAATTAAGCTAGGTAAGATAAACCCTAAAAGCGATTTAAAAAAGAAATTGTTTCGGCATATTGACAAATGTCAAGTGCTACAAGTAATATAGTGAAGCAACTATAAACTATATATTGCTAATATTGTTAATTGGAAATGATTAGTGGTCTTTGTTTACTTTAACAATGAGACTTATACGATATGTCCTCATGCTTTGAAACGTATGGCTCAAAGGGGGATAAAGAAAGATGATATACAAAGCTGTCTAGACTGCCCTTCAGTACAATTTTCAGATAATTGCGGTTATTCTATTTTCCAATCTGACCATATTAGTGGAAGGACTTTACATGTTGTATTAAACCCGCAGAATAAACAAATAGTTACGGTGTTATTTTTAGGAGATTAATTATGATCAAGAAGGCAGAACATGACAAGGTAGCAGATGCAATTTACATATATATTACAGATGCGCCAGTTGAATATACGAAGCAAATAGATGAACTTAGATATGTTGACTATGATGCTGATGGAATGCCTGTCGGGGTAGAATTATTATGTGTAAGTAACGGAGTTATTCCAAATGATTTGCCAAATAGAACTGACATTGAGAGATATTTAGAGAAGGAAGGTATTAAAGTATTCGCATAATACCAACGAATACCTTTATAAATCCCCTACCCAGATACTTCATTCGTCCCTCACGAATTCAGTATGACAATATCTCCCAATAGTCGTTGCGAGTCCATTCCCGATAGGGAAGGCGAAGCAATCCCTTTGCCTCGAATTAATAACTGCGATAGCATAATATTATATACACGGTAGAGATTGCTTCATTCCGATAAATCGGAATGAAGCAATGACATTTTTTACCTCTTCCCCCACTTCCTAATTAATCCCCTTATGGCGGCGGTACCGTCGTTGTAACGGTTGTCGTTACCGTCCTGGTACTCGTTGACGTAATCGTAGTGTACACCGGCGACAGGAACGCCATCGTTGTTGTAATCGTGATTGTGGGAGTACTGGTTGTAGTCACTGTGGCGGTTGTGGTACTTGTCGATGTATAAATCAATGTTACCGGGGTTGTCGTCGTGACAGTGAATACAACAGGCGAGATTACCGTTTCCTTAACCGTAGATGGAACAGTCGTTGTTGCCGTGTTGGTTTGAGTAACAGTGGCAGTTACAGGACTCGTTGTGGTAATTGTTATCACCAGAGGGGATATCGTCGTTTGCGTAGTTGTAACCGGGACTGTTATCGTAGCCGGAGTTCCTTCGCACCCAGTAACAAATAGTATCAAAATTACCAGAATTATTGCCGTTAACAACTTTCGCATCTTTTATCTTCCTCCTCTACTCCCTTTTCCTTACAACGCTCTATTATCATATTAGTTAGTACGATGTGCCACAGTCAATACTTTAACGTATATTTTTTCAACAAATTTAATATAACAAGATATGATTTCATCTCCATTCAGAGTGTCAATTCTCTCACTACCGTCATTACAAATGAAAAAGATAAATATTCCGCTCGCCCTGAGTTCATCGAAGGGTCAAACGAGCGGAATCTAGATATAATTAATTTAATCGCCGCCGCTATGGTTCGATCCTGATTATTCGGAACTTTGCTACTCCCCCAACTGTCATGCTGGAGTTCGTGATGAACGAACGAAGCATCTGTGGTTGGGTGGAATAATTTCCCCTCTCCCAAGATTCTTCGTCCGCCTGCGGCGTCCTCCAGAATGGTAAAAAACCATTTATCATTTGAATATTTGCATGTCTTGACCTACAATAAAAACCGTCAGGAGATGGCAAAGGAAAGAGCAAAATGGAAACACTGAAAATCACATCGCCAATCGATGAAAAATTAATCAAAGACCTGAAAACGGGAATCAAAGTCCTCATTTCGGGGACTATTTATACCGCCCGCGATGCGGCGCATCTTAAAATGATTCAAGCATTGGGAAAAGGAGAAAAGCTGCCTTTCAATATCAAGGGGCAGACTATTTACTACATGGGACCCTCCCCCGCCCGCCCCGGACAGGTTATCGGCTCGGCAGGACCGACAACATCAAGCAGGATGGACGAATACACTCCGAAGCTGTTGTCACAGGGCTTGAGAGCCATAATCGGCAAAGGAAACCGTTCACCAGAGGTAATACAAACTCTTAAAAAATACAACGCTGTATATTTCGTTACCTTCGGCGGCGCCGGCGCACTCATATCCAAGTGTATCAAAAAAGCGGAAGTCATCGCCTACCCGGAGCTTGCCGCGGAAGCTGTGATGCGATTGGAAATAGAGGATTTGCCCGCCATCGTTGCCAATGATATTTACGGAAATGATTTGTACGAAACAAGCAGGGCTGCGTATCAAAAAACGGAGGTTTAGAGTTATGGAAGATTGCATCTTTTGCAAGATAATAGAGGGAAAGATTCCCGGTGATTTCGTCTTTAAAGACGATGAAATCGTCGCTTTCAAAGATATTCACCCACTCACTCCTACCCACCTGCTGGTGGTGCCGATTAAACATATCGGCGCATTGACAGATCTGGCTACGACGGATAATACGCTGATGGGTAATATGATTGCGGTCGCCAATAAAGTAGCAAGGGACGAAAGAATAGCAGACAGCGGATACAGGTTGGTTATTAACAGCGGCAAACATGCCGGTCAACTGGTCGCCCACTTACATATTCATGTTCTCGGGGGCAGGCAAATGTCGGGCGATTTCGATTAATAAACAATATTGTCTTTGCGAGGAGTCCCTCTACACTGTCATTCTGAGACGAAGACGAATGAATCTCATATAAATCAAAGAGGGACGACGCGACAATCTCTTTGCCTCGAATTACTAATTACGTTAACCTAATTTTATACAAAGAATAAAAATTCCGTTCGCCCAGAGTCCCGACAAGTCGGGATCGAAGGGTCAAACGAGCGAAATTAAACTATCTCTCTCATAAAGCCGTTATGGATTCGACAAGCTCACCACGAACGGCTTTTTTTGTTTTATCCAAACTAACTAAAACTCTTGGATAATAATGAAACCGGTATTTTTATTTCAAAAACATGTAGTAAAGAATGCCGGCAACGCTCTTGGCATCACAGATTTTTCCTGATTTTATGTAATCGGTTATCGATTTTATGGGAACCGGCACTACTTCGATACTATCGGTATCCTCGGCATGCAGTTTGGCCGGCGCCAGGTCGCTGGCAAGATACAGGTGCAGATATTCGGTATTATAACCCGGCGAGGCATAAAAACCGCCCATGCTTATTATCTTATTGGGCAAATAGCCGATTTCTTCCTGCAGTTCCCGCCTGACGGTTTCAAGCGGATTTTCCCCCGGTTCGACACCCCCTGCCGGCAGTTCCAGCAAGTCCTTGCCGGCGGCTCTGCGATACTGTTTGACCAAAAGGATATTACCAGACCTGTCGATAGGTACCACAACCACCGCATCACTGTGTTCGACGATTTCGCGCGTAGAAGTACTGCCATCCGACAAACGGATTTCATCGATGCGAACACTAAATAAATCGCCTTTAAAAACGGCTTTGCTGGACAATGTTTCTTCAGACATATTATTCCCTTTCCCCCATATGATACCAAAGCGCCGACTCGTCGCAATCAGGGAACTTGCGACAGCGATAGCATTCGCCCCAGACCTTATGCGGCAACTCCTTTTTATCCACCAGTTCAAAACCGCATTTGACAAAGAAATCGGGAACATAGGTGAGACAAAAGACGGTGGGGATGCCCAGTTCCTTTGCTTCATCAAGGCAGGACTCGACCAACTTTTCGCCAACCCCGTGTTTCTGGTACTCTTCGGTTACGGCGATAGATTTTACTTCAGCTAGGTCTTCCCAATTGACATGCAAAGCAACACAGGCTACTACTTCGTCATTTTCGCGCACAACGAAGTAATCCCTGATATTTTCATAAATTTCAGAAAGCGAACGTGGCAACATCTGCCCGTTGGCTGCAAAGTGGTTTACCATTTTATGTATCTTGCCGACATCGCCTATGCGTGCCTTTTCTACCTTGTATTCCATCTATTTACCTCTTTAATTTCTTTTCCAGAGTGCCGTAGAATTCTTTCGGTTTTAATCTCCAGAAGCACGTCCTGACATCGCTGTGTTTTACTTCGACAGAATACCCGCCATCTACAGGCAGGCTGATGTGGCCGTCAACACTTAAAACGGCCTTGTGAATTGCGGCAACCTGCAGTCTTACCACTGACGAGACAGGAATAACGAGTATTTTATCAAAACTCATATGCGCCATTATCGGCGATAATAAATAATCCGCCGACTGAGGATTCAATATCGGCCCCCCGGTAGCCATTGAATATCCGGTACTGCCGGTAGCGGTGGCACAGATAACCCCATCGGATTTATAGGTGGTCAGCAGTTCCCTGTCTATATCAGCCGTTACGTTGATGATGCGCGCAATCTCTCCGCGGGCAATTACAATATCGTTAAGTACGTTAAACGAACGGATTTCACTGTTGCATTCATCGAATAACTCCGCTTCCAGCATTATCCGTTCATCCATCCATCCGCCGCCATCCAGAAGCCGGGCTATTTTCTCGACTGCCGTATCCGGTGCGATTTCCGTTAAAAAACCGATTTTACCCAGGTTGACGCCGATTATCGGTATTGCATGGGGAACGATAGCCTGAGCGGTTCTTAGTATCGTGCCATCGCCGCCGACGGTTATGGCACAATCCATATGCGGCAGATTCTGTTTAAGGCAATCCCCTTCCCATGCCGAACAGAGCCAAACGGAAAGGCCGCGGGATATCAAAAAGGACTCTATCATGCCTGCTAACGCTAAGGCACCTTCGTTTAAAGGATGGTACACAATACCGAATTTTTTCATCTATACAGCCTTTATATTAATGGAATAAGTATTTTTTAGAGTGAAAAAGAAGTGTAACATCGATGCAATTTCGTGTCAATAGATTGGCAAACTACTTACGCCGCGTAAAATATACCAGCGCTATACCTAAAACAACGACAACCGCACCCCATATCCATAAGGGGCTGGTGGCTACCCATTTTATAATAAAAAGCAGATAAAATATTGCTAAAATGCCTAACCCGATAAGGATATACCCCAGCATTCTTCCGCGGGCACGGCGCCTTTGCTGGATTCTCTCATCTTCAGCATCCTGTGCCGCAATCAGAGCAAGACGTTTCTCTCGTATCGCAGCCTCTTCTTCAGGCGTATATCTCACATATTGTTTGCCGGTGTCCTGTCCCATTTTGGATAGGCGAGTCACCCCGAATATCACAAGAATTACAGCAATTATGATACCGATTTCTAAAAGCCCGAGTTTCATTCGTTCTCCATCTCCGATTGGCTTTAACTGAATTTATATAGCATAGCACATCGCATTAAAAAGGTTAAATTGGCAACCGTGATTTTTTACACTATTCCGATGTAATTCCCGGCTAAAATCGCCTTATCTCATTCGACGGACTTATTGATATCGTCTTCTTTATATTCGACTTTATCGTTATACATCGATGCCGTATCCAACTGCTGCCGACTATTATAAATAAAGAAAGTTACCAGCAATACAATCCCGATAACAATAAAAACAATCAACAGTATTAGCAGAGGGAACAGCGCCCCGGTTGATAACCGTATCAACCAATCGTGAATAACGGGCATAGCTGCCATTTCCTGCTGCGCTACTGCCTCACTGATTATCCTTAACGAACTCAAATAGAAAATCAGAAGGCAGGCACCGAAAATAAAAGAGACAATCCCCAGATTAAGAGCAGACCATTTGATATTGCGATAAACAAGTATGATTCCGGCTATAAGCAGCAATATCAATACGATTAGCAGTATGAATGCTATATTAAATATTCTTACTCCCTCTCTTGAATCACGCAGGGTCTGTTCGAATTCAGTAGTATCGATAGTTATCACAGTTCCGTCGTCGGATGCAAATAATTCTTCATCTACGGTTAAAGACTGCTCGATATCTCCGGAGGCTTCTTCGAAAAGTAAATCGAATGCCTGCGCCAGTTCAGCCTGAGATAGTCCCTTATACTCCTGCGGAGGCGATGATAAAAACGACTGCTTCAAATTATTCTTAAGAGCATCTTTTAAAGTTATCAAAGAAACCGTTACTTCGAATGTATCGCTGTTGCCGAGCACATAATCCAATGACATAGGAATAATTAAAACGGACTGTTCCTTAAACCAGGGTTCGATATCAGCCGCAATATCGTCTACATAATCTGAATATGATAAACCTGCCGGCAACCCGCTATCCGTAATAATATTTTCGATAAAGTCTTTCAGAAGCGGTTTCAAATCCATGCCTTCAACTATCGATATAATAAAATCAGCGTTTAAAACTGAATCTCCCAGCGATTGAGTAAGATTAATGCTGTCGCTTCTGGAGTTCAGATAATCGTAGATGTCGGTGATAAACATAACCGCACGTTCTTTTATCGCTTCTTCGTTATCTTCTATAACTCCGATTATTATATCCATCTGTTCTGATTCTTCTATATCACCCTGCAGGAGAGCCTCCTCTATTATGTCAGTAACCGGAATATCTTCGACCAGCGATGTAACGTAAGAGACGTTCAATGCCGTCGTTTTTACAGTTAAAGCGACACCAAAAACACAGAGAGAAATAAAAAGAATTATACTGAGCAGAACCGCGCCGATAATCTTAGGAGCACTCATTTTTTACCTCCTTAAAACAAATCCTACATCTGCTATCACGATAGTATGCCAATAAAGCATGCGATGTCAACAGATGTAATCTATATACAGGGGATTCTTATAAATCTATGAATAATAATTCGACGCCGCTTCCTTTCCCAATTCGTCGGGACCCAGAGCAAACGGAAGTGACCCAAATCGATTAAAAAGAAACGGGGAATAATGTGATCCATATCGTAATAGTTTATAAAAGTTTGTTAATGTCTCTTGACAAGCAGCCTTAAAAATGATAAATTAAGGATACTTTAGCAATCTAAGACATTGATTGCTAACGGGGGTTAAAGAATTGAATAACAGGACAGCGACAATACTCGGTTCCATAACCAGGCAATATATTTCCCGGGCGGCGCCGGTATCATCGGCAAGCGTAGTTGTCGATTGCGGACTGGATATCAGTTCGGCAACTATACGCAATGAGATGGTTATGCTGGAAAACGCCGGATATATTATCCGCCCGCATCATGCCGCAGGCAGCATTCCTTCCGATAAAGGCTATCGCTTTTATGTGGAAAACCTGAACTATGTCGATTTGCCCATAGAAGAACAGCGCCTCATCAGTCACCTGTTTCACCAGGTAGAGGAAAACCTGGAGCAATGGCTTTCACTGGCGGTTACTTTGCTTTCACAGCGCGTTCAGAATATAGCCATCATGACATCCCCCAAACCTCCGTCATGCCGCTTTAAGCACATGGAGCTGGTTTCCCTGCAGGAACAACTGGCGCTGGCAGTGCTGGTACTGAGGGGAGCCGTTGTACGCCAGCAACTGGTTAACTTCGAACAGCCGGTAACACAGGAAGAACTGAGAATTATAGCGGATAAAATGGTAAAGAACTGCACCGGGCTATCCGCCTTTCAGATATCCAATAAAACAATGAAGATTCCCCCTAACGAGCAAAGGGTAGTCGATTGCATCGTCAAGCTGATGAGAACGGAAGACGGACGCAGCAACGAAGACTCGTATGTAGACGGCCTGCATTATCTCATGAATCAACCAGAATTTAATACAGGGAACCGCATGGTTGGTCTGATGGGGTTGGTTGAACAAAGAAAATTAATCGAAGCAATGATGGATAACCAGCTCAATGAATACGGGGTACAGGTGATTATCGGTAAAGAAAACAGGGCTGAATCCATCCAGAATTTCAGTGTTGTGCTCAGTCGCTACGGCATACCCGATGAGGCAATTGGAACCATCGGAGTGGTCGGACCTACCCGCATGCATTATGCGCGTACTATCTCGGCAATCAGCTTCATATCGTCGATGATGAGCAAGCTGATATCCGACCTTTATGGCAGGGAAACTCATAACAACAGAAAAAAGATGCAAAACAACTAACGTTCCGGAGAGTAATAAGTCATGACAAAAGACAAGAAGCACGAAAAGTTTGATGATAAAGAATTAAAGCATGCGCAAGAGGAAACAAATGACTCTGCGGAAACCGGTGCACCGCAGCCGGATGTAAAAAGCGAAGCCGAAACATACCTGGATAACTGGAAAAGGACTCAGGCCGATTTTGTAAATTACAAGCGGCGCAGCGAGCAGGAGAAAGAGGATACTATCAAGTTCGGCAATTCGATGCTTTTACTTGCTTTGCTCCCGGTACTGGACGACCTGCAAAGAGCGCTGGACTCGGTTCCGGAAGAGATAAACAATATTCCGTGGGTGGAAGGCATAAGGTTGATAGAACGCAAGTTCAACAACTGTCTGGAATCACAGGGAGTCAAGGTTATTAAAACGGAGGGAGAAGCCTTCGACCCGAATATACATGAAGCAGCTCTGCATGTCGACGGCGAGGACGGAATTATAATCGATGAGTTACAAAAAGGGTACAAATTATATGACAGGGTGATACGACCGGCAATGGTTACTGTCGGTAACGGCAATAAATAATAACAGAAATAAAAGGTATGAGTTAACTTAAGGAGGATTTTTAAACATATGGCAAAAGCTATAGGAATCGATTTAGGCACTACTTTCAGTGAAGTAGCGGTGATGCAGGGTGGAGAACCGGTGGTCATTCCTTCTTCGGAGGGCGGCAACACAGTCCCCTCTTTCGTGGCAATCAGTAAATCGGGTGAAAGACTGGTCGGGCAAATCGCCAAGCGCCAGGCTATCATCAACCCGGAAAATACTATTTACAGTATCAAGCGTTTTATGGGACGTAAATGGGGCGAACCGGCCGGGCGCGAACTTCCGGTAGAAGAAGATGCCAAGAGAAAGACATACAAGGTAACCAAGGGACCGAATAACGAAGTAAAAGTGCTTATGGGCGGGCAGGAATACACCCCGCCCGAGATTTCGGCCATGATACTGCAAAAACTGAAGGCGGATGCCGAGGCTTACCTGGGTGAAAAAGTAACCGATGCCGTAATTACGGTACCGGCTTATTTTAACGATGCCCAGAGACAAGCAACCAAGGATGCCGGAAAGATTGCGGGACTGAACGTACTGAGAATCATAAACGAACCGACGGCAGCTTCACTGGCATACGGACTGGACAAGAAAAAGGATGAAACCATCGCTGTCTATGACCTGGGCGGCGGTACTTTCGATGTTTCAATACTCGAAATCGGAGACGGAACCTTCCAGGTTAAATCCACCAACGGTGACACCCACCTCGGCGGCGATGACTTCGACCAGAGAATCATAGATTGGTTAATCGAAGAGTTCAAAAAAGATCAGGGAATAGACCTCTCGGGCGATAAGACTGCTTTGCAACGTTTGAAGGAAGCCGCGGAGAAGGTGAAAATCGAGCTTTCCAGCGTTCAAAAGGCGGAGGTTAATCTGCCTTTTATTACCGCTGATTCAAGCGGGCCAAAACATCTGAATATAACACTCACCAGGGCCAAACTGGAACAGCTGGTAATGGATCTGGTTGAAAAAACGATGACTCCCTGCAAGCAGGCTCTGACCGATGCCGGCAAAACAGCCGCCCAGATAGATGAAGTAGTGCTGGTCGGCGGGCAAACAAGAATGCCGCTGGTACAGGAAAAAGTAAAGCAGTTCTTCGGCAAGGAACCGAATAAAGGCGTTAACCCGGATGAAGTAGTGGCTGTCGGCGCCGCCATACAGGCCGGCGTGTTAAAGGGAGAGGTCAAGGACGTACTGCTTCTGGATGTTACCCCGCTGACACTGGGTATCGAGACACTGGGCGGGGTTGCCACACCTTTAATCAACCGCAATACCACCATCCCCACCTCCAAGACACAGGTCTTCAGCACAGCGGCCGATAACCAACCCAGCGTTGAAATCCATGTTTTGCAGGGTGAACGCCCCATGGCAGGCGATAACAGGACGCTGGGACGCTTTATTCTGGACGGCATACTCTCGGCTCCGAGAGGCGTACCTCAGATTGAAGTAAGTTTCGATATCGATGCCAACGGTATACTCAGTGTTAAGGCCAGGGATAAGGGCACCGGCAAGGAACAGAAGATTACCATTACCGCCTCCAGCGGTCTCAGCAAAGAGGATATAGAAAAGATGCAGCGTGATGCTGAAGCACATGCATCCGAAGACGCTAGGAGAAAAGAAGAAGTAGAGGCCAAGAATAACGCCGATAATATGGCTTACAGCGCCGAAAAGATGCTTAACGATAATAAAGAAAAGATTCCTGAAGAGATGAAGAAAGAAATCGAGGATAAAATAGCGGCGGTACGCACTGCGCTTCAGGGTTCTGATGTAGAGGATATCAACAAGAAGGCACAGGAACTTTCGGAGCTTATGCAGAAAGCAGGTGCTTCCGTATACGGACAGCAGAGCGGACAGGCAGCACCCGGTGACCAAACCGGTGAGGCAGAAGAAGCGCCCAAAAAAGATGATGAAGGTACCGTAGAAGGGGAGTTCCGCGAGGTATAATATCTTTCTAATTCAAGGGGAGTGGAATTTATGATAAATGAAGCGATTTCACTCCCCTTTTTCCAGCGGACACCAGTAAAGCTTATTTATTAATCCTGGTTGCTTAGGCTTTTAGACAATTTCCCGATATATCATCGGACCTCAGGGCAAATGGAAATGTTATTGTCATGCTTCGTCCCGAAATGTCGGGACGAAGCATCTTGGGAGTGGGGATAAATATTTTCCCCCAGGTTCTTCGGACTGATTTATCGGTTCTCGGGTATGACAGAAATATAAATTGATGAGCCCTTCGAAGGAAGCAGCGTCGGATTAATATCCATAGCAACCATGATTGATAAGAACCCGGTAATTTTTGCTGGAGTATTTGAATCTATATGATATATAATAGTAAGGTTAACTAAAAAAGGGGCATCGCCCCTTTTTTATAGCGGATTATATCTAACCGAATAAGAGGACGGTAACTGACTAAATATGGCACCAAAAAGGGATTATTACGAAGTTCTCGGCATTAATAAAAATGCCAGCGCCGATGATATAAAAAAAGCCTTTCGCAAACTAGCTTTCCAATGTCATCCGGACCACAACCAGGGCGACGACTCCGAAGCTAAATTCAAAGAAATAAACGAAGCTTACGGTGTTCTTTCGGACGATGAAAAGCGTGCCGCTTACGACCGCTTCGGACATGCCGGCGTCGACGGTACTTTCGGACAGGGATTCGGCGATTTCGGCTTTGGAGCCGGATTCGGCAGTATTTTCGAGGACTTTTTCGATGCTTTCGGCGGAGGTGGGGGACACAGAAGCGCCAGGCGCGGAGCCGACCTGCATCAAAAGATAACTATTACCTTCGAAGAAGCCGCCCTCGGTTGCAGCGCAGATATCAGGATTAACCGTTCGGAGCAATGTTCGAACTGCAATGGCAGCGGAGCCAGACCGGGCAGCCAAACCAGCCGCTGTACCGATTGTAACGGTAGCGGAAAAGTAAAACGCGTACAGCAGAGCCTTTTCGGGCAATTCACCAATATCACCTCCTGCCCGAAGTGTAGCGGCGAAGGCAGTCTCATTACCGACCCCTGCCCGAAATGCAAGGGCTCCGGTAAGGAAAGAAAAGAACATAATATGAAGCTGAAAGTGCCGGCAGGAATCGATAACGGCACCAACCTGAAATTAAACGGACAGGGTGACATCGGCGAGAAGGGAGCCCCGCCCGGAGACCTTTATGTTGCTATAGAAGTAAAACCGCACCCGTTCTTTTCCAGGGATGAAACCAATGTTGTTTACAATCTGCCTATCAACTTTGCACAGGCAGCCCTCGGAACCGAGGTGGATATTCCGACGCTTTACGGAAATGAAACGCTGAAAGTACCGGCCGGCAGTCAATCCGGCAGGATATTTACGCTTAAAGGCAAGGGCATACAGCACCTGCGCCGCAACGCCAAAGGCGACCAACTGGTCAGGCTTGTTGTAGTAACGCCGGAAAAACTTACCAAAGAACAACGCCAATTATTCGAAGGGCTTGAAAAGAGCTTCGCCGAAAACGAGAAAAAATAAGTCGGGGCATTATCAAAATCTATTTTATCAAACCTTGGTAGTTTACAGCTAAATCCCTCTCAATCTCCGTTTGCCAAAGGGAGAAATGACTACGATGTTCTGTCTTACCATTTAAACCCGTAAAGAATTACTATCGGATTAATTAAAAATCTGTTTTACAGTAATATAAAACTTATTCTTCCACTTTGGAAAAGGGGAATCAAAGGGGATTTTCCTCGACTGTCTCCAACGTCAGGTTTGATTTATAATCGGGTTGACTAATATAGACTGCTAACCCAGATTGATATAAGGATTGATTAAAAAGCGGATTTATCGATTATTAAACGGTTGCGTGGTTGTTCTTCCTGGGACGTCCGAAGAAACTCTTGAAGTCCCAGCGTCGGCCGGCAAGCTCGTGCCTGCCTTTAGCACCCAAAAGCTCGCTGATTACCTGCTTGGCGTCGGCGCCGTTATACATCACCTGGTACATCTTTTCCGCAATCGGCATTTCGATATTCAGTTTTTTAGCCATATCGTTAACAGCAGCCGTCGTAGCGACGCCCTCGGCGACACCTGCCATCGTTGACGTTATATCTTGCAGCTTGCGCCCTTTGGTCAATTCCACGCCCACATAATGGTTACGGCTGAGGGGACTGGCACAGGTGGCAATCAGGTCGCCCAGCCCCGATAATCCGGAAAGCGTCAACGGATTTGCCCCCAGAGCCAGGCTGAGAGCAGCCATCTCGGTCAAACCCCTGGTAATAAACGCCGCTTTGGCGTTATCGCCATACCCCAGCCCGTCTACCATGCCGGCGCCGAGCGCGATAACATTCTTAAGCGCACCACCCAACTCAACACCGATAATATCATTGTTGGTATAAATGGAAAAGTTGGGAGCAGTCAGCAGCTTCTGCGCTTTTTTGGCAACTGTATTATCCTCCGCCGCTATCACTGCCGAAGCCGGTAATCCGGCAAGAACCTCTTTATGCAGATTTGGACCCGAAAGAACGCATATATTATGATGGCAAGCGGGGGGAAGCTCTTCGGCTATCACCTGGGACATACGTTTATTTGAGCCGTATTCCAACCCCTTGGACGCGTTTATTATAAGCATCGTCTCACTGACATGGTTTTTTATAACCAGCAGATTCTGCCGCATGGTCTGGGACGGAACCACCAGTAATACGGCAACGACACTCGATAAAGCCTTTTTGGGAGAAGCGGTAACGGTTATTTGCGGCGGGAATACGACATTGGGAAGTTGCCTGGAATCGGGTCCTTTTTTTATCAGTCTTTCAGCCTCTTCTTCAGTCCTGGCCCATAGCCTGACATCTATACCTTTATTGGCCAATACCATTCCCAGAGTTATTCCCCAGGCGGTAGTTCCTACTATTGCAACTTTCGGCATAATAACTTACTGATTGGAGATTAAATATCCGTCAGGGAATTACCGAGATTTTTAGGCTCGCTTTGTTCCGCCTTTTGCCCCAGTTTCCGCTCCTTACCGGAAAGCAACCTCTTGATATTGTCACGATGCATAAAAATAATGAGCAGTGTGCCTGCCAAGACATAGGCAAGATATTCCACAGGAAATCCATACATTATGGTGAGCGGAATAAGAATGGCATAAGCCCCTACCACGCCGATTATAGAACCCAGCGAAACAAAACCGCTGATACCGGCAGTAATAATAAGAGCTTCGCCTCCGAAAAGACCGGCCGCAGGGCACAGGGCAATCAGTCCACCGAGAAAAGTAGCTACTCCTCTCCCCCCCTTGAACTTGACAAAAATCGGCCATATATGACCGACAACCGCCGCAAGACCGGCCAATGCCTGGGCAAATACCAATCCCAGATATCCATACGACCCTATTGCCATGGAATCCGTGCCTATAACGATACCGGCAATAACCACTGCCAGCGCGCCCTTGGCAATATCGAGGCTGGCTACAAGAATGAAAGCCTTCCTGCCGAGCGTTCTTAAAACATTGGTACCGCCGGTTTTGCCGCTTCCATAATTACGAATATCTATATGTGCCTTGCGCTTACCGACAATGACCCCGAAAGGTATGGAGCCCAACAGATAGCCGATAAAAGCAACCAGTATAAACTTTGCTATTACCAATGTTATCATTGTTCACCCCTTGGTTTGAATACCAGTTGTATGGGTGTTCCGTCGAAACCGAAAGCGTCACGCAAATTGTTTTCAAGAAAGCGTTTGTAGGTAAAATGAACCAGCCTGGCATCGTTGACGAAGAATACGAATGTCGGAGGGTTCGTTTCAGCCTGGGTGGCATAAAACAGGCTTAACTGCCTGGTTCCGCTTCTGGGGGGAGCATGGGACGCCGCTACGCGCTGAATAAAACTGTTCAACTCACCGGTAGCTATACGCTTATGTCGTTCTTTATGTATCCGCGAGGCCAGCGGAATTATCCTGTCCGTTCCCTGTTTTAATTTAGCCGATATCTGAAGAATCGGAGCATAAGATAAAAACTTCATCTTCCCCCTGATATATCTCTCACACTCAGCAGCGGTTAAATCCATTGCTAAATCCCACTTATTAACAATTATTATGATACCCTTGGCTTCCTGTTGAACATAACCGGCAATATGCATATCCTGCGCAGCAACGAGCTCGGTGGCATCCAGAATAAGCAAAACCACATCCGCTCTATCCATTGCCCGAAAAGAGCGCAACACACTATACTGTTCAACACCGCGGTCGATACGGCCTCTCCGCCGCACACCCGCCGTATCAATAATTAACACACTTTGTCCCATAAAGTCAAGTGCTGTGTCTATGGCATCACGGGTCGTACCCGGTATATCACTGACGATAGACCTTTCTTCTCCCAGCAGGGCATTTAAAAGCATCGATTTGCCGGCATTCGGTCTGCCGACAATCGCTATCTTCAATATATCTTCGGGGAGATTGACCTCGGGAGCATCGGGGAGTAAGGAAATGACTTTATCCAGCAAATCCGAGATGCCCAGCCCGTGATAGGCACTGATAATCATCGGTTCTCCCAGCCCCAGCTGATAAAAATCGACCGCATTGGATTCCAGCTTATCGTTATCAGCCTTATTGGCAACCAGTAAAACGGGCTTTTTAGAATTTCGTAATAACTCCGTTATTTCGAAATCTGAGGGGATTACCCCGTCCTTTATGTCTACCAGAAAGATAATCAGGTCTGCCCCACCCATAGCGGTAATAACCTGCTGGTTAACGGCCTGCGCCATATTTGACGCTGCTCCCATTTCCAATCCGCCGGTATCCACTACCATGAACTCTTTTTCCTGCCACGGAATATTAACGGTAACACGGTCACGCGTAGTGCCGGGTATTTCACTTACTATGGAAAGCTGCTTGCCTGCCAGACGGTTCAACAGGGTTGATTTCCCCACGTTCTGTCTGCCGACAATCGCTACAATCGGCCTTGTCAAAACCCCTCCAAACTTCCCCTATGCCTGATTACAACCTGTGATAAGGTAAAATATTTTTATTTTTTTAATGAAGAATGTTGTACCGTAAACGGAGCTACTTCCCGCGCTGTTTTGATGCTGGGCGGCTCGATTTCCGTACGGGCAACCTTCCTCATTTCGGATATCAGTTCACGAAACTGAGTAACGAATGTATTGTATTCGACCACGAATTTGCCGTATTGTTCCCTTGTTTCTTCGGGAACTTCGATTTTTTCGACCACTTCGCAAAATTGTTCGATATATTCATAATAAAGGTTATTTATTATCCATAACTCATTGGTATAAGCCCTGAGATAGATGCTGAATCTGCCGGTTTTGTTATCGGACTCAAGTCGGGTAATAAGCCCGTTTACCCACGCATTAAAAACACGAGCGGACATATCGCAGGCGCGCGCCCATTCCCATAATTTGGGGTTATCGGTTTTGAATAAAGTATCTATAATAACAAAAATGGATTGCGATGAATCCACCATGAAGCGGCGCACAAAATACCCGGTAAGCTCTTTCAGTTTCTGTGAATTGCGTTCGACCTCTTTTTCCCGGGCGCTGACAGCGATAATCGCCAGCCCGATAATCAGTATAACACCCATTATCACAGCCATAGCTTCCAACGGCCATTCCAGTAGAATACCGGTGATAGCCAGAGCCGTAATAACAATTAAAGGCCAACCGCGGGAGAGCATGGCTATAAACATATCAATAACCCCCTCTTATCGATATCCCAGCTGTACTTCAAGTCCGCCCAGCATGTACAGCAATATCGCCTTGGCAACATGCATACGGTTCTCCGCCTGGTCATAAACCACCGAAGCGGCACTATCCATTACCTCATCGGTAACTTCTTCCCCGCGATGCGCCGGCAGGCAGTGCATAAATACGGCATCTTTTTTTGCCAGTGACATCAGCTCACTGTTTACTTGGTAATCTTTAAACGCCTTGCGTTTTATTTCAGACTCTTCTTCCTGACCCATGCTGACCCAGGTATCGGTATATACCGCATCGGCCCCTTTGACAGCCGTTTGAGGGTCATCGCAACAAAGCACTTCAACCCTGCTTTCAGCGGCATAAGTCTGCGCCAGATGCAGAATGCTTTCTTCCACCTTATAGCCTTTAGGGGATGCGATTCTGAAGTTTATTCCGCACATGGCAGATATCAGCATCAGGCTGTTGGCAACATTATTGCCGTCGCCGATATAGGCTATGGTTAGATCCTTAAACTCACCCTTCTTTTCATATATAGTAAACACATCGGCCAGAGCCTGGCACGGATGCTCGAAATCGGAAAGCACGTTTATCACCGGCACTGTGGAATACTCCGCCAGTTCTTCAATAGTCTTGTGGCTGAAGGTTCTTGCCGCGATGATATCGGCAAAACGGGAAAGTACGCAGGCAACATCCTTAACGGATTCGCGTTTGCCCAATCCCACTTCGGCAGGAGATAAATAGATCGCCTTTCCGCCCAGTTGATACATGGCAACTTCCAGGCTGACACGTGTTCTGAGCGAGGGTTTTTCGAACAGAAGCGCCAATACTTTGCCACTGAGGAATGAACTGCATCCCCTTGACTTCAGTTCCTCGGTATCCGAAAGCAGCAATTGAATATCTTCCCTGCTCAAGTCTGCTGCCGATAATAAATCCTTACCTTTCAATAAACACCTGTTCCTGCCTATATGCTCAAAGTATATCACGAATCACATTTCGCAAACAATGACTTTTATCCGCATACAAGACTTCGCTTCTCCGGTTTTACGGAGCAAGGTTTCAAACTTCATTCCCCTAAACCACCTTCTCCGATTTCAGAGAAATGTGTATTTCCTCACCCTACAACTCCCTCCTCCGCGCGCAGAGAGGGAGAGTTAGCCTTATCGATATCATATCCCCTCTCCGTGGACGGAGAGGGGTCAGGGGTGAGGTAATCGATGCCTATTGACACTGCATTGATGTTCTATTAATATGTTTTTAATTGGATTAAATAAAAGGATTAAAGTTATGAGCAGCGAAAGATTTACCGTATCCGGCGATGATTTACTGGCTAAAATCAAGCAACTGATACACGAAGGCAACATCAGGAAAGTTCGCATCATTCACGATAACAAGACGATTATCGAGATTCCCCTGTCCATCGGTGCTCCCATAGCCGCCATCGGCATACTGGCTGCTCCGGTTCTGGCAGCCATCGGCGCCTTTGCCGCCCTGGTTACCGAATGCACCATTGAAGTCGAAAAAATAAATGAGGATACTATACAAACCGATGATTATACAGTGCATCAAGACGAAAATAAGTAAGGTGAGCCTGATTTTTCTATTGATATTAACAGTTCTTTCGATATCAGTTATGTCATGTGATTCATCTACATCGAACGGAGTATTTATGAATAAAACCGTTGCGGAGTGTTATACCCTTATTCAGGAGAATAAAGACAACCCCGATTTTATCATACTGGATGTGCGCACACCTGCCGAATACGCCTCCGGCTATATAGAAAATGCTGTTAATATAGATTATTATGAGGATGATTTCGAGGAAACACTTGATACCTACGATAAGAACAAAACCTATCTGATTTACTGCCGCACCGCCAACCGCACTGCTTCCGTGATGACTATTATGCAAAGACTGGAGTTTACAGAAGTATATAATATGCAGGGCGGCATCAACGCATGGATAAGTGCAGGATATCCGGTAGTATCGTAGCTATTTGATATCTTTAATCCCAATTAATCAACCTTATCTTCTGTTGCTCTTAAACCTTTCGACAGGCTCAAGGCGAACGGAAGAATGAATCTTTAGCCGCTCGTGGTGAGCTTATCGAATCCATAGCGGCTTCGAATTCTATTCACAACACAATAATAGAAGGACTTAGTCTATCAAAGGGATTGACCTAAAAACAGCGGCCAGACAACGATACCTAAAATTATTTTCCACCATACCAGGTGCCCATAACCGATGGTGAATAACCACCCGATAAACCAGATGGTACCGCCCAGAGCCGGCCCGGCAGAACTACGCTTATCCATAAATCCCTCCTTGAGATATTGTTCTGATAATAATAGCACTTTTTTAAGCATTTGAGTCGATTTTCTTTATATTAATTAAGTTATTTCTTAATATTATCTTTAACATACTAATAATGTGTTTTGCATATTACAATCAAATAATGAATGGATAAATAGAAAATGGTTGGCATCAGTATATTGACTGCGATATTACATTATGTTATTCTTGTAAATCGTAAAAGATAAACCGATGAAAATACTGGTTGCCAGTAGCGATATAGACCTAACTGAATATATTTATGACGCACTGAATATTTGCCAACCGGATTGGGAACTATCGATTACCGATTCCGGTAAGCAATGCCTTGAGACAGTTAGAAACGGAAATTGCCCGGATATTATCTTACTGGGCATAAAAATAGATGTCCACTGCCTCAAATTGATAGAAATGATTCGTGACTGTTCAGACGTGTTGATTATCGTTTTTTCCGGCGATAAAGACATCGATACACTAACAAAGGCTTTCAATGCAGGTGCCAACGACTATATAGTGAAACCATTTAACAAATCCGTTTTCATAGCACGTTTAAAAGCACTATATAGAAGAAGGGTATGGGATACGCAGGCGATTGAAAAAATACAGGAAAGCCCGTAAAAGAGCAAGACTGATTACTCCCGTATGGTTCCTATCAATCATGATTGCTAGGAATAAAAATTCGACGCCGCTATGGATTCGACAAGCTTCGCTCATCCTGAGTTTATCGAAGGACACGAGCGGCGTTAATCTTAAGCCGCTTGCTTGGGTCTCAATTTAATCGGAAAAGGGACTAAGAGCGGAAGACCCCGAGATTGATCAAAATGAGCCCTTTCAAAAAATTTACAATGCTACTCGATAGCAAGTCGCACACTCCCCTCCCACAGTCTGTTATAATAAGGCTATGAAAAAGATACTGCTCATCGACGGCAATGCCCTCGTGCACCGTGCCTATCATGCCATGCCGCCCCTGACCGTCAAGAAAACCGGCGAGCAGGTAAATGCCGTTTACGGCTTTACCAATATGCTCCTGCGAATATTAAACGAATTGAAGCCTGATTATTATGCCATCGCCTTCGACCGCAAGGCCCCGACCTTTCGCAAGGAAATGTTCGAAGCTTATAAAGCCAACCGCCCGCCGACACCGGACGACCTCGTCAGCCAGCTTGCCCGGTCTAGAGAACTGGCTTCATCTTTCAGTATCCCTATCTTCGAGATGGACGGATACGAAGCGGACGATGTTATCGGCACGCTCAGCAAAAAAGCAACTGAAAAGGGTATCGAAAGTGTCATCGTCACCGGCGATGCCGATGCCATGCAACTGGTATCGCCGCAGGTAAAGGTACTTTATCCCAAACCGCAAAGCTCTTTCGGCGACACGATTTTGTACGAAGCTGAGACCGTTAACGAAAGGTACGGTGTACCTCCCGAACATATCGCCGATCTGAAAGCGCTGGTGGGTGATAAATCAGACAATATCCCCGGCGTAAACGGCATCGGCGATAAAACCGCCGTTAAGCTGATTCAGAGCTTCGGCGGGGTGGAAGATATCTACAAACACATAGACGAAGTAACACCAGTGAAACTGCGCGAGAAATTGCAGCAGAGCGAGGAAATCGCACGCAAGTGCAAGTTACTGGCAACCATTGCCCGGGATATGCCGATTGAACTTGACCTCGATGTTTCCGATATCAATAACTTCGACCGCAATAAGGCTGTGGCATTCTTCCATGAACTGGAGTTTACGAAGCTGCTTTCGCGGCTTCCGGGAACGGAACCCGTAAAACCGGAGAAGACGGCCTGCCCGCAGCTAAGCTTCGATATGTCAGAAAAAGTCGAGATTCAATACAATATAGTCTGCTCAACCGAAGCGCTGGATAAACTGGTAAAAAGGCTGAAAGAAAAAGGGACATTCGCTTTCGATACCGAGACGACCGGATTAAACACGCTGACCGATAAACTGGTAGGCATATCGCTCTCTCCCGCTCACGGCGAAGCCTATTATATCCCCATAGGTCATATCGGCTGGGAACAGGTACAGCAACTGCCGGTGGAACAGGTTATTAAAAAGCTAAAACCCGTTTTCGCAGATGAAAAGATAAAAAAAATTGCTCATAATGCCAAGTTCGATATGGAGATTCTGGCGGAATACGGTATAAGCGTTGACAATCTGGTTTCCGATACCATGATAGCCGCATACCTGCTGGGAGAGAAATCGCTGGGCTTGAAAGCGCTGGCTTTCAACCGCTTGGATATCGAGATGACGGATATTACCGAGCTTATCGGCTCCGGCAAGAATCAGATCAATATGTCGCAGGTGGAAGTATCCGTTGCCGGTAAATACGCCTGCGCCGATGCCGACAACACCGGCAGGCTGGATAAGCTCTTTACGGCAGAATTGAAAGAACAGAACCTGTGGCAACTCTATGCCGATGTTGAAATGCCGCTGGCGCCGATTTTAATGCAGATGGAGCGGCAGGGAATTGCGCTGGATACCAACCTGCTAAAAGAGATGTCGGGCAGGCTCGGGAAAAGGCTGCTGGAACTGGAAGAGGATATCTACGGTAAAGCCGGACGCCGCTTTAATATTAATTCAACACAGCAGCTAAGCCCGGTTTTATTTCAGGAACTCAAATTACCATCGGCGCGCAAGACCAAGAGCGGATTTTCCACCGATGCCTCCGTTTTAGAGGAACTGAGGGGACAACACCCGATTATAGAACTGATTCTGGAATACCGCCAGTTGACCAAGCTGAAATCGACCTATGTCGATGCCCTGCCCCAGCTGGTTAACTCGAAGACAAAACGGCTGCATACCAGTTTTAACCAAACGAAGACGACCACCGGAAGGCTTTCCTCCAGCGACCCCAACCTGCAAAACATCCCCGTGCGCGGCGAAATGGGCAGGGAAATCAGACAGGCTTTCATCGCACCACCCGGCTATCAATTACTGTCTGCCGACTATTCGCAGATAGATTTGAGAGCACTGGCACACCTTTCGGGCGACCCGGAGCTTTTAGAAACTTTCGCTAGCGACGGAGATATTCATACCGATACAGCTATCAGGCTCTTCGGAGTGGAGAAAGATAAAGTTACAGCCGATATGCGGCGGCTGGCAAAGACCGTCAACTTCGGCGTCATTTACGGTATGAGCGGATACGGGCTGGAACAGGCTACCGAGTTCAGCCGCGAAGAAGCGGAGAAGTTCATCAGCGCCTATTTTGAGAAATACCCGCGCGTTAAAGAATATATGGAAGAAACCAAAAAACAGGCGCGTGAACTGGGGTACGTGCAGACCATTCTGGGAAGGAAAAGGTTGATACCGGAGGTAAATTCGTCAAACCGAAACCTGCGCGAAGCCGCCGAGCGCATGGCAATCAATATGCCGGTTCAGGGGACTTCCGCCGATATTATAAAAGTGGCTATGGTCAAACTGGACAGGGAAATGGCAAAACACTCCTTAAAAAGCTCGATGCTGTTGCAGGTGCACGACGAGCTTATCTTCGAAGTCCCCGATGATGAGATGGATAAGATGCAGAAGCTGGCGGCAAAAGTGATGTCGGAAGCCATCGCACTCAGCATACCATTAAAAGTGGAGACCAAGACCGGCAGGAACTGGGGGCAGATGGAGTAGCCCTTGAGCATCTACCGCATTGCTTATCTAATGCTGCTTGTCCTGCTGGCATTTATTATTATCGCTGTTATCTCTGGCATGAGCTTCCCCGGCGATACAGTGGTCGATAACTGGATAAACAGCATCCAATCCGGCTTTTTAGACTCGGCCATGCCGGTTGTTTCGTATCTGGGGGCATTCCCATACTGTATCATTGCCAGCCTGCTTAGCGGACTGATATTCTGGTTGTTGAGAAAGAGAATAGAAGCGCTGTTTATCGCCGGCATACCCTATATCGGCGTCGTTATCAGCTACGTGCTGAAATTCCTTATCGACAGACCGAGGCCGCTGGGGGATTCGCTGGAAAACAGTTTTCCCAGCGGGCATACTATCTTCGTTTTTATTCTGATGGGACTGTTAATCTATTTTCTGCCTCAGGTGGTAAAAAACAAGGCATGGCGCATTGCGCTGCAAATTCTGGCGGGACTGTTGATAGCGCTGACGGGTTTATCAAGATTGTATCTTCAGCAACACTGGTTAAGCGATGTCTTATCCGGCCTGATAATAGGTGTACTTGTTCTCGTTCCTGCTATAATCTTCTATAAATACGTATCGAAAAGAGAAATCAAATGCCTGAGCTTCCTGAAGTCGAAACCATAAAAAACGACCTCGAACCGCATGTCACGGGAAGAAAGATTAAGAGCGTTACCTTACTTTGGGAGCGAACGCTGCAGCAGCCCTCGAAAGAGGAATTCGAGCGTATCATAAAAAATCAGAAGATTACCGGTATGGACCGGCGCGGCAAATATCTGATATTCAACCTCGAGAGCGGTTATAAGTTGATAATGCATATGAGGATGAGCGGTTCGCTGATGCTGGGGCATGACAATCCCCCACCCCACACCCGCACTGTAATTCATCTGGACAACGATACTGAAATCTATTTCAACGACCCGCGCAAGTTCGGAAAGATACAACTTGTAAAAGACTGCCAATGCGTGCTGGGAAAACTGGGAGTAGAGCCGCTTAGCGATGAGTTTACCATACTGGCATTGACCGAAATTCTCAGCAAACGCAAATCCCCTGTAAAATCAGTATTGTTGGACCAATGCCTGATTGCCGGAATCGGCAATATGTATGCCGATGAAGCCCTGTTTGCTTCCAAAATCCACCCGACCAGGCACACCGATTCGTTGACGGGAGAAGAAATCGAAGCGCTGCACCGGGCGATACAGGACGTTTTGAGACTGGGCATTAAAAACAAGGGCGCCAGCGTCACCAATTATTTCAGACCGGACGGTGAGACGGGAACTGCCCACAAGCAGTTCAAGGTTGCCCACTGCAAGGATAAGCCCTGCCCTGTCTGCCGGACTCCGCTTGAGCGTATCCGCGTTCATCAGCGCGGCACCTACTTCTGTCCGAATTGCCAGAAGGAAAAATAACTGTCATCCTGGAGGGAGTGAAACGACCGAAGGATCTGGGGGGTGAAAATAAGCCCCCTTCCCCAGATGCTTCATCCCGACAGGTCGGGATTCCAGCATGACAAACCAATACTTTTTAACCTTTATGCCCGCAATGACATTTTATCGCCGACTATTTGGCTCTATTGGTAAAAACTGCTATAATTATGCTTTAACTAACAGGAAGAGGGTGAATTATTTAAATGGCGACTAAAAAAGCAACAGCAGCAGAAAAAGAAGAACTCAGGAAATTTATTGAGAACGTCAATAAGAAAGATACCAAGCGCAACGGTAAGAAAATCGAGTTTTCTTTTACCAACCGCAAGAGATAATACTTTCCAATCATGTAAATCCCGGATAGTTCCGCTGACAGTCCGCTTATCTACATATGGACTCAGCGGAATATTTTTATACCACAATAATTAAAAATAAAGCGCCCCTGCCCAATCACTTCAAATATGATTACAGGAACCGCTTTTTAATTTCCCGGATTCAGGCTTCCCCGCTAAGGGGCATTATTTTTCGACCGGTATTACTATGCGTGTCGCAAGTTTTTTCTCAGAAACACCACCGGGGGAATTGAAATAGTATTCGTAATAAAGCCCCTTCGGTGTGCATTTGTTTTCGCCTATCCACTCAAAAATTTTTTCATAGACCGGTTTCAAATCGGTATATGGGCCTTCATGCATATAAACGACGGCATCGCCGGAAACAGTCTCCCCTGCTTTTATATCATCCTTACCGGGCAAATTCACGGAAACGGGAACACCCAGTTCGATATCGATATCCTGCGTACCCAACCTGTGATAGGCGGCAAACGGAGCATCGGCCGGCGTTTCTCCCAGCTCGGCCAGATAATCGGCAATTCTGCGATAACTATCGTTAATAAGAGCCGGCAAATCCCCTATAGTGGTCACCACCCTTACGGACAGTACCGGCTTCGCTCCCATGCTCGTTAGTTCAATTTTCGATTCCACCAACATTCCCTCCATTAAAATAATTTAGATAGCTAAATTTCAAAAGCGAAAGGATGTCCTTTGCGCTCGAAATCAGGTACATAGTACTCCGCGGCTTCCAGTTGCTGCACCCAGCCATTCTCCATGCCGAGTTCAACCACCAGGTTGAATACCTCATCGAATTCCTGCTGCGAGATACTTCGCGAAAGCGACGGCAATTCCAGGGTGCGGTGCACCGGGTGATACTGGGACATTACGCTGATGGTTACCTCCGGCGATAGCTCCCCTGCCAGCCACTTAAGCACTTCCCTGCTATCGGATAAACGATTAGGAAGTATGAGATGGCGCACAATCAGCCCGCGCTGCGCAATACCGCTGTCATCGATGATAAGATTACCTACCTGCCGGTACATTTCCTTGATGGCAGCTTGAGCTGTCTCGACATAATTGGCAGCGCCGGATAATTCCAGCGCATTTTTATTATCGAAATACTTGAAATCAGGCAGGTAGATATCGATAATGCCGTCCAGTTCTCTAAGAGTTTCCAGGCTGTCGTAGCCGTTGGTATTATAGACCAGCGGTATATTAAACCCCAGCGGCACTGCTTCCAGGAGAGCTTCGACTATCTGCGGTACGAAATGCGACGGAGAAACCAGATTGATGTTATGGCAGCCGAGCTCCTTTTGCAAGTAGAGCATATTTTCTGCCAGCTTATGACATGTTATCTCATTCGCTTTTTGCTTAATCCAGTTCTGGCTGATCTGATGGTTCTGGCAATAGAGGCAGCGCAGGTTGCAGTTAGCAAAAAATATTGTCCCCGAACCGCGACTCCCCGAAAGAACAGGCTCCTCGCCATGATGGTCGCAATAAGAGGAAACGATGGGCAACACTCCCGAATGGCAATATCCCGTTTCACCACTAAGACGGTTGACACCGCAATCTCTTGGACAGATATCACAGGAAGCAAGCCTTCTACCAAGCCGCTCTGCCCGCTTTGCAAGTTCGCCTGATTCGTAAAGGGAAATATATCTGCAAATCATAGATATGACCTCATAAAAATTTGATTATGGCTAATACTACTTATTATCACTGCTGTTTGCTGTATCTACTGAAATCATTTCTTGTTACAGCAGGACACCAAGATTAAAACAGGGAGTTATCTATTCTTGGAAACCATATAATCATCACTCATACTGTGTGTTACCACTCCCCATATCTCTCCCTTTAGCAAAGGGAGATTAAGAGGAATTTTGGCTTTAATACGTTTATACCTCATAACAAGGCTGCGGCTATTGCAAAATCGGAGCAAATCTCCCTCACTCCCTCTTTTCCAAAGAGGGAAAGTACCACAGATGTTTAAGTCATATACAACACCTGACATCTGTGATGAGGCAACTAATAAAGCCATAATCGCACTTGACCACCAGATATTACCCGGCTGTTTTATCCTTTGCCTTGTCGAGAACCGCCAGCGCTTCTTTAATTCGCTTCATACATCGCTCTTTACCGAGCACCGCCATTGTCTGAAACAGCGGAGGTGCCACTTCACTACCGGTGGTTGCCGACCTCAGCGTACCGAATAACTGCCCGGTCTTAACCGCCAATGCCTCTGCCATCGGTCTCAAGACGGTTTCGAGCGATTCCTCGCTAAACTCGGGGAGCTCATCGAGTCCTTTCAATGCAGTCTCCAGAATTACCTTTGTCGTCTCGAGAGTTGTCTTTTTGGCAACGAGAATATTCGGGTCATATTCAAGATTATCGATAAAAAAGAACTCGGTCAGTTCCGCTATTTCATTCAGCTTTTTAACCCGCTCCTGCACCAGCGGAGCGATTTTTTTGATGTAGTCTAAAGACAGCGGCCTTTTAACGTCGGGCGGCAGGTCTCTTTCGAGGAACGGGACTACCCTCTGCGAAAAATCGTCTATTTTAAGGTCGCGGATGTAAACCCCGTTCATCCAGTCCAGCTTTTCGATATTAAAAATGGCTCCGGTAGAGTTTACACGCCCCAGCGTAAAGTTCTTGATGATTTCCTTGACCGTCATCAATTCGGTTTTTCCGTCCAGAGACCAGCCCAAAAGCGACAGGAAGTTCAGCATAGCTTCCGGCAGATATCCCTGCTCCTTGTATTCAATTATGGATACCGAACCGTGACGCTTGCTGAGCTTCGACCGGTCGGTGCCGAGCAGCATCGGCAGATGGGCAAACTCGGGCGGTTTATATCCCATAGCCTTATAAAGCATCAGGTGGCGGGGGGTGCTCGAAAGCCATTCCTCAGCTCTTAATACATGGGTTATCTCCATTTCATGGTCGTCGACGATGCTGGCAAGGTGATAAGTCGGAAATCCGTCGGATTTTATGATAACGAAGTCATCGATGGTTGAATTTTCAAAGGAAACATCACCGCGTATAATATCGTGAAAGGCGGTTTTACCCGCCAGCGGTGTGCGGAAACGCACTACTCTTTTCATCCCCGACATCCATTTCAAAGTACTCTCCGGAACGGACAAATCACGGCAACGTCTGTCATATCCCGGAGGCTGTTTGTTTTTCATCTGCTCGTTGCGCATTTCATCAAGGCGTTCCGGTGTGCAATAGCAATAGTAAGCATCACCCTGTTCTATCAGCTTTTTGGCGGCGGCTTTATATTTATCCAGCCGTTGTGACTGCACATAAGGACCGAACTTGCCGCCGACTTCCGGGCCTTCATCCCAATCAATACCCAGCCAGCGAAGCCCGTCGAGAATAGCCTCGACAGCGCCCTCTACCGTGCGTGCGACATCGGTATCCTCGATACGCACGATGAAACTGCCTCCGTGGTGACGGGCAAACAGCCAGTTGAACAAAGCCGTTCTGATATTGCCCACATGGGGGTAGCCGGTGGGGCTGGGGGCATAGCGTACTCTGATTTTATCACTCATAAGTATACTTTCCTGTTAAGCACCTATTATAACAGATTCGCAAATCTTTTTACGCCCCGACGCCTGTCGGGTTGGGATTTGTAACCTTGATTTTAGGCTGCGGCACTATAACCACAAACGTCCCGGCAATTTTATCATGAAAGCCCTGTTTTTGCTTATCGAAGGCAATCCAGATAAAACCGAAAAACAGTACTGCTGTGGATATAATGTAACCAAGATACCTTAATAATGCAAGCCCAAAGGTTAGATTGGAGCCGTCGGGACGAATAACCTTGATATTCATTACCATTTTTCCCAGGGTTTGACCGCGCCAGGCCCAGAATATGACAAAATAACCGATTACAATCACAATTAATAATATGTTGCCTAATATAAACTGGGGCAGAATCAGCCAGTCCGAAATAGCTTCAAATATATCCGGATTCCACAGCCTGATGTATCCCAGCTGCCGAAATGGCATACAAATGGAGGAAATAACCGATAAAACCGCCGCATCGATTAAAAAAGCGGCAAATCTTCGCCAGAAGCCGGCAAATTCGAGAACAATACCGCCAGATTCTTCCTGCATCATTATCCCCCCGCCGAAAAAGCTTTACAAAATGTTAACTATATTTTATCACCACAGAAGTTAACAATCTAGGTATGAATCCGGACACATTAAATGATGTGTTCCAATGCCTGCTTCAAGTCGTCGGGCAGTTCGGACTGAAATTCCACGTATTTACCCGTTGATGGAAGACAAAACCCGATTCGATGCGCGTGCAGGAATTGACGGGAGAGAAACGGTGCTTTGATGCCATAGGTTATGTCACCCACTACCGGGAAACCGATAGCCGCCAGGTGTACCCTTATCTGGTGAGTGCGCCCTGTCTCCAGCGTAATTTCGAGCAATGAATAACCATCGTTAAAGTATTTGATAACCCGGTATCGTGTACGTGCTTCCTTCCCGTTTTCTGTAATTGCTATTCGTTTGCGGTTTCCCTTATCCCGCCCCAGATTGGCTTCGATAAGACCGGTTTCCGGTTTGATATGCCCTTTCACCAGCGTCAGGTATATCTTTATTACCGAACGGGACTTGAACTGTTCGGAAAGATTCGCCAGCGACTCCCTGTTCTTGGCAACCAGTACCAGCCCCGAGGTATCTTTGTCCAACCTGTGAACAATACCCGGGCGCAAGCGATCTCCACCGCTATCAGCTAACTGGGGGAAATGCGATAAGACGGCATTAACCAGTGTATGTTCGGGATGCCCGGGAGCCGGATGCACCGTAAGCCCGGCAGGCTTATCGATAACCAGCAGGTCTTCGTCTTCGTAGAGGATATCGATGGGAATCGGCTCAGCTTTAAGCCCGGTTGTATCAATCGCGGGGATACTGATTATAATCCTGTCAGCGGTGTTGAGTTTATAACCGGCTTTTTCTGCGCGATTATTGACGGTAACTTTATTATCATCTATCAATTTTTGTATAAAACTGCGCGAAACCGGGGGGAGTTTTAAGGCGATATATTTATCGAGCCGCTCCCCTGCCCCCTCAACCAGCAATTCGTGGATTTCTTCAGCCATAAATATAAACCGTCAGTCCCTGGCTAATCTGATATATGTTAAAGCCAAAAGTACCGCTCCCACGGAAATTCCGGCATCGGCCACATTGAAAGTGGCAAAGAAATCGACATCGATAAAATCGATAACATAACCGTAACTCAAGCGGTCGATGAGATTACCGACAGTGCCCCCCATAATCAGTCCGAGCGATAACCTGGCCGGCAGGCTCCTTAAAAATTCGACACGGGTAGAAAGATAGAATACGATAAACAGCAACAGGATAACACCGATTATCGAAAATATGGACAATAAATATGTATGGTCGCGGAATATACTGAAGGCGGCACCGGTATTTTGTACATAGGTAATATGGAAAAAGCCCGATTCGGGAATGGACTCTCCGAGTGCGAGATTAGTCTTAACAATATATTTTGTTAACTGGTCTATCGCTATAACAGGTAACGAAACCCATAGAAAGAGGCCGCCCCGACTGTAAAACTCCCTTAAGAAGCTCTTTACTTTAAACATTCTTTGCTTTATTAGCATTACACTCCATGCAATATAATGCCTGTGGTAAAGCTTCCAATCTTTCAGGATTTATCGGCTTGCCGCATATCTCGCAGCTTCCGTAAGTTCCCTTTTCAAATTTATCCAATGCCCTTTCTACTTCAGACAGTTGCTCCCTGGTACGTTTTTCGAGCGCCATGCGATTTTCCAAATCCGCAGTTTCGGTGGCTTCCTCTTCCCTTTTGCCGAAGGGACTGCCTTCACGCCTGTTTTCGGTCGGACGGCTGGCTTTTAATTGTTCGAGCTGGTCTTCCAACCGCTTGCGGTCATTCTCCAGGCGAAGCTTTATTAATTTATGATTCGTAGTATTCACTTGTCTGTCCCCCGTATAATAAGTGCTATTAAGCTGCTTCAGAAATTAATCTGAAGAACTGTAAATATGCTTCTATACTCATCGTTTATGGGAATAACGTAGAAAGCAGTAAAAAAGCTATCTGGATAAAAATGCATGCCGCGATAAAATCGTTGCCTTACCGTAGCGGGGAACCTGCCTTGAACAGACAGGCGCTATCCTGCAACCGAAATTATCACTTATATAATTAAACATGCGGCTTTTCATACCCCCTAAGTGTAACCTATTTATATCAGTTAATCAATACCCCTATCAATTTATTTTTATATTCGCGGGTAAAACTATTGACACAGCTAAAATCTTCTGTTAAGATATGTAACTGAAAATATTTTCAATTATATACCTGTGGAAAAAAGGGTAATTAATAATGAAACTCAGTGAAGATAAAATTAAATCTGTCTTAAGACAGAACGGTTACAAAGCTACCCCGCAAAGGTTGACTATTATCAAGGAGTTTGCAAAAAGCGATCAGTTTTTAACCCCGGCAGACCTGTATGAGAAGTTGAAAACCAGTAATCCGGATACAGGAATGGTAACCGTATACCGTGTACTGGATATGCTGGACAGGCTGGGGCTGGTATGCAAGGTTCACGCCGGGGGTGACTGTCATAAATATAAAATAAACACGGCGGAGCATCATCATCATCTGCTCTGCTCAAATTGCGGAATTATAATCAATTTCCCCTGCGACGAACCGAATCTCGAAGAACTCAGAAAAAAAATAACCGCAGAAACCGGTTTTAATATAAAAACACACATTCTTGAATTCGTGGGGTTCTGCCCCAGATGCAGCAATGAAAGCCAGGGAACCGATCATAACATCAAAGGATAAGACGATACCAAACGGCATAAGAACAGAAACGGTTGTCGACGCCGCTCCCTGTTTTTAGATATATATTTTGGGAGGATAAAAACTATTGAAAATAAATAGAACGATAACAAGAAGACATTTTGTAGCCGGGGCAGGAGCCCTGGTGCTGGCGGGATTGCTTGGAGGATGTAAATCCGACCCTGTGACAACCACTCTCAAGGAAACGACCACTGCAACCGAAACGCTGACGCAGACCAGCACCGTAACAGAAACAGGCGACACATTAAAAATAATCGCTTCCATTACCACCGTGGCGGACTTTGTTCAACAAATCGGGGGCAATAAAGTGGATGTTACCGTTATGGTTCCGCCCGGATACGAACCGCATACTTACGAACCGACTACCAGCCAGATGGTAAAAGTCAGCAGTGCCGCAGCTTATGTAAAAGTGGGGTCGGACATCGAATTCGAGACCACATGGATAGATAATATACTGGCGCTGAATAGAAATATGGTGGTAATAGATTGTTCTCCCGGGATAGAGATTATCGACGAAGACCCGCATATCTGGAATTCCCCGGTAAATGCTCAACAAATGTGTTTGAGTATATATAACGGCTTGATTTCAATAGACCCGCAAAATTCCGACTATTATCTTGCCAACTATGAAAGCTATATCGAAGAACTGGAAGAACTTCACAACCATATAACAGGATTATTTGAAGGATATCAGAATCGTCACTTCCTGATTTATCATCCGTCATTCGGATATTTTGCATCGGAATATAATCTGATACAACTATCTGTCGAAGAGGAAGGAAAAGAAACCACGGCACAGAAGATTCAGCAATGCATCGACGCCGCCAGAGCCAACAATTTGAATTATGTATTTGCCTCTCCATATGAGACCGGCGCATACGCCCAGTCAATTGCAAACGAGATAAGAGGTAGTGTATTATATCTTGACCCGCTACCTTCCTTATATATCGCTAATATGAGAAGCGCAGCGGCATCCATCGCACTGGAACTCGAATAGGTTATGTCTGTAGAAAAAGAAGTAGTTAAATTTGAAAACGTCTGGGCTTATTATAACAGTCACCCGGCGCTTCAGGATATCAATTTAGCTATACATGACCGGGATTTCCTGGGCATCATAGGACCTAACGGCGGTGGAAAAACCACCCTTCTTAAAATTATACTGGGTCTTTTAAAACCCCGGCGCGGTAAGGTTACCGTGCTGGGGAAAGACCCTTGCGAAAGCCGCTCACAAATCGGTTATGTTCCGCAAAAATCCTTTTTTGACAAGAATTTCCCCATCGATGTCTGGCAGGTAACTTTAATGGGGCTTTACAGCCAGACCGGCCTCTTCAGACGTTATTCCTGCGAAGATAAAAAGAAAGCGGAAGAAGCCCTCGACAGGGTCAGCATGCTGAAATACAGAAACCGCCAGATCGGAGAGCTTTCCGGCGGTCAACAAAAAAGAGTTTTTATTGCGCGTGCGCTGGCATCCGACCCGAAGTTGCTGCTTCTGGACGAGCCCATGGAGAGTGTAGACCCCAAAGTGCAGGGTGAGCTTTACGGATTGCTTAAGGAACTCCAGCAGGAAATGGCAATCGTACTCGTTTCCCACGACGTGACCGCTGTTTCCATTTATGTCGATGAGATCGCCTGTCTGAACCAAACACTGGTTTATCACGGTCCGAAAGAAATATCGGATGAAGTCCTGGAAGGCACCTATCAGTGCCCGATTCACCTGATTGCCCATGGAACTATTCCGCACCGTGTTTTAAAGGAGCACCAGTAGTGTTCGATATATTCGGATACCACTTCATGCAAAACGCAATGCTGGCGGGACTGCTGGCATCGATTGCCTGCGGCATCATCGGCGCCTATGTGGTTTCCAAGAAAATCGTCTTTATCAGCGGCGGCATCGCACATGCCTCTTTCGGCGGTATCGGAATCGGTTATTTCCTCGGCATCAATCCCGTTTTAGGCGCCACAGGTTTCGGTCTGATATCGGCGATAGCAATGGGGCTGACCACCCGCAGAACTAAACTGCCAGAAGACACGGTTATCGGTATCCTGTGGGCAACCGGCATGGCATTGGGAGCTATCTTTATCAGCCTGACTCCGGGATACACAACCAATCTTTTCAGCTATTTATTCGGCAACATTTTAACCGTTCCGGATTCCGAATTGCTGCTGATACTGGTACTGGATATCCTTATCTTCGCGGTGGTCGCTCTTTTATACAAGGAATTTCTCGCTGTATCCTTCGATGAAGAATACAGCACCGTTATCGGCATGCCGACGGAAAAAATATACCTCACCATGCTCTGCCTGATTGCCCTGACAATCGTGGTAATGATACGCGTTGTCGGCATCATACTGGTAATTGCCCTGCTTACCATACCAGCCTCGCTGGCGCGCCAGTTTACCAATGATATGAAAAAATTGATGGCGCTTTCCGTATTGTTCAGCGCCATCTTCACATTTACTGGACTGATGCTTTCCTACTGGTTCGACCTGGCATCGGGAGCGACTATAATCGTTACCGGCGTCGTTATCTTCGCACTTGTTATTGCAATACGAAAACTGCTATCCTCCAGAGGGTTGCCATCTCAAAAGATGTAGCCTATAATCAGTAGAAAATCAGCGGGGGTAAATAAAGTGAACCTTTCCGTTCAGCTGGCGCCCAAAAACAAGCGCGGGTTACTTCTTTCCAATCCAGTTATGACGGCTTCCGGCACGTTCGGTTACGGAACCGAATACAGCAATATTATCGATATCCAAAAACTGGGAGCCATTATCTGCAAGGGAACCACTCTCGAACCGAGAGACGGCAATCCTCAACCCCGGGTATGCGAAACCGGCTGGGGTATGCTGAATGCTATCGGGCTGCAGAATATCGGCATTGATGCCCTGATAAAGGAAAAAGCACCCGAGTGGGCAAAATGGCAAGTGCCGGTTATAGTTAATATTGCCGGAAAGACCATCGATGACTACGCTAAACTGGCAGCCATGCTTGATAATGTAAAAGGTATCAGAGGGCTGGAAGTGAATATCAGCTGCCCTAATATCAAAGCCGGCGGTGTCGAGTTCGGTATCAACCCCGATTCTGCCGCTACTGTAACTTGCGCAGTGCGCCAAGCCACTACCCTGCCCGTCATCGTAAAACTGACCCCCAACGTAGCAGATATCAAAAGCATTGCCATAGCGGTTGAGGCTGCCGGAGCGGATGCAGTATCCCTTATCAATACCCTGAGGGGAATGGCGATAGATATCTATAAAAAGAAACCCCTGTTGGGCAATGTTACCGGCGGTCTTTCCGGTCCTGCAATAAAACCGGTAGCTCTCTCAATGGTATATGAGGCAGCAGGAGCTATTAAGATACCCGTTATCGGCTGTGGGGGGATTGCTACTGCTACGGACGCCATCGAATTTTTAATGGCGGGCGCCACTGCCGTGCAGGTGGGTACTGCCATATTCGTCAATCCGCAAGCGCCTATTGATGTACTCGAAGGAATAAAAGACTTTATGTGTAAACGCGGAATAGATGATATAAATAAACTTATCGGAAATGCCCGCTAATCCCCAAAATTTGCCCGGACTTTTTATATGTCGTTAAATTATTTATTAAATCGAACATATAAAGGGCTGAATAAAAAATTAATCTGCCTGCTTGCCCTTATATGCCTTGTTTCCCTGTTTTTACCCGGGTGCGCCGGCGCTGCGGAATCGCAAACCTCAAAAACTCTTAACGGCTACCCAGATATCGACAAATATATCGGGCAGATTCAGGAGAAAGAAAACATCCCCGGAATTGCAATAGTAGTGGTACAGAGCGGCGAAGTTGTCTACTGTAATACCTACGGCATCGCCAGCGTCGAGAGCAACGCACCACTGACAACCACTACTCTTTTCGACCTAGCATCGCTTACCAAATCGTTTACCGCACTGGCGGTTTTACTGTTAGAGGACACGGGGCTGATAGATATCGACCAGCCATTGCAGAGATACCTGCCCGATTTTCAGATAGCAGATTCGAGAGGAGCGGATATTACCGTCCGTCACCTTTTAAACCAGACCGGCGGCATCCCGGGAATTTTCTCTGAAATCCTGATTTTCCACGACAGCTACGAAGGGATGCTGGCTTCACTGGGCAATTTGAGATTGAACGGCGAACCGGGGAGTGCCTTCGAATATGCCGACCTGAACTATTGCCTGCTGGGAGCGCTGATCGAAAGCGTATCGGGCATGACCTATGAAGAATATATGGAAGTTAATGTATTTACTCACCTTGGCATGAACCATACTACTGTCGACCCGGATAAAGCCGAAATCCTTGGAAAAGCCGACGGGCACCAACCGATGTACGGCAAAGTAGTTGTCCGAAACATCCCCGCCATGAAAAGCGCCAGGGCAGCCGGCTGGGTGATGTCATGTGCCGAGGATATGGGGAAATGGCTGCTGGTCAACTTGAACAACGGGGTTTTAAAAGGCAAACAGGTGGTTTCGGCTGATATCATAGAGGAATTACATTCGATAGCCATACTCTACAAGGATAACAATGAGCAAATGGCTTACGGCATGGGATGGAGCATCAGCTATAACAGCGATATCCTCTACCATTTTCATTGCGGAGATACTCCCAATTTTACCGGCGACATGCTGCTGCTGCCCGACTATGATACCGGGATTGCCGTGCTGGTAAACGGGCAGGTTAGCAACGTCAGCCACAACATCGCCACCGAAATCGCCAATATATTGCTGGGTTTGAAACTGACTTCCATCAATGTGCCCTGGTGGGCGCACTGGAAAGCGCTGGACACACTGGCAACCGGTATCCTTTTTTCGGTAATCGGATTGTTTGTCATATTTATAATGTATCTATGGTGGATATTTCGCCAATTTCGCGCTGGTAAACGCTGTTTCTTCCGGTCACATATCGCCGGGCCTTTCCCGCCGGCATGGCAAATCGTGCTTTATTCGCTGCCGATGGTCATCTTTTCCATGATATTTGCCTCCGGAAACGTGGTACTGAATACTTTATACGGCTATAACATCTTCGAAGCGCTGGCGCTCTTTCAGATGGGAGCGCCACCCGGCCTTTATCTTTCGGCAATACTATCGATTGTAATAATGACATTGTGGGTTATGCTGCTGGTTTTGGTGGGTCTGTTTATCCGGCAAACAAAACAGATTTGCTAAGGCTCTGTCAGCTTCTGCCCGGCAAGGTAAGCCTTGCCCAGTGCACCCGGCTCCAGGCTGATGTTTCCGGCTTTATCTATACCGGAAAAGACCAGTTCACCGGCATATTCGATATTCAGGCTGATAAAGAGCGCTCTTACTGTAGCGATTGCCGGCTGAAAGAGATTGGGCAACCTCTGCCCCCCGACCGAAACAAACAGCCCTTTGCGTACCTTTTCATCTCCCAGTGGCGGGATGTGCAGTTTATACTTCTTCGCCCATAACGACTGGCAGCGGTCTACCATGGCCTTGGTTTGGGCGGTAAGCCCCATAAAATGCAGCGGAGAAGCCAGCACGAATCTGTCCGCCAGCATCAGTTCTTTATATACATCCTGCATATCATCATCGATTTTGCAGATTCCGGCTGTAAAACAGGCATCGCAGTTCTGGCAGGGGGCAATCTTCAACTCGCTCAGAATAACGGTTTTCACTTCAGCCCCGTTATTGGAAGCGCCACGCAATACCTCTGCCAAAAGCTTATCGGTGTTGCCGTTGCGGCGTGGACTGCCGGCTATTCCCAGCACTCTCACTGTAAATCCCCCACAATAGATTCGAGGATGATTTTTTCACGCGCTTCCATTTTATCCGCTTCCTCGTCTTTGATATGGTCGTAACCCAGAAGATGCAGAACCCCGTGGATGGCAAGAACTGCCACTTCTTTGTCCACAGAATGATTGTTTTCTGCCGCTTGAATCACCGCCTGCGGATAGCTGATAATAACTTCTCCAATGTGTTTTATACCATCCGGCGGCACAATGAACGAAAAATCCTCCCCGTCTTCAGAGGGGAGTTCATCCTGCATGGCAAAAGAGAGTACGTCGGTAGGTTTATCTATTTTACGATAATCTTTATTGAGCTGGTGGATTCTCTCCTGCCCGGTCACCAGCAGGCTCATTTCGATGTTATCACCGGCATTCTCGGCTTTGAGCGCGGCTTCGATTATTTCCTGTAACCATTTTTCGTCGAGGCAATCCTCGAAACCCTCATCGAAAAGGATATCTATTTCCATAGTGCTCATAATAGCACAGGAATAAGGTATCCACAATCATTTTTAAGAATAAAACGAAGGAAAATGTCGTTGGATAATAATTTCAGACCTCACCCCTAACCCCTCTCCGCACGCAGAGAGGGGAATACCGGCAGTTCCCCCCTTCTCTGATTTCGGAGAAGGGGGACAGGTGGATGAGGTTTTACCAAATTTAAAAGAAATCCCCCCTAACCCCGCCGCATTTATTACGTTATACTTATTGATGATACGGAATCAAGGAGGACATATCATGAAAAAATTTATATTTTTACTTTTAAGCGTCGTGCTTGTCCTGAGCACGGTTTCCTGCTCTCAAACGCAGACTTACGGAGCCGAAGCCAAATCGGATAAACCCTATGACACCTCTCCCACAGTCAGCGATTCGGCACTGGCAGCGCTCGTAAACGGCAATAACGAGTTCGCTTTCGAGCTTTACAAGCGGCTTTCAGCCACAAAAGACGGCAACTTCTTCTACTCACCTTACAGCATATCGCTGGCTTTAGCGATGACATATGCCGGAGCTAACGGGCAAACCGAAGCACAGATGGCAGAGGTCTTAAACTTCCTGTTAGAGGATGAGGAACTTCATTCTGCCTTCAATAAACTGGCTATCGAACTCAACAGCCGCAACGATGTACCCCAAAACAGCGAGGCGCAGGGTTTCGAGCTTAATATCGTCAATGCCACCTGGGGGCAGAAAGGCTTCGAGTTTATGCAGGCATTTCTGGATATCCTGGCTGAAAATTACGATGCCGGGATCAGGCTACTGGATTATGAAAAAGACCCCGAAGCATGCAGACAAGCAATCAATGACTGGGTATACGAACAGACCAACGGGCGCATCGAAGACCTTATACCCGAAGGCGCTATCGACCAGATGACAAGGCTGGTTCTTACCAACGCCATCTACTTCAACGCCGCCTGGCTTAACCAGTTCGACGAGGAATATACTTATGACGATACCTTCTATCTGCCCGATGGTAGTACCGTTACGGTACCGATGATGCACCAGACCGACCGCTTCAGCTATGTAAACGAGGACAACTATACAGTAATCGAATTACTCTATGATATCTATGATATGTCGATGGTAATTATCATGCCGGACGAAGGCACATTTGCCGATTTCGAAAACTCGCTGACATCCGAACTCGTAGATAATATCATCGGCAGCATGACATCGGGGCAGGTCAACCTTAGCATGCCCAAATTCGAATTCGAATCGGAATTCAACTTAAACGATGCCCTAAAGGCAATGGGCATGAGCGATGCTTTTTCCGATTCTGCCGACTTCTCGGGGATAACAGATAAAGCTGACCTTATCATAAGCGATGTCATTCACAAGGCATTTGTCTCAGTCAATGAAGAGGGCACAGAAGCAGCAGCAGCCACCGCTGTAATCTTTCAGGAAACCTCCATGCCCATAGAAATCGGCGAGGTCAATATCAATCATTCGTTCATTTTCTTAATAAGAGACATCCAGACCGGAACTACCCTGTTTATCGGAAGAGTTATTAATCCGGCTGTCTAGACTGCGGATAACCGCAAAGGAGAGCTAATATGAAAAAGATAATCTTTACTTTACTTGCTGTAATACTGGTCTTGAGCACTATATCATGCAGCAATATCGATACGCAGAGTACGGCTCAAACACAGAATACGACTCAAACAAATACCACAATCAAGACACTGATTGAAAAATACGGGCAGTATCTCAAAGCAGATACGAATTACGATACTTCACCAGAGGTCAGTTTTTCGGACATGGAAACGCTGGTAAGCGGCAATAACGAGTTTGCGCTGGAACTCTACCGCCAGCTCAGCGCCAGTGATGACGGCAACCTGTTCTTCTCTCCCTACAGCCTGTCTGTAGCTTTGGCGATGACCTACGCCGGCGCCGAGGGCATCACAAAAGAACAGATGGCTGAAACACTCAACTTCATACTTGAGGAAGAGGATTTGCATGCCGCTTTCAACAAGCTGGCAATCGAGCTTGCCAAGCGCGGAGAAGGCAATAAAAGCGAGGATGAAGAGGGTTTCAAGCTCAACATCGTCAATGCCATCTGGGGACAGATAGAATATGCCTTCCTCTCCGAATATCTGGATACGCTGGCGGTTAATTACGATGCCGGATTGAGGCTATTGGATTTCGTCAGCGACCCTGAAGCCTGCCGCCAGACGATCAATGAATGGGTCAGCCAGCAGACCGAGGGTAAAATCGAAGACCTGATTAGAGAAGGCATCATTACCGAAATGACGCGGCTGGTTTTAACCAATGCCATCTATTTCAATGCCGCTTGGGAAAAACCTTTCAAGGAAAATAATACCGGAGACGGGATATTCTACCTGCCCGATGGAAGTACCATTAGCGTTCCCATGATGCACCAGACGGAAGACTTCGGTTATGCGGAAGGCGATGGCTATCAGGCAATCGAACTCAGATACGACGGCAACGAGCTTTCGATGCTGATTATTCTCCCCGAAGAAGGCAATTTAGACCAGTTTGAGGCAACATTCGATGCACAAAAGCTTGATGGGATTATCGAAAACATCCGTACCGCCAGTGTTAATCTTATCATACCTAAATTCGAATACAGTTCACAGTTCAGTGTCAAGGCCGCCCTACAGGCTATGGGAATGACAGATGCGTTTAGCATGGCTGCCGACCTGTCTGGAATCGATGGAACTTATGATCTGTATATCGAGGATGTCGTCCATAAAGCATTCGTATCCGTAGATGAAGCTGGAACCGAAGCCGCCGCCGCTTCCGCCGTAATCATAAACCTGAAGGGGATACTGGAACAGGCCGAAGTAACCCTAGACCACCCGTTCATTTTTATGATACGCGATGGTAAAACCAATACTATTCTGTTCGTCGGGAGGGTCATGAATCCGGCAGAATAAAATAGACACGTAGGGACGACCAATGGTCCTCCGCCCTTGTGTGTCGAATTAAAGCGGACGGGCAATGCCCGTCCCTACCGGTAACAATCAGACTATTCGTGAGAGATTGCTTCATCCCAATAAATCGGGATTCGCAATGACAATCCAACTTCCCGGCCTCCCTCTCCTTTTTTGAGCAATCTCTCTGATTATGCTATATTATCTATGTTAAAAATATGCTGCTTCTTACGGAGGGGTCGCATAGAGGTCTAGTGCGGGCGCCTGCTAAGCGCTTACCCCGGGAAACTGGGGTCGAGGGTTCAAATCCCTCCCCCTCCGCCAGCCTGCGCTTAAACTTCGGCTGGTAAACCAGCCACCTAACTTATAGACAAAAAATCAGGTGATTAACCAATGTCATATTTCCCTGATTCCCGCAAGGATATAAAATAACTATCATGCCCCTGTATTATATTTGGACAATAGGCTGCCAGATGAACAAGGCAGAATCCGAGAGGCTGGGCAGTCTGTTCGAACAGATTGGTTATCAACCGAGTGCGTCCACAGAAGAAGCCGACCTGATAGTTCTCAATAGCTGTGTCATCCGCCAGAGCGCGGAAAACAAGGTGGTTAGCAAAATCGGCGCGCTCAAGTCGCTAAAGAAAAATAATCCTTGCTTGAAGATTGCACTGACGGGCTGCCTGGTAGATGCAAATATCGATAAACTTCAAAAGAGATTTCCGATTGTGGACTATTTTTTTGCCGCAGGAGAGATGCCCCCGTGGATAGATAAGTGTCTGACGGCAAATATCATTCCCTTAAAACCCACCATCAGCACATTTATTAATATCATACAGGGGTGCAATAACTTTTGCTCATATTGTATCGTCCCCTACCGCAGGGGCAGAGAGAAGAGCCGCTCAATGGATGAAATAGTCTGTGAGGCGAGGACGCTGGTAGAACGGGGAGCCAGAGAAATAGTTCTGGTAGGGCAAAATGTAGATTCGTACGGGCACGACCTGCCCGATAAATCCGACCTTGCCTCACTTCTGACAGAAATTAACAAAATAGAGGGCTTAAAAAGGCTGCGCTTTCTGACCAATCACCCCAAGGATATGAGCGACAGGTTGATCGACGCCATCGCCAGTCTGGATAAAGTTTGCGAGGAAATCAATCTTCCGGTGCAGGCAGGAGACGACCAGATTTTGAAAGCCATGCGGCGCGGGTACACTGCCGCTCATTATAGAGAACTTGTCAAACGGATACGCGCTAAAGTGCCCGATATTGCTATTACCACAGATATTATCGTCGGCTTTCCGGGGGAGACGGAAGAGCAGTTTAAGGCATCGGTGGACTTGTTAAAAGAGTTGAGATTCGATAATACGCACATTGCCGCTTATTCGCCGAGGACGGGAACCATAGCATCTAGGGAATATGAGGATGATGTACCGACGGAAGTAAAAAAAGAGCGTGTCGCTATCGTCGAGAAACTGCAGGGCGAAATCGCCGCAGAAATCAATGCCACACTGCTGGGTAGTTCCGTCGAGGTACTGATAGAAGGTAAAAAGCAGGGAAAGTGGCAAGGAAGAAGCCGACGTGGTAAACTGGTATTCTTCAATGATAAAAACGATCTGCTCGGGCAGGTGGTAAGAATTAAAATCGAAAAGACAAGCCCCTGGTCGTTACAGGGTATATTGTCGACAGATAACGGATGTTAAATTAAGGAGTAAAAAATGGTAAAGAAAATAATAGCTTCATTATTAGGACTGACCTCTATTATAAGCCTGGGTATGCTCAGCAGTTGCGTACCTGCCACGGGAGAATCCAATTCATCCAGTACAATCTACATGATACTCTTCATGGTAGTACTCTTCGGTATATTCTATTTCCTGATTATCAGACCGCAAGGCAAGAGACAGAAAGAACATCAGAATCTCTTATCCAATCTTCAGGTCGGAGACAGGATTATCACCATCGGCGGCATTTACGGCAGAATCGAAAGCATCAGGGAAGACAGCTATATAATTAAAGTCGAATCCGGCGAGCTTCTCAGGATGACGAAAAGCGCCATCGCCGGCAAACAACCCGATGAATCAAAATAGCATTCCCGGGCCATGCTCCAGCCCCCGGCTTTAATTATTGGATTTTGGAGGTGGCTGTATTAATACCTATGATTATGTCATAATCGGCAGCGGTATTGCAGGTTTGTATTGCGCCCTGCTTGCGCAAAAGCATGGCAGTGTCCTTATAATAACCAAGGGCAGCATCGAAGACTGCAATACCCGCCATGCCCAAGGCGGAATTGCCGCCGCCATCGGCATCAACGATTCCCCCGAACTTCACTACAAAGACACCATCACTGCCGGTGATGGGCTGTGCAACGAAGAAATCGTTCATATCCTCGCCGATGAAGGCCCCGACCGTATCGCCGATCTGGTCAATTTCGGCGTGCCTTTCGATACCGTAGACGGCGAAATTGCGCTCACGCTTGAGGCTGCCCACAGCATACCACGCATCCTGCATGCCGGAGGCGATGCCACCGGTGAACATATAGAGGTAACTCTCAGCAGAATAGTGAGAGCCATCGACCTGCCGGTACTGGAACACCACCTGGCAACCGATATCATTGTCGAACAGAACTGTGTCAAAGGCGTCAGGGTTTTCGATTGCGAAAAAGGAAGCGTTGAAGAATTCGGATGCCGCTACATGATACTGGCAACGGGAGGCGCCGGGCAGCTTTTTAAATTCACCACCAATCCGGCAGTCGCCACCGGAGACGGCATAGCACTGGCTTTGAAAGCCGGTGCCGAAGTAATCGATATGGAATTCTTTCAGTTTCATCCTACCGCCCTGCATATGCCGGGAGTCGCCCCTTTTTTAATTTCAGAAGCGGTACGCGGCGAAGGCGGCATACTGCGAAACATGGACGGCAGACGCTTCATGCCCGATTATACCCCTCTGGCCGAACTGGCGCCACGGGATGTGGTTGCCCGCAGTATCTTGAGCGAAATGAAAAAAACTCATCGTGATAACGTTTTTCTCGATGTCACCCATCTGGCTCCGCACCGCATAAAAACGCGTTTCCCGCATATCTATCAATTCTGCGCAGACCACGGGCTGGATATAACCAGCAGTTTGATACCGATAGCCCCGGCTGCTCATTACATGATAGGCGGCATACGCACCAACAGCTGGGGAGAAACCTCGGTATGCGGCCTTTTTGCCGCCGGCGAGTGTGCCGGAACGGGAGCTCACGGAGCCAACCGGCTGGCATCCAATTCGATGCTGGAAGTGCTGATTTTCGGAAAACGTATTTTCAAACGCATCGAACAGGGCACCAACCAGAAAAGCAACCGGCAATATAATGATAACCTTCCGAACAGTAACATCAATCATAAGCTTAAGGTCAGACCTCTTGTTAATAATACTCCCCTGTTAAGTCTCGAAGCTCTGCAAAATCTGCTCTGGGATAACGTCGGAATTGTGCGTGACAGGAAAGGGCTGGCAGAAGCCGTTGACGTTTTAGGTTCATGGGAGCATGAAATGCCCAAACCGTCGAATCGGCAATCCCATGAGCTGGCAAATATGATAATAACCGGAAGGTTAATCGCCGAAGCCGCCCTGTTAAGGGAAGAAAGCCGCGGCGCCCACTTCCGCTCCGATTTTCCGCAGCGCTCTGAGGCATGGCTGAGGCATATAGTCACCACTATAGAAAACCGGGAGCGATGCAATGTATAAACAGCCGCAGGAACAAATAGAGAGCATCATCAAGCTGGCGCTGGAAGAGGACGACTTCGAAAACGATATCACCAGTGGTGTCCTTGTTTCCCCCGATAAACAGGGAGTGGCTTTCATCATAGCCAAAGAAGAGGGCTTCCTTGCCTGTGCAAATATAATATCTCCCGTATTTCACACCGTCGATCATTCGATTAAGGTGAATCTGCTGCAAAAAGAAGGTCGAAAGGTAAAACCGGGCGACCTCATTGCAGAAATCAGCGGAAACCTGAAGAGTATACTCGGCGCCGAGAGGGTGGTACTGAATTTTTTAAGTCACTTAAGCGGCATCGCCACACAGACGGCAAGATATGTCGAGAAGGTTAAGGGAACGAAGGCAGTCATCAGGGATACCCGTAAAACCCTGCCGGGGATGCGACTATTGGAAAAATATGCCGTAACCGTCGGCGGAGGCGAGAACCATCGCCTTAATCTGGCAGACAGCATTCTGATTAAAGACAACCACATCGCTTCTTTACAAAAAGAGGGCGTAACTCTGATAGAGATAATAAATAGGGCAAGACAGGACAGCAGTAAGGGAACGATAATCGAGATTGAAGTCAATACCGTAGAAGAGGCAGCCGAAGCCATGAAAACGGATGTCGACATCATCATGCTGGATAATATGAATATCGAAGAGATGAAGGCAGTAGTAGCCATGTGCGGCGGAAAGGTCAAGCTGGAAGCCTCCGGTGGCATTAACCTGGATAACATCAGGGATGTGGCATTAACCGGGATAGATTATATTTCAATAGGAGCTTTGACACACTCGGCAAAAGCGCTGGATTTCAGCCTTGAAGTCGAATCCTGACAAGACTGAAAAAATGCAGAAAAAGACTGAAACTCCTTCCAATAAAGAATGCCGCGAGATAAAAAGCTGGCTAAAGTATCTTCTGATAGCTATCGGAACATTATCGGTGGCGTTCGGTTTTCTGGGAATCTTCCTCCCCATCCTCCCCACTACCCCCTTTCTGCTTCTGGCAGCCGCCTGTTATTGCAGGAGTTCACAAAGATTCTATTGCTGGCTGGTAAACAACCGCTGGCTGGGGAAATATATTAAAAACTACCGCGATAAAAAAGGCATCCCGCATAGAGCAAAGATTTACATCATCGCACTGTTATGGATTACAATACTGGCTTCGGTAATCTTTGTCGTCGACCTTTTGGCAGTAAGGATACTGCTGATTTTAATCGCAACCGGTGTTACGGTACATATTATAAGGATAAAAACACTGAAATAATTCTTCTGCCACTGCGAGACAAGTCGAGTTGAAACATGACAAAAAAACGCTCGTGGTGAGCTTGTCGAATCCATAGCGGCGACGATAAATAGATACCCGGCTTAAAAATCCGTTCGCTAAACCCTTCGACATGCTCAGGGCGAACGGATTTTTTTATTTCCATTGCCACTCCCGACTTGGACGGGATGCCACCCCGATTTATCGGGACGAAGCATCTGGGGGGTCATTATAAAGCACCCTCTTTTATCACATCAACTCATATTGTCTTATCTATCTTGTAACTGTATAATCAAAAAAGAAAATCAACGAAGGATGAAAGATTGCAAATCAAGCGTGCTGAAGGAATCGGATTCTGTCTCGGCGTCAGGCGCGCCGTCGATATTGTCGAACGCGTGGCTGCCGAACGCGGCAACGTAGAAACGCTGGGAGCCATCGTCCATAACCAGCCGGTGTTGCGCAAACTGGCGCAAAAAGGCGTTTCGGTAGTCAAAGATATCGCGGACGTAAAAGGAAAAGTGGTTGTCACCAGTTCTCACGGAGTCAGTCCGGAAATTGCCGAAGAAATCAAAAGGCGACAAATCGAACCCATCGATACCACCTGCCCTTTCGTAAAACGTGCACAGATTACCGCTGAAAGGTTCGCTAAAGACGGCTTCTTTACCATCGTTTACGGCGATGCCGCACACCCCGAAGTAAAAGGAATATTGGGAAGAACAGGCGGTAAAGGCATAGCTACTACAGATATCGAAAGCCTTATAAAAATCGAATCTTTACCGCGCAGGCTGGGAATACTCTCCCAGACAACCCAGATACCGGATTCTTTTGCTGAATTTATTAAAAAACTGCTGGTATCCCCGGTCTTTAAGGATGCCGAGTTGCGGGTAGTCGATACTATCTGCCATGACATCAGACAGAGACAGAAAAACTCGCTCGAACTGGCAAAGGAATGCGACCTTGTACTGGTTGTCGGCGGGCATACCAGCGCCAACAGCCGACATCTTGTCGAACTGTGTTCAACGGTAACCCCGACCTATCTCGTGGAGACGGCAGACGAAATCCGTCCCGAATGGCTGGAAGGGAAAGAACGCATCGGAGTTACCTCCGGCGCTTCCACCGACCAATCCACTATCAATGAAGTAGTATCAAAACTGGAAGAGCTGGCTTAGCTATTCGTAACGTAAAGCCTCTACCGCATCCAACTTGGCGGCACGGTTTGCCGGATACAATCCCGCAATCAGGCTGATAGCGGTGGTTACGGCAACCACCATTAACACAAGTTGTATCGAAAATACCGACATCTCGAAAGTGGGATAATCGCTTAAAAAGGTATAGCTGCCTATTATGTTAAGTATCTTGCCGGCAACAAAACCGATAGCTACACCCGCGATTCCGCCGATAAATCCCAGCGCCGCCCCTTCCATGGTAAACAGCATGCGTATAGTTCCCCTGGTAGCGCCTACCGCTTTCATGACACCGATTTCACGGGTACGCTCGTAAATCGACATCATCAGCGTATTGATGATGCCGATACTGGCAACCACCAGTGCGATGATCCCAAAGGCGCTTAAACCGATTTGTATAATCGAGAAGATGCTGTTTATTTCTTTCAGTATTTCATTGGGAGTAATAGTGCTGAAACCTTCGGCCCTGATAATCTCCGCTACTCTCTCGACGTCATTGACATCGCTCACTTTTACCAGTAAAGAGGTGCCCGGCTGCTCGGGAGAATACTGATTGGGATTGTTGCGGTAATAGCGCGCCATTTCGATGGTATCGTTCATCGATATAACAATCTGCGTTGCATTCATCGTTTTTAAAATGACGCCCGATATAACGAAGCTGTAGTTTTTGGTTTCCGTATTATAGGCATTGGATTTTCCGACGGTAATAGTTATTTCTTTTCCGACGGCATCCTCGGCCTTTTCCCAGCCGAAAGCACCCAGATAATCAAAACTTATAAGGCACTCACCGCTGGAGTCTTCCTCGAAAAAGTCGCCGGTTACCAGCGTCATCATTTTGATTTGATAATCCGGACCGGAATTAATCGAAATCGAATACTTTTTCTCGTTGCCTTCGGCTCTGACATACAGAGCAGAGACTCCGATATTATAATCGACACGTTCAACCCCCTCGATAGACAGTAATTTATCGACATCATCGGCGGTAAAAGAACGTATTACGACATCGGATGTATCGACAATTTCATAAGGGGTTTCGGTATAAGAAAAGCTGCGGTTACTGGCATATACCGTCAAAGCATCCTGCGGCACCATCAAACCGAACTGGTCGACAATGAATCTCTGCAAACCTGTACCAATGGATGTCATAAGGGCGATAAGCACAGCGCCGATGACAATCGCCAGAATGGTCAAAAAAGTGCGGAATTTCTTGCGCCAAAGGTTATAAAAGGCTGTTTTAATAACGTCAGCGAATCTCATCTTTCATCCTCGACAATCTGGCCGTCTCTCATCTTGATTATGCGTCCGGCAACGGCAGCGATTTCCATATCGTGAGTAACAATTATAAGCGTAATCCCTTTTTCCTTATTTAACTGCGACAAGAGCTCCATGACGTGTTTGCCGTTCTTGCTGTCGAGGTTCCCAGTCGGTTCATCTGCCAAAAGAATTTTAGGTTGAGTTACCAGCGCGCGGGCAATGCTGACACGTTGTTTTTCGCCACCGGAAAGCTGGTTCGGACGGTGCGATGCCCTCTCGGCAAGACCTACGGTCTCCAGCGCTTCCGCAGCCATTTTCATGCGCTTGCTTTGCGAAATACCCGAAAAAATGAGGGGTAAAGCGACATTTTCCGTTGCGGTATAGGTGGGATGCAGGTTAAAAGCTTGAAAAACGAAGCCGATTTTTTCATTGCGATAACGGGAAAGCTCTTTATCGTTGGCACGGCTCAAGTCCTGCCCATCGACCACTACCCTGCCGGAGGTAGGTGTATCCAGACCGCCGATAATATGCATCATGGTCGATTTGCCGGAGCCGGAAGGACCGACCAAAGCTACGAACTCACCTTCTTCTATTTCCAGGCTGATACCGGAAACGGCATGAACGATGTCTTCACCCATACGGTATTCTTTGGTAATATTCTCCAGTTTTATCATATGCGCACCGTTATAATCTTATTCAGTACATTATCCCATTATTGTTGATATACTACAACATAGAATAATATAAGAATTTGTCGGAAACTTTATATTTATGCTAAACTTTTTTAATTATTCCAAAGGAGCAGTATGAAACACCGTATTTTTTCCGGGGCACGCCCCACAGGACGTTTACATATAGGTAACTATCTCGGCGCATTGCAGAACTGGGTTAAGTTGCAGGATGAATATGACTGCGTATATTGTATAGTCGACATTCATGCCCTTACCTCGATGGAAGATACCTCGAACCTGCAGGCGAACATACATGAGATGCTTTTAGACTGGTTAGCTGTTGGTTTAGACCCCCAAAAAAGCATACTGTTTGTGCAATCGCATGTTCCCGAGGTGACTGAGCTGAATACACTGCTGGGGATGATAACACCTTTAAGCTGGCTTTTAAGAGTCCCCACATTCAAGGATAAGGTTAAGCTCCAGAAAGAGAACGTAAACTACGGACTGGTGGGATACCCTGTGCTGATGGCATCCGATATCGTTTTATACAAAGCGGATACGGTGCCTGTGGGTGAAGACCAGTTGCCTCATCTTGAGCTTACCAGAGAAATCGTACGCCGTTTCAACTGCCTTTTCGGAGAAACGCTGGTCGAACCGAAAGCCAAATTGACGGATTTCCCGAATGTTCCCGGCCTCGACGGCAAGGGAAAAATGAGCAAGCAAGCCGGCAACCACATCGAAATCGCTATGACGGAAAAAGAAACCGCCGATAAGATAAAAACTGCTTTTACCGACCCCGCCCGCCTGCGCCGCTCCGACCCGGGGCATCCGGAAATATGCAATATCTATAAGCTGCTGGGGCAGTTCGATGCCGAAGGCAGAAATGGCATCGACGAAAAATGCCGCAATGCCGAAATCGGCTGTGTAGAATGCAAGAACCTGCTGATAAAAGCCATAAACGATGCTATGAGACCCATCCGCGAACGCCGCAAGGAACTTGAAGCCAACCCGAAAGCGCTGGAAGGCATACTTACGGAAGGCGCCGAACGCGCCCGGGTGATTGCACAGGATACGATGAGATTGGTTCGAAAAAACATGAAGCTGTTGTAAAAAACCAGCTTCTTCGTTTGTTATGAATTCAATTTTAGTATTTCCGCTTTTAAATCCTTCGACAAGCTCGGGACGAGCGGAAATATATTTTCATACTGCAAGCTCGACATATCGGGAAAAGACTACTAAAGCCGTTTGTGGAGCCTGTCCTGAGGTTCTCGAAGGAAGCCTGTCGAACCATAACAGCGACGAATGACATTCTCCCCAACGTAACAGCGGAGAATTAAACCCTAAATGAGATAAATCCCCACCCAAGATGCTTCGTCCCGATATATCGGGACTCCAGCATAACAATTCTCTATATGTCATTCTGGAGGACACCGCAGGTGGACGAAGAATCCGGAGGGAGGGGCTAATCCGTTTTATTTCGATACACAATGGCGGACGACCAATGGTCGTCCCTACGGAGATTAACTTGCTATGACCGGTTTATAACCGAGTATATGCAAATCCCCTTCTCAAAAAGAAAAGGGGATTACAAAGGTGTATGCGATACAATTGATGTTGTTGTAAAAGAACGGGTGAATTTACACTCATCCGTCATTTCCGATTCATCGGAACTGCCACCTTCCCTCAAGGGAAGGCTGTTTTACGCCTTGTGTCTATCCAAAAAGCGCTTCATTCTCTCGAGAGCTTCCTTGATTTCCTTGAGTGAAGTGGCATAGCAGCAACGGATATATCCCTCACCGCATTTACCGAATGCCGTACCCGGAACAACTGCCACTTTTTCTTCAACCAGTAGTTTTTCAGCAAATTCCTCGGAGCTCATACCGCTGCTCTTGATACTGGGAAAGGCGTAGAATGCCCCCTTCGGCTCGAAGCAGGAGAGTCCTATTTCACGCAGGCCGTTTACCATTACCAGCCGGCGGCGGTTATAATCCTCGACCATCTCCATAACATCGTCCTGCCCGGATTTCAACGCTTCGATAGCCGCCACCTGCGCCATCGTCGGCGCGCACATAATAGTGTATTGATGTATCTTCGTCATAGCGGCAATGATATCCTTGCTGGCGGCGGCATAACCGACGCGCCATCCGGTCATGGCATACGATTTAGAAAAACCGCTCAAGAGTATCGTGTTGTACTGCATATCAGGCAAAGTTGCCATGCAGGTATGCCCCATTCCGTAAACCAGGTGCGAATAGATTTCGTCCACTATCATCAGGACATTATGCTTACGCGCAACCTCGGCTATCTTCACCAGCTTTTCGCGCGGCATAACGGCGCCGGTCGGGTTGGAAGGATATCCAAGCAGAATGGCTTTGGTCTTTTTTGTAATCCGGGTTTCGACCTCCGCCGCATCAAGCTCGAATGACTTTTCCTCGACGGTGGGAACTCTTACCGGAATACCGCCCGATAGAATGACGGAGGCATCGTAGGCCACATAAGCCGGGTCGGTCATAATAACCTCATCGCCGGGATTGATTACCGCCCGCATCGTCAGGTCGAGCGCCTCGCTGACACCGACGGTAATCAGCAGTTCGCTCTGCCAATCGTATTCCAGTTTATACCTGTTTTTAAGCTCTTCAGCCAGTCTCTGCCGCAGTTCGGGAATACCGGAGTTGGAGGTGTACATAGTATAGCCTTTTTCCATTGAATATATGGCAGCTTCGCGGATGTGCCAGGGGGTGCTGTAATCCGGTTCACCGACACCAAGCGATATGACACCATCGATAGAACCGAGCAGGTCGAAAAACTTGCGTATTCCCGAAGGGGCAATCGCATTCGTCCTGTTTGATATCAGTCTGTTGTTTTTATCCTCATCATTATTCATAATAGACCCGCCAAAAATATATTTTAATCAGCGAATTAGATTAATTCCCGTCGATTACAGGATAACGGGTTGCCGCTTTACCTCTTCCGGACCGTTCATGATGACGCCGTCTTCCTTGTACCTCTTCATTATAAAATGCGTGGCGGCGGCGCGCACGCCTTCGATTGGCGATAGCTTTTGACCGACGAAATCGGCAATTTCATGCATCGATTTACCCATAACGAGCACCGCCAGGTCGTATGCCCCCGACATCAGGTAAACGCTGCGCGCCTGCGGAAAACGGTATATCTTTTCGGCAATGGCATCGTATCCGGTATCTCTCTGCGGGGAGACCTGAACCTCGATTAAAGCCCAGACATGCTCATCGTTAACCTTGTCCCAGTTGATAAGCGTCTTGTATTTGAGGATTTTCCCGTCATCTTCAGCTTTCTTGATAATCGACGAAACCTCATCTTCAGAAATTCCCAGCATGGTAGCTATCTGTTCGGGAGCGATTCGGGAATCTTCTTCCAGTATCTTTAAAATCTTTTTCAGCATATCATTACTCCTTGGGTAGATAGTAATATTGAGCATTATTATAGCAGAGTTTAAGGAATTTGTTATATATAAAAAACTAATTATTCCTCCATGCAATTATGGTAATCGTATTATCGACACGAAATATAAATTCGTCCCCTTACTGACAGCATAGCATTAAGTTCTATTAGCGTATCTATGGTATAATTTTACTAATAATTTTCATTTTATTGGAGACGGCGGATTTTTATGGCTGAATTCTGGCAAAACTTTATTTTGACTTTTGTTCCCCTGTTCATCGTTATCGACGCGCTGGGAACGCTGCCGGTAGTTATTACGCTCGGCGAAGGTTTGACTTTAAAAGAACGCCGCAAGATGATAAACGTGGCGACCATAACCGCTATAGTCGTCGGGCTGGCATTCCTGTTCTTAGGACAGTTCATTCTCAACGTAATGGGGATATCCGTGGGAGCTTTCGCCATTGCCGGCGGATTAATCCTGCTCGTACTTTCGATTAAATTGATAATTACCGGGCGCATGGTGGATGTCGACAAGGATGAAATGGTAGCCGTAGTCCCCATCGGCACTCCTTTAACAGCCGGCCCGGCTACAATTACGACGCTGCTGCTTTTGGCAATGCAGTATCCGTTGTATATCGTGCTGATATCTTTTGCCGTAAATATGTTGATTGCATGGGTTATTTTCCTTCTGGGTAACAGGTTAAGCCACTTCCTCGGCAAGGGCGGACTCGGCGCCATATCTAAGGTATTCAGCTTGCTGCTGGCGGCAATTGCCGTCAGCATGATAATAAACGGCTTGAAAATGCTGGAACTGGTATAATCCGGGTTAATAAGTTTTCCCCTTTTCAGTATTGACTCCTGATATTTCAGCTATTAAACTGATAAGGTCGGAAAATGAAAATAATAGGATTAACAGGCGGTATCGGGAGCGGCAAGAGCACAGTGGCTGGATTTTTAGCAGAACTGGGCGCTGTAGTTCTGGATGCCGATAAAATCGGGCACGAAATATTCGCAACCGATGCCGAAGTGCGGCAGGAAATAGTCGATAACTTCGGCAAGCAGGTATTAGACCAGAAGGGACAAATCAACCGTAAGAAACTGGCCGATGTCGTTTTTAAAGACCGCGAATCATTGATAAAGCTCAACCTGATAACCCACCCGCCCATTTACCGCCGTTTACAGAGCATTCTGGAAGCTTATCAACGACAGGGAATCGAAGTGGTGGTAATCGACGCTCCGCTGCTTATCGAGGCGGGCTGGTCAACCAGAGTTGACGAAACATGGGTAACCATCGCTCCGAAGGAAGTCATTGTAGAGCGGCTCGAAAAAAGGGGCTTGAAGAGAGAGGACGTCCTGTCACGCATAAATATGCAAATATCGCCTGAGGATAGAATGAAAGCGGCAAAAATAGTTATCAATACGAATGTGCCGCTTGAAGACTTAAAACAGGCGATAGACGATTTGTGGCACAAAACTACAGTTGACACCAATCGTCGCTAGCTGATAGAATAAAGTGTTTTATTAATGGAGGTTTACTGAGATTTACGCGATAATTGAAACCGGCGGAAAACAGTATAAAGTAGCTCCCGGCCAGAGTATCAAGGTAGAGCGTCTGGCTGCTGCCGAAGGCGATACTGTCGAGCTGGATAAGGTGTTACTGATTGCTGATGAAGATCAGCAGATAGTAGGCAAACCCACTATCGAGGGAGCAAAAGTGGTTGCCACAGTTAAAAGTCAAGGCAAAGATAAAAAAATCATTGTCTTCAATTACAAGAACAAGACGAGAAGCAGCAAGAAGACCGGGCATCGCCAGATGTACACCGCCCTGTCTATCGATGAAATCGTTCAAGCGGGGGTGTCTTAAATGGCTCATAAGAAGGGTGGCGGTTCCACACATAACGGGCGCGACAGCAAACCTAAAATGCTGGGCGTAAAAAGATATGCCGATGAAAAAGTAAATGCAGGAACGATTCTGGTCAGGCAGAAGGGTACGCATATCAAACCGGGGAATAATGTAGGTGTCGGCAAAGATTATACTCTCTATGCCCTGATTGACGGAGTGGTAAAATACGAACCGGCAACCAATAACAGAAGGAAGGTCAGCGTCTACGCTGGTTAAATAATATGAAGGAAAAGATTCATCCCGTTTACCATTCAGATGCCAAGGTGATATGTTCCTGCGGCAACGTTATTACCCTCGGTTCGACCAGGAAAGAAATGAAGGTCGAGCTTTGCAGCAGTTGCCATCCGTTCTTTACGGGTGAACGCAGAATTATCGATACCGCCGGACGTGTCGAACGCTTCAATCAGCGTTACAACAGAAAATAATCTGCGGCATATTTTAAAAAGACAACGAAAAGGGCGGACTTTTCAGTCCGTCCTTTCTTATTTTACTGGATTCTTATATATATAACCTGACCAGGACAACGATCGGAACTTAATAATTCCGGACGGTTAGCCAAAAATAAAAGCTAGAAATCGGTTTTAATTTTGGAAAAGAAGCAGGTTCTCTCGCCGGTGTGACATACCGGACCCAGCGGTTTGGCTTTTACCAAAACGGTGTCGTTATCGCAGTCAAGCCACATTTCCTGTACCAGCAGCTTGTTTCCCGAAGTGGCGCCCTTGTTCCAGAGCTCCTGTCGGCTGCGGCTGTAAAACCAAACCTCACCTTTGGTACGAGTGAGTTCCAGCGATTCGGGGTTCATATAACCGAGCATCAATACATCGCCGGTATCGGCATCCTGTATTACTGCCGGAATCAGCCCCTGCGGATCTAGTTTAAGATTGTCTACCAAGATATTGTTTCTCCTTCTATTTTTAATTTCTGTTATTTACTACTATTGTTATTTATGCCTGCCGCATCTATGTAACAATACATCGGGATTCAGGATAATCATATTATATTGTCATGCTGAATTCGTGAGGGACGAATGAAGCATCTGGGATGGGGTGAAAAACGTAATAAATACCCCTCCCACCAGATTCTTCGTCCACCTGGCGGTGTCCTCCAGAATGACAGCTAAATTGAATTATTAAGATTACAAACCGGAATTGCTATTTATCCAGTTCGTCCAGCGCCTGTTTTAAATTGATATCCTTGGTATAAAGAGCCTTACCGATAATGGCGCCCGCAGCTCCCAATTTTTTCAGCACTTTCAGATGAGTAATCGTAGTGATACCGCCCGAAGCAATGATAGCGGCTTTGGTGGAATCGATCAGTTCGAACAGGGCGGTGAAATTTGGTTCCGTAAGGGTGCCGTCGCGCCGGATATCGGTAAATACAAAACTTCTCACCCCCAGCTTCATCATAGCGCGGGCAAATTCCACAGGTTCGCGGCTGGTGTCCAGTTTCCAGCCCCTGGTTGCCACTTTACCGTCTCTCGCATCGATACCGACAACAATGGACTTATTAAAGCAACGGCAGGCTTCTTTTACCATTTGGGGGTCTTCGACAGCCGATGTGCCGAGAATCACACGGTCGACACCGCACTTGAAGAGCTTGCCGATGGATTCCATGTCGCGGATGCCGCCGCCTACCTCGATGGGTATCAATACCGAGTTGGCAATCTCCGAAATCATATCGAGGTTTTTCAATTCACCGGCAGCCGCGCCGTCGAGGTCGACGATATGCAGGCGCATCGCTCCCAGCGATTGCCAGTTCATTGCCATACCTACCGGGTCATCGGAAAAAACCGTCTCCATGCCGTAGTCGCCCTGGTAAAGGCGCACGCACTTTCCGCCGCGAATATCTATTGCCGGAATGATTTCCATTTCACGCAACCTCGACTTTTTATCGAATACCTGAACAAGAATTATATCATAATATACGTATTTAACGATAATAATTCAGGGAAAACTGATTAATAATCATGATTGCCATAGACATTTATACGACGCAACTATGGAGATCCCGACCTGTCGGGACTCACCATGAGCGGATTGTGTCTTGTCGTCATTCTGGAGTCCCGATAAATCGAGACGAAGAATCTGGGGGGGTGGTATTTAATCTCTTTTTTACCCCGCCCAAGATGCTTCGTCCACCTGCGGTATCCTCCAACATGACCATGAAACATAATCCGTTCGTACTGAGCCTGTCGAAGTATGTTCTTATTATTATAGAGCTGTTGCCCTATTTCGAAATGACCGCTTCAGTATGACAGTAAAATATCACTCAATTTTATCGCCGGGGACATCATAACGCGTTACCGTCAGTTTAATCCCCGAATAGCCGGTGACTATTACCTCTTCGCCGATAGCGATATTTTCTGCAGACTCCGCCCCCCACAACTCCCCGTTTATCTTAACCAGCCCACTCGGACTCAATCCCTCCACCGCAACTCCCTTTTTCCCGATAATGGCTTCGGGCTCGTTGACAGGTTTCCTCTGGAGCGCGCGGTTGCCGGCTATAAATAAAAATGAGGACAATGCCAGCCAACCGACCATTATCAGTACCAGAACGATAACCGGGATGTTTATATCAAATCGGGGTAAAACCAGCAGAGCAATAACCAGAATGGCTATCTCTTCAAAGACTACGCTCACTATCGCCCATACAAGCCTGAATTTCATTGCAAGTAATTATAGCACGAAGAAAATATGCCGTTGCGTTTTTTCCGAAGAGGAAGAATTGGTCATATGAAATTGTCATCCTGTAGGGAGTACATTCGCTTTGCTCAGTATAAATTCCACGACCGAAGGATCTGGGGGGAGGGGTATTTTTCCCACCCCACCCAAGATGCTTCATCCCGATAAATCGGGATTCCAGCATGACAATCCTATCTTTACCATCCTGAAATCACAAAGAGAGTGAAAGGGATTTTGGGAAAAGCATCGATAGCAGCCTTATCGACACTGCAAAAATAAGCCTTCTGCAACTATTAATATTGTATTCAATACGGCGTTGGACATTTTACTGCTCTTTAGTTAATATAGATATGATAAAGTATATATTTAAAAGAGGGGCTAAATGAAGGTATCGGAATATCTTTTTAATGAGTACAAGGATTTAACCACCAAATACGTCTCTGCCAGCCAGAGACTGCGTGAGCTTTTACCCAGATTCACCGCCTTGAATCAGAGCGGAGACGTACCCAATTCCACTTCCAGTAAAAACCTGATACAGGAACTGGATAAAATCGAGGACGACCTCGAGGATGCAGCTTATAAGGTGCGCTGTATCAAGCATACACTGGTAAGCCTGCTTTAATCTGCCTTTATTTCTACGACTCCGACAATGATATCCCCTCGATATGAGGGGATATTTGTTTTTACTTCAATTATTGATTGTTTTCCGCTTCTTTACCCTTTGCCGATATATCGTGACTCATAGTGAGCGGAATTTTTGGTTGTCATGCTGGAGTTCGTGATGAACGAACGAAGCATCCAGTGTGGGGCGGTCAATATTCATACTCTCCTCCCTCCAGATTCTTCATCCCGACACATCGGGACTCCAGAATGACAATAGGATGAAAGCCGCTCGTGGAGCCTGTCCTGAGCATGTCTAAGGAAGCCTGTCGAACCATAGCGGCGAGGATTAAACAATTAAGGTTTATTTTTTGTATTCAGAGACCAGCCCCTCCACCTCATCCCTTCTTAATTCTCTGACCTTGCCCGCTGCCAGCGAGCCAAGTTGCAAATTACCCATCCTGATGCGTTTTAATGACTTGACGGTATATCCCATCGCCTCGAACATACGCCGCACCTGGTGCTTCCTGCCCTCGTGAATGGTGATGGTGTAATCCCCACTCTTGAGTCGCGTTATCCTTGCCGGATAGGTCATACCGTCTTCCAGCATAATCCCCTTTTCCAACCGGCGGATTTCCGCCATTTTCATCGGGACATCGATGCTGACGGCATACTCTTTCTCATTCTCGAAGCGCGGATGCGTCAGGCGGTTAGCCAGTTCTCCGTCATTGGTTAATAAAATAAGACCGGTGCTGTCTTTATCCAGCCTGCCGACGGGATACAGACGATACTTGCGGTATTCCTGCGGCAACAGGTCTAACACAGTGCGGCGTCCGAGTTCATCACTTACCGTGCTGACGATGTCAGATGGCTTGTTCATCATTATGTAAATTAACTTTTGCGATTGCGTGGTTACCTGTCTGCCATCGATGCTGATTTTATCTTTTTGCATATCGACCGGATGGTTGAAGCCGGTTACCGCCTCGCCGTTTACCATTACCCTGCCCGACTTGATAGCTTCCGACATCTTACGCCGCGAGCCGATACCTGCCTGGGTTAATACTTTAAGCAAAGATTGTGTTTCCATATGCTTATTATAACCTGTATTAACCTGCCATTGCGAGGAGTCCCTCTACACTGTCTTTCTGAGTCGAAGACGAATGAATCTAATATAAATCAGAGAGGGATGACGCAGCAATCTCTACAGGTTATTTTAATACAGCCTGCAGTCTATTCGCGAAAGATTGCTTTATCCCGGCAGACGGGATTCGCAATGACAGTTTTGGCGGTGTAGCGGGGTAATTATGTCGTCGGGACTCCAATACGACAAGCAGCGGATTGTCATGCTGGAGTTCGTGATGAACGAACGAAGCATCTTGGGCTGGGTGGCTAATTACTATTCCCCTCCCCCGAGATTCTTCGTCCCGACCAGTCGGGACTCCAGAACGACAGACAAACTCTTATGTCGATAAGAGCCAAAACCGAAAAATAACATTCCGTCATCTATTAAAAAATGTGACAAAAGTTGTTGACTTGGACTGCCTGCGGTTGTAAAGTTAATCATACACGATAACAAAATTTATACAGGAGGAAAAAATGGAAGAATATCAGACGAAACCTATCAGCCTACCGAGATTGGGAGAAAAAGCGCCGGACTTCGACGCAATTACCACCCACGGAAAACTCAAGCTCGACGATTTCAAGGGGAGCTGGCTTATTCTGTTTTCGCACCCGGCCGACTTCACACCGGTATGCACGACCGAATTCATCGCCTTTGCCGAAATCTTCCCCGATTTACAGAAACGCGGCGTGGAACTTTTAGGGCTCAGCGTCGACAGTTTATCATCTCATATAGCGTGGGCCAGAAATGTCGAAGAGAAAACAGGAGTCAAGATTCCATTTCCGATTATTGCCGACCTCAGTAAAGAAGTATCGCTGGCTTACGGAATGGTACACCCCGGACAGAGCAAGACGGAAACCGTCAGGTGTGTTTTTATTATCGATGACAAACAGATAATCAGGACTATCCTGTATTACCCGTTAAGCACCGGCAGAAATATGCAGGAAATACTCAGAATCGTGGATGCCTTGCAGACAACCGACGCCAACGGGGTAGCCACACCTGCCAATTGGAAACCGGGTGACAAGGTAATCGTACCGGCGCCCAATACCCAGGAAGGAGCCGAGGAAAGAGTGAAACAACCCGGCTATGAATGTGTAGACTGGTATCTGTGTAAAAAAGCTTTATAGAAAAGATTTGAAGGAGGATAATCATGCCTTGCATAAATCCGGAAGGAAAACCGACCGAAACCGGTAAAAAGGTTCTGCAGGCTTTAAGAGACAACGGATTATGTTCCGCAGAAAAAGTAGCCGAAACGACAGGCGTCGCATTGTTCCGCGTCAGGAGTGGCCTGCGCGACATGATAGAAGCCGAACTGGTTGAAATGGTTGCAGATAAATACGATATTACCGAAAAAGGCATCAAGCTAATCGAATAGCTTCAGACATACTTAATACCGGCTCCGGGGGCATTGCAGTTTTTACTGCCTTATGGCTACCAGCAATACCCCGGGGCCTCCGTGAACGCCCAGTCCGGCGCCCAGGTGCAATATCATGATTTTACTTTTATCGATAAACCCCGAAATCTGTTCTTTTAACTGATTCGCTTTCTCCGGAACCATGCTGTGGACAATTAACAATTCCTTTATGCCGCTGTTGTTTTTAACGAATTCGGTGATTTTTCCCATGCCCTTATCGAAAGTACGCGCCATCCCCGCACGCGCTATATCGCCGTCATGAAAGGTTAACAGCAACCTGATATTCAAAATGGATGCGGCAGAGAGTACCAGCTTTTTTACGCGCCCGCTGAAAGAAAGATATTTGACGGTATCGAACATTCCCAGCATTTTAACATGCTGGATTGTTTCAGTGATTTTTTCCGTAATTTCATTCATTCCGAAGCCGGATTTCGCCATCCTAGCAGCTTCCATCACCACCAGCGCCAAACCGCCCGAATTGAACTTCGAATCGACGACTTCTATCGGGCAGTTGCCGTTAATTGTACTGCTGGCAAGCAGAGCCGAATTATAGGTGCCGCTAATCTTGGAAGAAATATGAATGGAGATTATGCCGTCGGCTTTATCGGCAAATTCACCGAATATCTTCATGAAATCCTCCGGCGGAGGCTGTGAAGTTGCCGGATGCACAGGTGAGGCTTCCAGCATGCGGTAGAATTCTTCGTTTGTCAGGTCTACGCCGTCACGGTAAATCTTATCACCGAAACGAATATAGATAGGAACCACTGTAATCCCCAGAGACTGCGCCAGTTCCTGCCCGATATCCGAAGTGCTGTCGGTTACTATTTTTATGCTCATATTTTCAACCGCCTTTCAATCATACTTGACAACTATTTATCGGCAATCGATACAAAAATCCATGCGGTCAATATGCTTATAATTCATTCTATAGCCGACATGCTGCGCCGTCAATACGTTTTAGCGGTAAAAAGGATTATTTATCTCGCTTTCGGGATATTTTAATAACCTTGCAATGATAGATAATATAGAACAAACCGGATAACAGCAACGGCAATGAGACAAAAGCAATCGTGTACCCGATTCCCCTGCCGGCAATCTGCCCCGGATTCCCGGGGAAAGCAAATATATCGAAAAATGTTATCGATATTGCCAGTAATACCATAAGTAATCCGCCGATAAAACGGAATTTACCGGCGATAATTAAAAAGATAACCGGCAACGGAACCACAAACCATAACCATGTAAACCGTTGCGTCCAGTCTTCCTGAAATATGAGGTTAAAAAACAAAAGCGACACAGCGCCGATGATACCGAAGTACAAAGCAGCTTTCGGAAGATAGCTTTTTGCCTGACCTGCCGCATTCATTATACTGACTCCTTTTTGCTTTTGCTGATAAATAATCCCGTAAACCAGTTTAATATTTTTTTCGATACTCTGACTACCCATCTCCAGTTGAGAATAATATGGATAATAACTATAGCCACAATCAATACTGAAACCCAGACATGGATATCAAGCCAGACGTTTCTTTGCAACCCCCAGAAAGTACGCCCGGAGCCTTGCAGCATATAAAAATAATCGAGAGCGCCGCGCGGCAAAATCAGCCAGAGCACGAAACCGCTGAAGCAATCAACCGCAAATAAAATAAAGAGTACGATAGAAGATATATACTGCTCTCCCGCTTTTCTGAAAGGTCCGTTAAAATAGCTTTTAGTCCTTTTAAATATTTTAACAATCCAGGTATAGTGCATGATGATATGCAGCATAATCAATCCCAGTAAAATCACCGCTGCCCAGTTGTGTATATCAACCCATAAGTATCTGGGTATACCCAAAACAGTAAAATAGTTGCCGCCGAAACCCATCCCTTCATTGCCACACATTTCAGAATGAACACCCACACCTCTCGGAATAACAAACCACAGGATATAACTGGAGGCCAGCGTAACTATAATAGACAGCACCAGTATAACATCGAGGAAATAGTTTATGAGGTTTTTAATTTCTCTTTTTATTTTCAATAAACTCATGGAGTCTTCCCTTAAAAAGACTCTATTAACAATTCCAAAGGTTTAACAAATACTTTGTTTCACCTGAATAATTTGAGCCAGTGTGATTCCCTGCATTTCACTATCCAGAATCTCTTGTAATTTCTGAAGTTTATAAGATACAGGACAGGGTTTTGCCGTAACGCAATTATCGTCATCCAGCAAACACGGGCGGATTACAATGCGACCCTGTACAGCCTCGATAACTTCCAGCAGGCTTATCTTGTCCGGCTCCCTTGCCAGTAAAAAACCGCCGTTAACGCCTTTAAAACTCTCAATTATTTTCACCCGGCGCAGTTTTTGCAGTATTTTATAGGCAAAATCTACCGGAATATCCTGCCCTTCCACCAGAACCGCCGCCGTCACCGGGACAGATTCCCTCTGTAAAGCCAGACAAACCAGCATGCGCATAGCATAATCGGTATCCGATTTGATTAAAAAAACTTTTTTATCCATACTGGACTATGTTAATCCAGTTTTTATTTATTGTCAATGTGTTATTTAATTAAAAACAGACCGGGAATCTGTCTGCTGTTATTAAACGGGGAATCAATGGTTAAATTTAAGCTTGGCAAATAACATGCTGCCGACGAGTAATATAGTTATGGCATTCCAAAAAATAACCGCCGGCAAATCCAGGGCAATTCCATATGCCAGCCAGAATGAAACACCTAACCCTAAAAAGATATTAAAGGTAAGGCTGATTTCCCGCGCGCTTTTCAGCCGGTACAGTCTCCAAACCTGGGGAATTAACGATGTGGTAGTAAAGAAACCGCCTACCAATCCCAATATTTCCTGCCACTCCAACTTATTTGTCTCCCCGAAAGCGGCTATATTATTCCAATAATTATATCGACATTCTTCAACTATTTACAGTTATGAGTATAAATCTGAAAAACATAGTAACAACATCGTTTCTCCATAATTTCTCCATATTGTATATATATAATGAAAATAATCCGGAAAATGTATAAAAATAATAGGAGGATAAAATGAAGAAGAAATTATTAATCTCAATTGGATTACTGCTGGCTGCCGGACTGCTGTTTGTTTCAATCGGCGGGTCTACCCTTGCTGCCAGCCCGGCAAATGACAAAACACAAAATGATGGCTGCACGATTACCGGAATGTCCCAGACGGGAGGCATCTGCTCTGCGGACGTATGCGCAACCGTTTGCGAACTTTTCGGGATAACGCAGGATGAGTTGCAGTCCCTGCGCCAGAGTGGATTAAGCTTGGCGGAAATTGCAGCCGGCTACGGAGTGACTGAAGACGAACTCGTAGAAGCTATTATGGCTGTTAAAACCGCCTGCGTGCAGGAACTATTAGCCAGCGGAGCAATCACTCAGGAAGAGGCTGATTTAATACTTCAAAACATGCTGGAGAGGACTTACGAAATGGTTAACGCCACCGAAATTGGACATTACGGAGGCAACGGCAATCAAAACGGAAAATCCAACAGCTGGGGTGAATGCAGTGACGGAAACGGCCCCGGCGACCAGCATCAATGGGGAAAGAAAACTCGTTAATCCGCTAAAAAACATCATCGTTAGAGGCAGATATATATCTGCCTCTAATATTATTACTTGCCAAACTTAAAATATGTGAGTAAGATTATTTTTAGTTAAAACAGGAGAAATCCCGGATAATGGGCAAAAAAATTCTGGTCGTAGATGACGAAAAGAAGATAACGGAAATTGTCACCGCTTATCTGGAGAGAGATAATTTTTCCGTTATCACAGCCTACGACGGACAGGCTGCGCTGGATGCTGTTAAAAGATTCTCTCCTGATTTGATAATCCTCGACCTGATGCTGCCCGAGATTTCCGGATGGGATGTTTGTCGTACGCTGCGAAAAGATTCCGGCATTCCCATAATAATGCTGACCGCCCGTGACGAAACATCTGATAAAATCGTAGGACTCGAGCTGGGAGCGGACGATTATGTTACCAAGCCGTTCGATGCCAAGGAACTGGTATCACGTGTAAAAGCGGTATTGCGCCGTTATGAAGGGGCTCTGAGCGATACACCAAATAAAATTTATGCTGCAGATTTAACAATCGACATTGAGCGGCGGCTGGTAACCCGCGGAGAGCAGAACATTGAACTGACCCCTATCGAATTCGACCTTTTACACCTGCTTGCCAGACATCCGGGGCGGGTATTCAGTCGAATGCACCTGCTCGACAGCATTCAGGGAGATGCTTACGATGGCTATGAACGCACCATCGACAGCCATATCAAGAATCTGCGTAAGAAAATAGAACCCGAGCCGGAAAAACCCGCATACATCATCACTGTTTACGGTGTGGGATACAAAATGGAGGCCGGAGAGTGAATAGGCTCGGCTGGAAGCTGACCGGAACGATTTTATTGGTGGTTGCCGTCTGCATCAGCCTGACGGCAACCATGGTCAATCTTATCACTACCAGTGAGTTCAACCGTTATGTCAGCCAGAGTAATATGTCCCGCATACAGAATGTAGCAGAAAATATCGGTAACTTTTACAACACGGAAAATGAATGGACGAATATAGATGACGTTATAGATACATTGGTGTGGTCGGCTAATGCCCGCATAGTAGTAGCCGATAGTTCCGGGTTGATTGTAGGAGATACCGAACAAGAGTGGCTAGCCCAATATCCTGATGCTATAGGACTGCTTAACGGAACACCGATAATAGTTTCCGGCAATTCGATAGGAGAAGTATTTGTTCTTACTTCTACCATGGGGAACGGACAGGGTTCCGGACATATGGGAGGACAGGGACAACACTGGATTCAATCTACTGAAAACTCCAATACTATTCTCGATACTACTCAACAGGATTTCATAGATCAGGTAAACAGGGCTATCTGGATATCCGCAATAACAGGTATTGCAATTGCCCTTATACTCGGTTTTTTGTTGACACAATACCTGATTAAACCCATTAAAGCACTTACCGGTGGAGCCAGGCATATCACAGGCGGAGACCTTACATACAGGGTCAAAGTAAGTTCAGGAGATGAAATAGGTAAATTAACAGAGACCTTTAATACCATGGCTTCCAGACTGGAAGCGAGTGAACAAACACGAAAACAACTGATGGCAGATATAACACATGAATTAAAGACCCCTCTGACGGTCATCGGAGGCACGGTAGACGGTATTATGGATGGTGTTTTCAATCCGGATTTAAAACATCTGGAAACCATCAAAGAACAAACAGTCACTCTCACACGATTAATTGAAGACCTGCGTGACATCTCTCTGGCAGAAACAGGACAACTCAAGCTGGAAAAGATCCTTTCCGATATCTCCGAACTTGTTAACCAGGTTGTCATACAATTCGAAAAATCAGCCGCAGAAAAAGGGGTTCACCTGCAATTTAATGATATGCCGGCTCTTTCCAAACTGCTAATCGACCCGTCACGTATAAAACAGGCTATTACTAACCTGCTTACCAATGCCATACGCCACACACCCGCAAACGGCACGATTTCAGTTTCGATTGAAAACAGAGCTAAGAGTGAGCATTTCGGCAAAAGACATGTTCTTATATATGTTTCCGATACGGGAGAGGGCATCCCGCCTGAGCATTTGCCGCATATCTTTGACAGATTCTATAGGGCAAAAACAGCCCGCTCAAGAAATGATGGGGGAACAGGGTTGGGACTTGCAATTGCCAGCCAAATGGTACAGGCGCATGGCGGAAGCTTGTGGGTGGAAAGCGAGTTGGGAAAGGGGAGCACTTTTTTTATAGCGCTGCCTGTTGAAATTACTTAAAAAACATGCTTCAAATATATTCGAGATAAAAATAGACTATATCGCAGGTGTTGACAAGCATTTATCAGCAGTAAAATGGGACGCTGTCGACAACATCGCCGGCATCCGGATTTATACTTTCACTTTTTGCTGAGCAACGGGCAAAATGTTTTCGCTATTTTTCGAGCGGTTCTCCTGATTTATCACAACTCATTTTTTATTGCTTCTCTTCGTTATTGAATAATCAAGATTTATATTTCCAATCCATCGGAAAAAGCCGTTTTTGCCAGTAAATCACGCTACTTGGCTGCAATCGATAATTCCCTCATCGATAATTTTCGCCGTTTTCGACCTATCCTGAACCCCTGCCTTGCGTTATATATATTAGAAAACAGAATCAATAAACAATTTTATATTTCAAGGAGGGACAAAAATGAGTAACAAGTTGATATCTGTGGTAGGAATTTCACTGGCAGCCCTGGTACTGCTGGCAGTCGGCGCCTTCGGTTTTGCCCTGTCATCGGACAAAACGTCAACCGGTATAGTCAGCCAGCAAAATGTCGGCATATGGGTAACCGGCAGCGGCGAAGTAACCGTTGTTCCCGATATCGCCGTTTTAAATCTCGGTGTCTATGTACAGATGGATACCCTGGAAGCAGCTCAGGCACAGGCGGCAGAATCTATGGCCGCGATTATGGCAGTGCTCGAAAGCTATAATATCGACGAGAAAGATATTCAAACGAGCAACTACAATGTTTCCCCCATGTGGAGCTGGGATAAAGACGGCAACAGATACCTGGACGGCTATTATGTCTCCAATACGGTTACCGTTAAAGTCAGGAATACCGACGATACCGGCAGCATTATCGATGATGTGGTAGCCGCCGGCGGCGAATATACCATTATCAACGGCATCAGCTTTACTGTAGATGATACCGAGGCTTACTACACGCAGGCACGCGCCAAGGCGATTGCCAATGCCATAGCCAAAGCTACTCAGATTGCCGAGTTGACCGGGGTTACCCTTGGCGACCCGAACTACATTGTTGATAACAACAGCAATTATGGTCCAATTTACTACTATCCGGCTTATGATACCTCCGCAAGAGCTGAAGGAGGAGCGCCTACCAGCATCAGCACAGGGGAAGTCAAGATTTCAACCAGCATCCAGATAGTATTCGATATCGAATAAAGATGAAACAATAGAAAAATAATACAACAGATTGCAAAAATGACGTTTTGAAAGGGCGGATTTTAAAGTCCGCCCTTTCCTGTTTTACATTCATTTACCCCGCTAGTTACGCCTGAGATTAATGTTTTTTCACAGTCTGGGCAGGTAACAACCGAATAATACCATTGTTAACCACCCATCAGTTATTAATTCCCCTATAATGCTGATTATTCTCTTGATTACATCGATTTTTATTCATTTTCTTGTCCTGTAAAGCTGTTTTCCTGTACAATATATCCGATTGGTAAGCAGGATTTGCGATAGTTGGGGAGAAAGCGATATGGCTCAAGAGAACCGGAATAATTCACAAGTTACCTGGCATAATCTGTCGGCAGAAGAAGCACTGAAAGTGCTTGATTCTTCGCGCTCAGGATTAACAGAGAAAGAAGCTCAAAAAAGGCTTGGAACTTTCGGTCGTAACGAACTGACAGAGAAAGCCAAACGCCCCGCGATATTGATATTTTTACGGCAATTTGCCAGTCCCTTGATTTATATTCTTCTAGCCGCTGTTATGGTTGAATTCTTCATTATTCAGAAACCAACCGACGCCCTTGTTATTCTGGCAGTAGTTTTAATCAATTCCATAATCGGATTTATTCAGGAAAGTAAAGCGGAACAGGCAATGGAGGCTCTCAAGCGATTGGCCGTTCCGCAGGCTAAAATTCTGCGAGACGGAGAGGTTATACAGTCCCCAGCCAGTAATATTGTTCCCGGAGATGTTATCGTACTGGAAGCCGGGGATAAGATTCCGGCGGACGCCAGGCTTATAAAAGCAGCCGGCATGTCGGTAGATGAATCGATACTTACCGGAGAATCGGTACCCGTCGAGAAATTTACCGCACTCATCGAAGGCAAGGCAACGATAGCCGATATGGAAAACATGGTGCACCTGGGCTGTGCCGTGGTCAACGGAAGCGGATTAGCCATAGTCACTGCTACCGGCATGAATACCGAAATCGGCAAGATTACCTCCCAGGTACAGGAAACCAAGCCGCCACCCACTCCCCTGCAGAAGAATGTCTCCAAACTGGGGCGTTATATTGCTTTCCTGGTTCTGGGAGTGGTTTCGGCTCTTATCATTATCGGAATTATCAAGGGCTACGGCGTCGAAGACCTGTTCACGCTGGCAATAGCCGCCGCTGTTTCCGCAATTCCCGAAGGATTACCGGTTATGGTTACGGTCGTACTGGCGCTGGGAATGAGGCGAATGGCAAAAAAGAACGCCCTGATACGAAAACTGATGGCCGTCGAGACCATGGGTGCCGTAACCGTAATCTGTTCAGATAAAACCGGTACTCTGACCAAAAGCGAAATGACGCTGCGCCAGATTTACCTTCCGGGCAGAACCATAGATATTACGGGAGCAGGATATCATCCGCAAGGCGAATTTTTAGAAAACGAACAGGTAATAGATACTTCAAAAGACGACAACCTCTTATTGGCGTTAAAAATAAGCACCCTTTGCAACGATTCATCGTTAAAAATAGACGGAGACACCCCCAGTCTTATCGGAGACCCGACTGAAGGGGCGCTACTGGTAGCCGGTATGAAAGCCGGTTTGAGACAGAAGACATTGCAGGAAAAACAGCCGCGTTTAGCCGAGTTACCGTTTACCAGCGAAAAACGCTATATGGCAACACTGCATTCCTGTGATAATACCGGTGACAATAAAAAAGCCATGATATATGTTAAGGGTTCTGTGGATAAGGTGCTGGAAATGTGCCGCACAGTATCCGAAAACGGTGATATTCGGGAATTGACGGTTGAGAAGATAGCTGAATTCGAATCAAAGAACCTGGAGATGGCATCACAGGCATTAAGGGTAATGGCTCTTGCCTATGTAGAATGCTCCGCTTCCCCGGAAGAACTGACTCACGATCATATCGATGGAAAACTGACACTGGTGGGGTTGGTAGGCATAATCGACCCGGCGCGCCCGGAAGCAAAGAGAGCTGTTGCCGACTGCAAGCAGGCAGGTATAAAAGTAGTGATGATAACGGGCGACCAGAAAGCCACCGCAGAAGCAATTGCTAAAGAAATCGGTCTTCATAACGGGAGTGCCATTACCGGACTGGAACTGGATAACATCAGTGATGAAGAACTCGGTAAAAGAATTGATTCCATATCTGTTTTTGCCCGCGTCGAGCCTCTGCATAAACTGCGCATCGTGAAAGCATTGAAATCCAAGGGATATGTTGTAGCGATGACGGGAGACGGAGTAAACGATGGCCCCGCCTTGAGAAGCGCCGATATCGGCATAGCTATGGGAATAAAAGGAACCGATGTTGCCAGAGAAGCTTCGGATATGGTACTGACAGATGACAATTTTGCCTCCATTGTTGCTGCGGTGGAAGAGGGAAGGGTTATGTTCAGTAATATTCGCCGTTCCGTTTTCTACCTGCTGAGCACGAATATAGGAGAAATACTATTATGGATAGTATCCATTTTGGCAGGTGTGCCCCTGCCGGTGGTCGCTGTACAGATTTTATGGATAAACCTGGTTACCGATGGCATTTGCACCATACCGCTGGGGCTTGAACCCAAGCACAGCAACGTATTAAAGGAGCCGCCGCGACACAGCGGAAAAGGTATTGTCTATCAGGGCATGTTTAGCAGGATTGTCTTTATCGCCCTGTTTATGGCAATGGGAACATTCTTTATATTCAACTGGGAACTGCCGAGAGCGGGACTGGACGAGGCGCGTACAATCGCCTTCTGCCTGCTGTGCGCCTTCCAGTGGGTTAACGCCCTTAACGCCCGCTCCGACCAGCAGTCTATTTTCAATCTGGGCATTTTTTCCAACCGCCTGCTTATCAGCGGTATAGCGCTTGCCATTCTGCTTCAAATGCTGGTTGTGTATGCGCCGCCGTTGCAGTCGCTGTTCTATACCGTTCCTATCGGGCTGGAAGCCTGGGGAATCATTATAGCAGTAGCCTTTGGTTTACTGCTGGTAGAGGAAATTCGCAAGAGAATTGCTCCGCAACTCTTCAACAAGGGCAAGTCTTAGACATGCACTCCTATACAAAGGGTTAATTTTGTAAAGAGACGGGCTAAAAAGCCCGTCTCTTATATTCAGGATAAAAGCTTAAGGCAGCCTACAATCCGGCTTTTTCAAAAAGCAGATTCAGTACCGATTCGGCGGTCGCCAGATTGGTTGCCAGCGCCGTATTGTGAACATCGCAAACACGCATCAGGGCAGAGATATCAGGCTCGTGCGGCTGCGCAAATAAAGGGTCTCGTAAAAAGATGACCGCATCCAGTTTCCCCTCCGCCACCATAGCCCCTACCTGCTGGTCGCCGCCCATCGGACCGCTCTGCAGCAGCGTTACCGGAATTCCGGTATTATCCCAGATAAGCTGCCCGGTAGTTTTGGTGGCTACAAGGTTGAGTTTCGACAGCTTTTCTTTGTTCTTTTTCGCCAGTTCGACCATGGCTTCTTTTTTTGCATCGTGTGCAACCATCGCTATTGTGTATTTCTTCATCTTTCACCTGTTTATTAATAATTATCCGATTCCCAAACCTACTATAAAAACGGGAAACGGTCAAGATGTGATTGGGTTTATTCTACATCCGAGGTTATTTACGAATTCTTAAACTCACTAACCACTCTGAAACTAAAATAATCATGGGAGTCCGTTTTCGATTTGCTATGGATTCTGCCGTGATAGACAATACTATCAATCTTGATATAAAAGACTGATGTTGTATACAGATAATTAACGCGGAGACTGCTTACCGGTTTTCTTTTTCGGATTGGCCGGGAACCAGCCCTTGCGTACCCTTTCTTCCTGTTCAAAAACCTCATGAATACTCCATAAACAGGCAAAGCCGGTTACCCCTACGATAGCGGAAATCATGAAACGCTCCATAAAAAGCGATAAGACGATAAGGGCAATACCCGCAATCAGAAAAACCGGCCAGATTTTTTTACCAATGTAATACTCGGATTTAATCACTATCGGATGAAACAATCCTATTATTAAGAATGACGCCAATCCGATTATTATCCCGTCAAAGCTCATTTATGATTGCCCCCATTTTTCATTATTTAATATAAGTATAACGAACCGGTGGTTGAAACTGAAATGCACGGTCGAATTTTCTATTGACAATATAGTTTTCTTCTTATAAACTGTTACCGTATTATTAACTATTTGGCAGATACGGTAATCATGAGCCTGTTGCAATACATTATACATCCCCGCTTTTAGCTTCAGAGTATGACGGAACGAGAGATTGAAAAAGAATGAATAAAGCAGAGCTAATCCAGAAAGCGGTGAATTTCCAGAAGGAAATCAATCGCCTCATAATGGCATATAAGACCGAAAAGTGGATGTCCCTTGATATAACTATTACCCAGCTCAAGAGTTTAATCTATATCTACAGCAAAGAGAAAGCCAGCTTTAAGGAACTTGCCGGCGCGCTCAATGTCTCCCCTCCGGTAGTAACTGGTATTGTAGACAGGTTGACATCGCAGGAAATTATCAGGCGCATAGCCGGTACCAGCGACCGCCGCATACAGTGGCTGACAATAACCGAAAAGGGCAAACAGCTTTTAAACGATATCCGGCAGGACACCACCAGCGAAATGATTAAAATGCTTGAAGTTTTAAGCGAAGAAGACATTGCGGCGCTGGTACAGGGATTTTCAGCCCTTATGAAAACGGCTGAAAATAATCTTGCTGGTAATGAACAAATCCCAGTAGCAATAAATAGTCAGCACGCCTGACCGTTTATTTTTAGAATCATCGACCGGTAATAAAATATAGAGAGGTAAAAGTTATGGCAGTAAAAATTGTAACCGACAGCAGCGCAGATATCCCCCCGCAGCTACTTAAAGAGCTGGATATCGCCGTGGTTCCCCTGTATGTAAGATTCGGCAATGATGTATTCAGAGATAAAGTAGATATTTCCAATGAAGAGTTTTACAAAAGACTGGTTAGCGGCGAAGTTTTCCCCGCTACTTCCCAACCGACACCTCTGGATTTTAAGCAGGTTTATGAAGAGCTGGCAAAGGATGCCGACGGCATAGTATCCGTGCACCTTTCGGCAAAATTAAGCGGCACGATTCCATCGGCGCTGCAAGCCCGTGAATCGATGCAGGGCTCCTGCCCTATTGAAATAATCGACTCACTCTCGATTACCGGCGGGCTGGCAATGGTTTGCATGGAAGCTGCCAGGGCTGCCAAAGCCGGCGCAAAAATGGAAGAAGTCGTAAAGATCGCCAGGGAAGCTGTTCCCGAAATCCATTTCATGGTACTTTTCGATACTCTCAAATATCTCGCCAAGGGCGGGCGCATCGGAAAGGCCAAGAGCCTGATGGGAGCCATGCTCAATATTAAACCGCTCATCGGCATGAAAGACGGCGAAGTCGTTCCCCTGGGGAAAGCACGCAGTTACTCCAAGGGAATGGAACAGCAATACGAATTCGTAGAGAAAACTATCAGGGAAGGCGAGGTTAAAGAGTTAGCCATCATGTATAATACCAGCAAAGATGAAGCAGATGCTCTTGCCGACCGTATATCTCCCCTGTATGCACGCGAAAAAATGCTCATGGGAGAAATCGGCCCCATTCTGGGAACCCACGGCGGACCGAATATGTTGGTGGTATGCATTCGCGGCAATCTGGCTAAATAGCAGATGACGATATTTTAACATGCAATTACCGGAAACTGATTGCAGATACAATCTGCCCTGAAATATTTATACCCCCTGTTTTATGAATAGGGGGTATTTTTTGATAATTCGTTAACGATGATGTTACAAATCTCCGTTACTCAGCTCATCTATGAAAGGTTGATATGCCAGGCTGACCGGGTTATCATGCGGCAGAGCCGCGGATATAACGATATTGTAGTAATCCTGGGCGATTTGCCCCTGCTGCTCACGGTTGAAATCACGAAAATGCTTGCCGCTCACCCAATCTTGTTCCAGCTGTTGCCAGCCCCCGTAATCATAACCTTCCTTCATCTGAGCCCGCAGCGCCTGCGGAATATAAAGACTGCCGATTTTCTCGAACTGAAGAACGTGTACCAGTTCGTGAACGACGATATCCAGTTCGGTTCTTGAATACCCGCTTTTCTTCGGGAAATTAACAGTATGAAATAGGGTAAATGCCCGGTCGCGGTTAAATTTGAAAATAAGCGAAAGAATTCTGCCTTCGGCAACCCTTACTTTATCGTAGTTGATTGCGTTTGCGCCGAGCACTGATGAAGCAGCAGATAATTCGGACGGATTGAGGGTGCTGACAGAAGTTAATAAATGCCAGATTTTCTCAAATACGAAGGGAGTGCGGATTTTATCTAATAACTTGCAGATTGCTTCCATATTCCAGCCCGTCAATATTCAAATTGAATATGATAATACTAATATCCGGTATAGCCGCTGTCAATAGAAATTATGACGTTTAAATTTACTAAATATTATTAATGATTTTTGCAGGGAAAAAGTATTGCCGAAGTATGAGTTATAGCATATAATCAAAAACAATCACTTTTTATCGGAGATATAAATGGAAATAAAAGAAAATCCGCCCAAACGAACCGCCTTTATCTGGCTGGGGATCGCTATTGCAGGTATAATAATCATTTTCCTCCCTGGGATAATCGGTCTTGACGGATTCGACGGTGGTTTTGCTCTTTCAGCCGGCGGCCTGATGGTTGCTATAACCGGGTTTGTTGCGGCAGCCATTTATTTCAGATTAGCCCGCAATGTCGATTCCATAATGAGAAACGTCGATGTCCTGGCATACTGGACGTATACTCCCGAGCAGTGGCGGCAGTATACCGAGGAAGAACATAAAGAAGATGCCGCTGCCAAACGCGGGCTTTTTATGCTAATCGCAATCATAGCGGTAATCGTAGGCATAATAATGGCTATCGCTATCCGGGAGAATTTCCATATAATTGCGCTTATAATCCTCGGTATAATCGCCGTTGCCGGGCTGTCAGCCTTTTTTTCGACAATCGCCTCTTACCGCTATAATAAAAAACATCACGGAGAAGTCTACATCACACCCGATGGGGCATATTTCAACCGCCAGATGCATATCTGGAAAGGAATAGGTAACCAGTTGGAAGAAATTTCCCTCGATGATGACGGTACAGGGCTCAACCGGTTAATCATTACGTATTCAGCGCTGGCAGCCTATAAACGTAATTCGTATACAATAAGGATTCCCGTTCCGCCCGGAGAAGAAGAAACTGCCAAAAAGATTGTCAAACAAATAGGGCACACTAATCTTGAGGCTGATAGTAACGATATTTAAATAATCGGAAAAGATTTAGCGAAAGCGGTTATTTTTAAGAACAAAGCGGCATGCTGCTTTTAAATAACGGCTGCATAAATACTTTAGTTTACCTTACGAACTACGGAAAGGAGAGTGTAATGGGAGTGACCAGGAAATTTACAATTTTGCATTCAAACGACATGCACGGGGACTTCTTAACCGAAGTAAAAGCAGGCTGCAACAGCCTTATCGGCGGGCTGGCATTGTTGTCAGGTTATGTGAATAAAGTCAGGCATGAAGAAAAAAATGTGCTCTATGTAATTTCCGGTGATATGCTGCAAGGTTCACTGATAGATTCGGAATATCAGGGTATATCCACGATGGAAATCATGAATTACCTGGCTCCCGACGCCGTTTCCCTCGGCAATCATGAGTTCGATTATGGTTTGCCGCAACTGCTATTTTTAGAAAAAATGGCTAACTTCCCCATCGTCACCGCCAATATTTACATCGAAAAATACGGCAAAAGATTGATGAAGCCCTACCTGATTTTAAAAATGGACGGATTCGATATTATGTTTATAGGTATCCTGACGGAAAAGGTGCTCGATGCCTTAAGAAAAGACAAGCTGGTAGGCAGCTTTATCTCGCTGGAAGACGCCGCTCACGAGGTAGGCGTTATCACCGATGCCTATAAGAATAACGATATCGACCTGACGATACTTTTAACACATATCGGTTACGAATCCGATATAGAACTGGCAAAGCTTTTAAAACCTGAATGGGGAGTTGATATAATTATCGGCGGTCACTCGCATACAGTGCTGAAGCAACCGACAACCGTTAACAACATCCTGATTGCACAGGCGGGAGTCGGCACCAACCAGATCGGTAGATTCGACATTACGGTAGATGACGACACCAACAGCATTATCGAATGGAAATGGCAGCTTATCCCCATCGAAGAGGGAATCGCCGAACCGGATATGAAGTTAAAGGAATATATCGATAGTTTTGCCGCTGAAATCGACCGAAAATATAACGCCATCATCTGCAAATTCACCGATGTCATGACTCACCCCGCAAGGGAGATTGAAACCTCGCTGGGGAACCTCTTTGCCGACGCGCTGGCAGAAATTGCCGAATGCGATGTAATACTGTTAGGTTCCGGCTCCATCCGCAGTAAAGAACTGGGACCTGCCGTTACCTTAAAGGATTACCGGACATGTTTCCCCTTTAAAGATTACCTGTCGCGTTTTGTTATTACCGGAGCGCAATTGAGACGCATCTTTGCCCATATCATGCGCCCCGAAAACCGCGACGGCGAAGGAGAATGCTACCAGGTAAACGGCAAAATCTGTGCTGTATACAACGATATTGCGCATGATTTGTTTTCACTGGAATTCGACGGCCAGCCGGTTATCGATGACCGCAAGTATTCAATCGGGCTTATCGGATACCATATTTCCAATTCGGCAGCTTATCTCGATATAACAAATGAAGAACTGTTAATCCACGGCAAATCCAAGGTAGTCGCAACCTCGGTTCCCGAAGTGCTCGAAGAATACCTGAAATATCACCAGAATATCGGGCGTCATGTTGAAGGAAGGCTTATTTATAGATAAAATAATTTTTTAAGGATAGACTATGAAGAAGATTTTAAAATACAGGTTTATTCTTTTTGCCGCTGTCATTGCGCTCGCCGTTTTATTATTGAAGCTTGTTGCCGACTACTTCGAATTAAATGTCATTGCAGTCAATACTTTAACGGGAGCCTTTTTTACCGGTGTTTTCTTTACTATCAGCAT
>JAQTUQ010000054.1 GCA_028707255.1 Dehalococcoidales bacterium
AACAATTCCGATAAAGGCAATAGCTCCGACAAAGGCAATAGCTCCGACAAAGGCAATAGCTCCGACAAAGGCAATAGCTCAGATAAGGGCAACAGCTCAGATAAGGGCAACAGCTCCGATCAGGACAACAATTCCGATAAAGGCAATAGCTCCGACAAAGGCAAGAGTTCTGGCAAGGGTAACAGTTCAGATAAAAACGAAAGAGAATAGCCTTCCTTCATCACTACGGTCAAATCTTGCGGAAGGTCTATCCTGTGCCTAGCTGTTCAAGAAAACTAACTTCAACTGTAGTTCATCCACCGTCAATTCTTCGTAAAAAAGCTCCGATTTTAAAACCACTGGCAATATATACCAGTGTGCAGGAGAGCCGGGCTTTGATATTTCGCTTCAGATTAAAGCATAATCGTACTCAAAATGAGACATGGAGACTTATCGATAATGCGCAGCTAAACCGGTGTTTTCTTTTGCGAAAATGATAATAACAAGCTCCTGAAAGCGGCTGAATCTACTTAGCCGGCGCCGTTATTTTGATTGCCGGAGTAGTCTCTCAATCCAATAGGCCGTTTCATCCGCCCTGCCAGATTGCAGAAAAAGCGTAGTATTTGGAAACGGAAGAGAGAACTACGCCGAAAGAAATTGTTATTTGCCCAGTGCGCTTTCTTCTTTCTTCCGGATGGAGCGAGTACCATGACCGTGCTTGACGTTCTTAAAAGCTTCTTTGCAAGCTCTTCGTTACGCCTGTTTTCCCTGTTTTCTACCCATGATACAATTCTTCTTTAGCTTAGCTTCCTACAGGCTACTTATTGGATACGGAATTATAACGAATAAAAACTCTAAATTTTTTTAATTAATCATCTTTACGCAGCTTAAGGCTTTTTCCAGGTTCTGCAACCTTTCTAGAATTTCTTTCAGCATGCAATCAACCTTGAAATTGCAGGACTCGCAATTGCCGCTGTAATCTTCCCCTTTGAGCGGACATATATTCATTTTGTCCTCCTTATTTAGAGATAAATCTATCAGGGCGATTAAACCCAGCCACGGGCTTTCATTGCATCCACGACCCGCTTGACCGCCAGAGTGTAGGCTGCCTGCCGCATGTTGGTTTTGTACTGGCGGCTGATGTTCAGTACAGAGTTATAGACGGCTGAAATCCGCTTATCCAACCGGTCGTAAACCTCGGCTTCATCCCAGTAGTACATGTAAGCATTCTGGACCATTTCAAAGTACGATACGGTAACGCCGCCGGCGTTACACAGGAAATCCGGTATGACATGGACGCCGTTAGCAAACAAAATATCATCTGCTTCCGGATTCGTCGGGCCGTTCGCCAGTTCAGCAAGGATTTTTGCCTTTATTTTTCCTGCATTCTGGGCAGTAATCACGTTTTCGATAGCTGCAGGTATGAGAATATCCACCTCAAGCTCCAGTGTCTCTTCCTTCGAAATTCGTTCTGTATTGGATAAGCTGCAGACCGAGCCATCCTCATGCTTGCACTCATAAGCCTGTTTGGGATCAATCCCCTGTTCGCAATAGGCGCCGCCTTTGCTGTCACACACGGCAACTACTTTAGCACCGAACATATCGCGGCACAGCCGTGCGGCGTGGTAGCCGGCATTTCCATAGCCCTGTATCGCCACGGTAGCTTTACTCAGGTCTATGCCTTGTGCTTTGGCTGCTTCGCGTATCGTATACATGCCACCGCGAGCGGTAGCATCGCCGCGGCCGGGAGAACCGCCAATGCAGAGAGGTTTACCGGTAATGACGCCAAACTGGGGCTTACCGGCAATAGTTGAATACTCATCAACCATCCATGCCATTATCTGAGGGTTGGTATAGACATCAGGCGCGGGGACGTCTTTATCCGGGCCAATAAACTGGAAAATCGCTCTGACATATGCCCGGCTTAAGCGCTCCAATTCCGCCTGTGACATTTCCTTGGGATTACAGATAACACCGCCTTTAGCTCCTCCCAGGGGAAGATCGAGTAAAGCGCACTTCCAGGTCATCCAAGCTGACAGCGCCCGCACCGTATCGATGGTTTCTTCAGGATGGAAGCGTATCCCGCCTTTCCCGATACCGCGAGCATCGTTATACAGGACGCGGAATCCCTGAAATATTTTAGTGGTTCCATCATCCATACGAACAGGCATGGATACGTGCAATTCGCGCATGGGATTTTTAAGCATTGCTACTACATGGGGTTCCAGTTCGAGAATCTCTGCGCACCTGTCAATTTGCTGCCGTACGATGTTAAAGGGATTGTTCTTGTTTTCCTGGCTGGCGGTCTGCTTTCTTTCTGAAATCTGTACCATTTCTTTTCTCCTTCTGATATTGGTGGTTAAATTTCCAATAGCTCACCCACGCTCGATCTAATCAGAGCAACTATCTTAATGTGTTCAATGCATCTCTATAATCAACTAAATCCGTATAATCTATCACTGCGCTCATACTCAGGTTTTCCATTTCAATATTCGCTTCTTGGGCACAGGCAACGGGATTTAAACCGCCGAGCAAAATAATGCCGACTCTTCCATGTTCAATGGGAATTTCGCATACTGGCTCGCTGGTGTTCCCTATCATCAACACTCCGCCTAATCCCGCCCGTTTTAAACCGTCTACGACATGTTCTGTAGTGCTGCGGCAAATTGCTGGGATTTCCCGGAAGTTCGCCAGTATTTGACCATTGCCGGTCGTAGCTGCTTTCACAACGCTGGTCATTCTGGCTTTGATAAAGACCTCGGAAGGGTCGAGCGAAGAGCCGTTATAGTGAATTATCTCGGTAAAACGAACGGGTTTCCCGTTTGTTATCTGGAGGGTCCCGCCGAATCGCGAATCCATGGGAACACCTGCTTTAAGTAAAACACCATTTACTACAATGCTGCAGACGGTCGCCAGCCCTATTTTGTCCTCGGGAACGGTGATATTCCCTATTTGTTCCTCAGAAGGCACCACGCGTACGAGATTGCTGACACAAAGCCCGTTTTCAAAAGCAGGCTTCATTGCCCGGAACGCCTTCTCAAAGTCTTCTTTTTTGAAAATTGAAATATTAACCGGGACGGTCCCCAGTCTTTTCTCAAAATCAAAATCCGTACGAAAAGACAATAATTCAATGCGCGAGATGGCGAATCCCACTTTATCTTTCACCAGAGCGCTATTTATTTCATGGATACCTTTTTCTGTTATAATGCGCCCGTCTCGTTCACGCACCAATTTGGTCAGGCCTCTCTCGTCAGTAAGCCGGAGATGGTAGCGCACGGCACGTTCGGTTAACTCAATACCATAGTCTTTTATCTTATGGGCAATGACACTGGATCCGGCAGGCTTCTGCGATGAGTGCAAGATTTTAAGAATGGCGAGAGTTTTTCTTTCTACATCTAACTGAGTTTCGAACATAGTAATATGTTTTGCGGAAACCGCTTACCGCTTTCTATAATACAAGTTAGACAATATTGTTGTCAAGATGTTATTTTGTGACAAAATATTAATTATTTAAAATACATAAATTGGCTGGAATTCGTTAATCAATACGAAATTACTTTAGAAGGAAAATGATTTAGCCGTTGAACATATATCCTGTGCCGCGCTTGTTCAGGATAATGTCAGGGGGATTATCCTGGAGTTTTTTTCTTAAGCGGCGGATGTATATGCGAATATTACCGTTATCATCTGTGCGGCTTTTGCCCCAGATTTCTCTCAGGATTTCCTTATATTTGATTAGCTTGCCTTTATTCTTAACCAGCATTACCAAAAGTCGGTATTCCCTTGGGGTTAACTCAATTGCTTTCTCATCAAGAAATACCTTCTGGTTTACGAAGTCTATTTTGATGCGGGAGCTAATGGCGCTATACTGCTTGATATTTAAAGGTGCTTTATCTGCTCGGCGTAGCACCGCCTTAACCCTGGCTAGTAAATTCAAATAATTGAATGGTTTGATAACATAGTCATCAGCACCGGTTTCTAGCCCTCTTAACATGTCCTCGTCTTCGGAACGGACGGTAAGAATGATTACCGGTACTGCGGAAAACTCGCGCACCTGCTTTAATACATCAAATCCGCTGATGTCCGGCAGGTTAATATCAAGGATAACCACATCAGGTGATTCATTCCGCACCAGGGCAATTCCCTCTTTACCACTGGCGGCCGACAACAAAGTGACTCCCTGCCAGCGGAATTCAAACGCCAGATTTATCGCATCAATAATGCTTTGTTCGTCTTCAATTACTATTACTTTCATTGGGTCTCGCTTATACCTCGACTTTCCATAATTGGTATGGTAAAAAAGAAGCTCGAACCAGCGTTCAACTTACTTTTTACCCAGATTCTTCCTTTATGCAACTCAACCAGCATCCTGCATAACGCTAACC
>JAQTUQ010000006.1 GCA_028707255.1 Dehalococcoidales bacterium
CTATAATCGGCAGCGAATACAGCCTAAATTAGGATTTCTGTCACCGGCAGTATATGCTAAAAAATACTATGCAGGATTACTGGCAGTATGAAAGGTTTGGTGTCCGTTTTTGACATCCGATACCAGATTGTCATGATGACACAACAAAACTTAGTTTAATAGAGGCAATATCAAAAGCTACCAATCTTCAGACAGACGTAACTGAAGCCGATAGAAGATCGAATGATAAAATACAAGTTCAGATACAAGAAAGGATATTTAGTAAATTTGGAAAATTTTATGAGAGAAAAAGGGGTGAATATTGGAATGGCTTAAAGGACGGCTATATAGATCCTAAGAAGATTATTGTAAGAGATATATTTTTAAGAGTATGCATGGCGAGTAATGGTTTTGCATCTCAAGCTAGAAGAAGCAGTGATAAAGTTTTGTTTGGTAATGATGAATATTATAATAAGCTATGCAATTTGGATAATGTTGATAAGTACTATTTTGGATACTTATGTTATGAGTTATTAAATCAAGAACAAAAGAAATATGAAAAATCTTCAAACAATAAGTTTGGTGTAGTTACATATGGAAACGCATTACGATACGGGAAAATGGCTGTAGTTGCGGTAGCAAGCAAACACTTTAAAAAGGAAATAGATTTAGAAGAATATTTAAGTAGAGCCGAGGAGGGTGTTAAAGCATCATTATCCCAGTGGCTTGATTTCGAAAACTATATTTCTGAGTTAAAGCAAAACGAGGACTACTTTAGAATAATAAAAGATGAAACTGGTTATGACATTTTTGAAGTAAATTATGATAATTACTATAAAGGTAGAACGTTAAATAGTGACCTTAAAAAATATTTTTGCATTTAGTTATTAAAAGTTATAAAAATTCACCTCCCCCAAACGGGATGGCGGTGGTCTGAAAGCAGTACCTATAAATCATCCAAATTAACTTTTGAAAGCTTTCCCTCTGCGGCTTCTTTTAGTCCTTGTTTAAGACCGGCAAGTGCTTCGGGATTTTCGTATAGCCACAATTCGGAAGCGGGGATAGATACCTGCGGGTCGAGAATTATTTGCCCGATACTGTTGCTGTAAACTCGATAGGTAATACCCGGTTTATTCAAAACCTTAGGCAAAACCACTCGTTTTTTAGCGTCGGGTTTTACGCTTTCAGCTACTACCTGGAAATTATTGTCTTTAATAAAATCAGTTTTCATGTTCTTATTATATTAATGGTGGGAAAGAATGTCAAGTGGGATAAGCCCACTATCCTCTCGCCTTCTTCTGCAACTCATACAGCTTGTTAAGGGCTTCGAGGGGTGTTAAAGCATTGATATCCAGCTTTTCCAGTTCCTCCAGCGCCTGCGGTTTCTGCCCGAAGAGCGAAAGCTGGGGAACGGCTTCCTCTTTATGCTGTTTCTTTAGCGGTCTTGCTGAATTAGTCCTGCTGGCGGATTCCAGTTCTTCCAGCACTTCATCGGCGCGGTGAATCACCGGTTTCGGCATTCCCGCCAGCTTGGCGACGTGGATACCGTAGCTCTTATCGACGCCTCCGGGTATAATGCGGTGCAGGAAAATGACATTGCCGGCTTCCTCGGCTACGGCAACATTGAAGTTCCTCACCCTCGGCAGGTAATCGGCAAGCTGTACCAGTTCGTGATAATGGGTGGCAAAAAGCGTCTTGGCTCCCAGTCCTTTATAATTATGAATGTATTCCACTACGGAGCGCGCAATCGCCATCCCGTCATAGGTGCTGGTGCCGCGCCCGATTTCATCCAGAATCAGCAGCGATTTGGGGGTGGCGTTATTTAAGATGTTGGCGGTTTCCACCATCTCCACCATGAAGGTCGATTGCCCCGAAGCCAAATCCTCCCTGGCTCCGATGCGCGTAAAGATGCGGTCTACCAGTCCGATAACGGCTCTCTCCGCCGGAACGTAGCTGCCGATTTGCGCCATCAAAACGATCACGGCAACCTGTTTCAAATAAGTCGATTTGCCTGCCATGTTGGGGCCGGTGAGGATAATCAACTGGGTATCGTCGTTGGAAAGGGTGATGTCGTTGGCGATGAACTCTCCCTGCCTCAGGCTTCTTTCCACCACCGGGTGGCGTCCCTGCTTGATGATGATGGCATCGCCATTGTTAAGCTCCGGCCTGGTGTAGTTATTGCGGCTGGCGGCTTCGGCAAGGCTGGAAAAAACATCTGTTTCCGCCAGCGTGTTGGCGAGCGAAAGCAGGTTTTCTCCGTAAGCGGCAGCTTGTTGGCAGATACGGCGGAAGATTTCGTTCTCCAGTTCGTAGATGCGCTCTTTGGCATTCAGAATGACCGATTCGTACTCCTTGAGTTCGGGGGTGAAGAACCTCTCCCCGTTGACCAGCGTTTGCTTGCGGATGTAGCTGTCGGGCACCTGCGGCAGATTGGCCTGCGAAATCTCGATATAGTAACCGAAGACGCGGTTGTAGCCTACCTTGAGTGATTTGATGCCGGTCTTTTCGCGCTCCTGCTTTTCGAGGCTGGCAAGATATTGTCTGGCGTCTTTTGAAGCGAGACGCAGTTTATCCAGTTCCTCCGAAAAGCCGTGTCTGATTACGCCGCCTTCACCCAGAGCCGAAGTGGGGCATTCCTCAATCGATTGAGCTATAAGCGCAATCAATTCCGGCTGCGGTTTCAGTTTTATTTTCAGCCAGTCAACGGGGGCGAAATCGATACTTTCGAAGATTTTTATAAGTTCGGGAATTACTTCGAGGCTGTGTTTTAAAGCGATAAGTTCCTGCGGCAGGGCAATATTACTGCGTATGCGATTTGTCAGGCGTTCGAGGTCGGCGATATCACCCAGTTTGTCTATGATTTGCCTTCTTGTTATATTGTCGCCAAGGAACCAGCCGACGGCATCCTGCCTTACAGCCAATTGATTTAAATCCAAAAGCGGCTGCCCCAGACAGCGCTTGAGCATGCGCCCGCCCATCGATGTCTTTGTTAAATCGATTACCGAGAGCAGCGAACCGCTGGTATTGCCGGAAACTGCGCTGCGGAAGAGTTCAAGATTCGCCTGTGTAGTAGCGTCCAGCGCCATAAATAAGGCGGCGGTATATGTCGAAAGATGCGTTATCTGGTTAAGAACCCCTTTTTGCGTCTTCTTTAAATAATAGAGTACAGCTCCGGCAGCGCGGATTGCCAGCGGCAGTTTAGCACAACCGTAGCCGTCCAGAGCACTGGCTTCGAAATGGTCGAGCAGCGTTTTTCGGGCTATTTCAAGCTCGAACCAGTAGTTTTCGATGTGGCTGACAGACGGTTGCATATTTACTTCCGGTAATTGTGAGTCCTGAGGAACGACGATTTCGGCAGGTTGCAGCCTTTCCAGTTCCACGCCAATACGGGCGAGGGGCATTTGGGTGGTGGTAAATTCGCTGGTGGTGATATCCACATAAGCAATACCGGCTGTGTCTTCGTCAGTTATCACTGCTGCCAGGTAGTTATTGTCCTTACCTTCCAGCAGCCCCGGTTCGACTACCGTACCCGGTGTTACCAATCGGACGACATCGCGTTCGACGATGCCTTTGGTTTCGCCCGGTTTGGTCATCTGTTCGCAGATGGCGACCTTGTAGCCGCGCTTTATCAGCTTTGCCAGGTAGTCATCGACCGCATGATAGGGAATGCCTGCCATCGGTATTTTGTAGTTTTTTCCCATACTGCGGGATGTTAATACGATTTCCAGTTCGCGCGAGGTAATTTTGGCATCCTCGTCGAAAGTCTCGTAGAAATCTCCCAGCCTGAAGAACAGGATGGCGTGGGGATACTGCTGTTTGATCTTGAGATATTGCTGGCGGATGGGTGTCGGATTATCCTTCATGATGGACATATTCTACTGTAACCGGCGGATAAATTAAAGTGGCGCGGATATTAAACTATAATTGAATATGGTTGAAATAAACAATAATACAACGCCGTTATGGTTCGACAAGCTTCCTTCGAGAACCTCAGGACAGGCTCTACGAACGGCTTAAGTTGAAAAACAAGCCCCGGATTCTTCGGTCGTTAGCACTCCCCCTCCAGAATGACAGAACAGGCATTGTCATGCTGGAATCCCGATTTGTCGGAATGAAGCATCTTGGGTGGGGGCAACAGAAAAACACATCCCCTTTTTGATGTTTTGTTCGATCATTACGAACTTAGCATGACATGGAATTAGTAGCCGCAGGAATAAAAACAGCCTTTTATGTTAAAATGAAAGACAGCTTTTATATAAGGACGGGAAATGAAATACAAATTACTGGTGGTGGATGTAGACGGAACGCTGGTCGATAAAGACGGAAAGATTTCTGGGGTCGATGCGCAGGCAATTGCAAAAACGCAATCGGCAGGGATACAGGTTTCGCTGTCTACCGGCAGGGTGATACGGGCATGCCGCCGCATTATTGAAGAACTTTCTTTGGCTGGGCATCATATTTTTTATGACGGCGCGGTTATCAGCGACCCGGTTAAAGATGAAATAATTTATACGAGGACTATTGCAACTGCGGTGGTAAAAAGGGCGGTGGAATTTGCGCGCGCCAACCAGATTTATCTGGAGCTTTACACCACCGAAAAGTTTTATGCCGAACGGGCAAACTGGTCGGACGTAGTGCATCGCAATTACTTCGGGGTCGACCCGATTATAGAAGACCTCGATAAAATATGCGAATGCCATAAAATAGTTAAGGCGGAGCTGATTTCACACAGCAAAAAGGAAGACGCGCAGGTGCTGATGTTTAAAAAGGAATTCGACGGGACCTTGCGCTTTTCACCGGCCCATTCACCGGCGCATCCGGATATCGAGTTTATGAACATCGTCGCCCCCGGGGTCTCCAAAGGAGCAGCTCTGCGCTTTTTAATCGAATACTCCGGATTGAATAAGGATGAAGTGCTGGCGATAGGGGACGGGCTTAACGACGTACCGCTTTTCGAAGCGGCGGGAACAAGGGTGGCGATGGGGAACGCCTACAATGAACTTAAAATTCTGGCAGATGACATAACCCTTGACGTGGAAAATGGTGGAGTGGCGGCTGCTATCGGGAAATACCTGCTCTTGTGAAGCTAATCAATTATTCAAATTGTAGCGTTTTCTGAGCGATGCTATATCCAGCGTGCGCGGTCGAAAGGCTGCGGATGTTTTATTGCCAGACCTTTCATTATCGATAAATTCCATTTTTCGGTATTGCGCTGCCAGTATGGTATTATCGATACTTGCCACGCATTGACGGCATTTACGGGCGATATAGAGCGCATTGTTGTCGGTTGAAAATCTTTGCATAGTGTTATAACGCTGTCTCATTGCTTCAGTGCTGCTTTTTCGCTGCAGCATTTTTGCTTCCAGATAGCCTTTATTAGCAGTTTCACGTGACTTAATAAAATCCTCGGCCCTGGCGCGGAAATAGTTTTCTTCATTGGAACCGAACATTACATAATCCTCCGTTGCCGCTGAATTTTATCAGACCAATCATTAATATCAGGATTATATTTAATTATATCTAATTTAGTATTTAACTGTTATATTGTCAAGGGGTTTTGGGATTATTTTAAGCAAATTTAAATTAATATACATAAATATATCGACGATTATACATTGTATCGATAGTAATCGCTCGTCATATATTACAAATATTGCTTGATTTTTTGTGCCAGTGGGGGGGTTATTCCGTTAACTGATGATAGTTCCTCCACTGAGGCTTCCTTAATCTCTGCTACAGAGCCGAATTTTTTTAACAGGGCTTTCTTGCGGGTGGGGCCGATACCGGGTACGGCTTCGAGGGCGGAAACAAAAGTCTGCTTTTTATGCAGATTATGATGATAACCTATGGCAAAGCGATGTGACTCGTCTCTTATCCGTTGAAGCAGTTGGAGCGCAGGCGAACTCTTCGGCAGTATTATCGGCAAAGAAGCGCCGGGAGTAAATATCTCCTCGTTCTCTTTTGCCAGTCCGATAATCGTTAACGCATAGATGCCGGTTTCTTTCAGTGCTTCCATTACGGAATTGAGTTGTCCCTTTCCGCCGTCTATCAATATCAGGTCGGGAATGATTCCCCATGTATTCGCAGGTTCTTTATTTGTATCTTTATACCTGCCGAAGCGGCGTTTGATAACCTCCTGCATCATGGCAAAGTCGTTCGGCTGTTGCAGGGTCTTGATTTTAAAGCGGCGGTAGTGGGAGGTTTTCGGTCTTCCTTTTTCAAAGACCACCATGCTGCCGACAGCAGACTTTCCCTGTATGTTGGAAATATCATACCCCTCTATCCTTAACGGTAAAGAGGGCATGTCAAGGACTTGTTGCAGTTCTTCCATAGCTGTATCTATATTGTTCTGGCTCGATATCTGTTTTATCTTTAATTCATCCAAACCACGTCTGGCATTTACGGCAACCGTTTCAACCAGTTGTTTTTTATTCCCTCTGACCGGGGATTGTATCTGCACTGCGCTACCTCTTTTCTTGCCCAGCCAGCTTTCGATAACGGCTTTATCCGTTATCGGGTATTGCAGGAGAATAAGAGACGGAACATAAGTAGCAGACGAATAAAACTGCTTTACGAAATCGGTCATTACCTGCCCGGGTTCTTCCGATTGAGTTCCCTGCATGGCAAAACCTTCCCTGCCGATAATTCTACTGCCGCGTATAAAAAATACCTGCGCATAAGCCATGTCTTTATCCTGTGCAAAAGCAATTACGTCCTGCTCACCTTTAACCGTAGTCGCCAGCTTTTGCCAATTGATAACTTCTTTTACCGCTTTTATGCGGTCCCTCAGTATTGCAGCTTTTTCATATTCCAGTTTCGAAACGGCTTGTTGCATACTGTTTTCCAGTTGTCGTACAACCTTTTCCTGTTTTCCCTCTAAAAATAATATCAGTCTCTTTATAGATTCGGTGTATTCTTCCCTGGAAACTGCATTTATACATGGCCCCGGACATTTATGGATATCATATTCCAGGCAGGGTCGGCCAATTTTTTTGTTCAGGTCTATTGAGCAGGAGCGAAACGGAAATATTTCTTTAATTGTTTTCAGAGTCTGCCTGACGGAATAAGCGCTTGAGAAGGGGCCGAAATAACGTGCGCCGTCATCTTCCAGTTTGCGGGTTATCTGTACGCGCGGATAATCTTCGTTGAGTGAGATTTTCAAATAGGGAAAGGTCTTGTCATCCTTAAGCCTGACATTATAATATGGCTTATGCCTCTTGATAAGATTAAGCTCGAGAATAAGGGCTTCTTCCTCGGTAGCCGTAATAAAGTATTCGATGTCATTAATGCGGGGCACCATGTGGACGATCTTAAAACTCTGTTCCTGTGAAGTATTGAAATACGACCTGGCGCGGTTTTTAAGATTAATTGCTTTGCCGACATAGATAATCTTACCTGCACAATCGCGCATGATATAAACACCGGGGTTTTCCGGTAGTCGAGCTACCTTTTCTATTAACTGACTATCAATGCTGTCGTTCAATGACATTTCCTTATGATGCGGTAATTGTATTGTATCATAGCGTAACGTGGGGGCAAACGGAGAATAAAAAAATATGTGCATCAAACGCTATAGGCGATAGCGGAAAATGTAAAATATTATCCGCCCCTCCGATTATCAGAAGAGCGGATAAATACTATGCTGATTCACTCTGGTTTATCAGGATTTCGATATCTTGTTTAAAGCGTCCAGATGTTTTGTTGTTTCTTCAGCTTTATTTAACAATTGCTCCGATAGTGTGGTAAGCGTTCCTGCCGCTTCGATGACCGATTTAACAGAGAACGCCGCCAGAGCCGCGATTTCCGACGCCGCTTTGGCAGCTTTATCGGCAGCCAGTTCGCCGGCTTTACGTAATTCATCGGTTTTCCTGGTGGCTTCATCGGAAAGTTGTTTGAATACCTTTATAGCTTCCTTGGCAGCCTTGTCGGCCTCATCTGCTTTGGCGGAGGCTCTTTCAGAGGCGGCTATGGCGTTACCAGCTACCATTTCAGCTTTGCTGACGGCATCTGTGCCGGCTTTTACTGCCCTGTCGGCCGCCAGTTCACTGGCTTTGCGCATTTCCTCTGCCTTGCGCACCGCTTCATCGGATAATTGTTTGAATATATCGATAGCATTCTTGGCAGCTTTATCTGCTTCATCAGCTTTTTGTGCGGCCAGTTCCGAAGCGGCAATGGCGCCGTTGGCTATGGCCTCGGCTTTATTGGCAGCATCGGTAGCTGCTTTTGTTGCCTGTGCTGCCGCCTGTTGACCGGCCTGTTTGGCTTCTTCAGCCCTTTTACTGGCTTCATTGGAGGCATTGGTTGCCGAAACAGCGGCATCATTGGATGCCCTGGCTGCCGCTTCAGCCCGGCGCGCAGCCTCGGCCGCCGCTTCGATATTGGCATCCATTTCGTCCAGTATTTCAGGTAAAGGCTTGGTAAGAATTTTGGCGCGCTTGTACTGTGCTTCCTCCTCGGAAACTGATTCCGTTACTTTTTCATTTTTATTCTTGTCACTTCCCAAAGACATATATCCTCCATCCCCAAAGGGCATCGACTACCTTCTGGTAATATTTCCCGGGGGACAATAAATAGTATTATTAAAATTATGATAATTGTCAACAGTACTTGACGGTACTTAATTTATTTATTGAGTTATGTTAAAATATGGGAAACTCAAGCAGTGAGGAGGCAGCATGAAAGTAGATATAGAAAGCTTTTTAAATTACCTTACTGTAGAAAAAGGCTTTTCGGGAAACACAATCGAGGCCTATCGCAACGATTTAACGCAACTGTTGCATTTTGCGGAAAAGGAAGCATCGAAAAAAAGCATCATTCCTTCATGGGATAATTTTAACCGGCAGAGCATGTTAAGCTACATGTTGAATCTAAAGGAAAGAAATTATGCCGTTACCACCGTTGCGCGCAAAGTGGCGGCGGCGAAATCGTTTTTCAGTTTTATGGTATCTGAAGGCAAGTTAAGGGAAGACCCGACGGAGAACGTAAGTTCTCCCAAGGTGGGAAAACCATTACCCGACGCTCTTTCCATCAGCCAGGTAAGACAGTTAATCGAACAACCGGCAAAGATGTCAACTCCGGATGCCAGGCGCGACCGTGCAATGCTGGAACTGCTTTATGCCAGCGGCATGAGGGTAAGCGAACTGGTTTCATTAAATTTGGGTGATGTCGATATCAATAATTGCTTTGTGCGTTGTTTCGGAAAAGGCAGCAAGGAAAGAATGGTTCCCATATATCCACAGTCTGCAAAAACAGTCGATGAGTATATCAAGGAAGTGCGCCCTTTATGGGTACACAGGGAAACCGAAAAGGCGTTATTTTTAAACCAGCGCGGCGAAAGATTAACCAGGCAGGGTTTGTGGCAGATATTGAAAAATTATGCAAAGGATGCAGGGCTCGATAAACAGGTAACGCCGCATACTTTAAGGCATAGCTTCGCCACTCACATGTTAAGCGGCGGGGCAGACCTGAGGTCGGTCCAGGAGTTGCTGGGACATGCAAATATTTCCACCACGCAGATTTATACACACCTTACATCGGAGCATGTTCGAAATACATATGAGAAAGCTCATCCTAGGGCCAAGCAATCTTAAACTATATCCGCTTCAGGGAGGTCTGTTATGTCGGCAAAGAAAAAACACGGCAAAGGAAAGTATGCTTACCAGGCTAAAAAAGCCGGTGGGCAAATTGAGAAGCCGTCAACTGATTTTAAGGCTGTTGTTTCCGATTTAGTGAAACCTGATAAAGAAACAGGGTCTACTGCAAAAGAAGATAACCATGTTATCCAGGCAAAAAACAACGTTGCAGTAATGCCGGTTAACATCGGTAAAATCGACTTAATGTATGAAATAAAACGCATAGCCGTTATTGCTTCTTTTATAATCGTATTATTGGTTATTTTATTTATTGTGCTAAAATAAAATGTTAATCGAGGGTTGCTCATCATGGATTATGAGGCGGCGAGAACCGCACTGGTCAATGATTTTAAAGCGCAAATCGGTGATGAGCAGGTACTTAAAGCCATATTGCGTGTACCAAGGGAGTTATTTGTCCCCCCGGAAGAAAAGCACCTGGCTTATGAAGATAGACCTTTGCCCATCGGTATGGGGCAAACGATTTCACAACCTTATATAGTGGCCATTATGACGGAAGCTTTAGAGCTTACAGGCAGGGAAAAGGTTCTCGAAATAGGTACGGGAAGCGGTTATCAAACTGCTGTTTTAGCCGAGTTGTCAGGGTTAGTGATAACAGTTGAACGTATTCCCGAATTGGCTCTGGCTGCAAAAGACAGGCTGAATGTACTTGGATATAAGAATATTATTGTTCAGATAGCTGAACCAGATATAGGCTGGCAGGCCGAGGCGCCGTATGATGCGATAATTGTTACGGCTGCAGCCCCGTTTATTCCGGAAAAACTTCTGGCGCAACTGGCGATCGGAGGAAGGATGGTAATACCGGTGGGTTCTCGTTATGAACAGGACTTATATAAAGTCATAAAACACAAAGATAAAAACGAAATCCATAATTTGGGAGGATGTCGTTTTGTGTCTCTTATCGGGGAAGATGCCTGGGATGAAGAGTAATCAGGAAATCACAGGAACAGCTTGCCCTCCGGTCTCCTTCTGGCATAATTTTCCCGATATCGGTATAAAAAAATGGATTGTCGTTTCCTCAGTTCTTTTCGTTTCTGGGTTGTTAATCGGAATTATAAGTCCAAGTATAGCCGCGCTTGAAAGCCTGGATTATCTTATAGACATCGCCGGCGGTACGGCATCTCTATCCTCATTCGTTTTATTCATTTTCTATATGATTAACAATATCTTTAAAATGATATTATCCTTTGTATTCAGTCCATTGTTATGCATATTGCCTGTTTTATCGCTTATTATGAATGGTTGGATAATATCAAATGTCGGATATTTTATTGTCGATATTCAGCATTATCCAGTCGGTTTTTTTATTATGGGAATATTGCCGCATGGCATTATTGAAATACCGGCCTTGATTATCGGGCAGGCTGCCGCTTTAAGTCTGGGTACCATGACGATAGCGGCTGTATTTATTAAAGAAAAGAGGACAGGATTGTTCACGAATCTGAGGAATAATTTAAAATATCTCGCTATAGTTATATTATTACTGGTATTTGCAGCCGGAATCGAGGCGTTTATTACCCCACAGGTTTTAGAGCTATTTGAATAAATAATTATCCGACAAGAATTGCTGTATAAAAAAGCATTATAATATTCTTGGAAATAAAAAAGGAAAGCAGGTATACAGATGAAACAGTATCAGCCGGAAAATATTCGCAATGTAGTTTTGCTATCGCATAGCGGGGCAGGTAAGACAACGCTATCGGAAGCAATGTTGTTTAATGCCGGAGTTATCAACCGCTTGGGTAAGGTTGACGCCGGTACCACCACTTCGGATTACGACCAGGATGAAATTAAACGTAAAATTAGTATAAATACAACCCTACTCCCCTATGAGTGGCATGATGCCAAGGTCAATCTGCTGGATACTCCGGGCTATTCCGATTTTGCCGGGGAAGTCGATTCCGCTGTCAGGGTTTGCGAAGGAGCAGTCATTGTGGCGGCTGCGTCTTCGGGGCTGGAAGTCGGAACCGAACAGGCATGGTCTTATTGTGATAAGGCTAAACTGGCACGTCTGTTTTTTATAAACAAGATGGACCGCGAAAATGCCGACTTCGGTAAAATAACGGGTGAAATTCAGGCAAAGTTCGGTGCTAAATGCATACCGGTACAGATGCCGGTCGGCGCACATACGGATTTTAGAGGCGTAGTCAGCCTTCTTACTATGAAATACTACGCCGGTGAAAAAGGCGAAGAAGCCGATGTTCCTTCAGAAATAAAAGAACAGGCAACATCTCTGCGTGAAAAGATGGTAGAAGCAATTGCCGAGACAGATGATAACCTGATGGAAAAATACTTAAACGGCGAAGAGTTAAGTCAGGAGGAATTATTATCAACCTTAAAGAAAGCGATAGCCGACGTCAATATATTCCCGATTTTGGCCGGTTCCGCTTTACAAAATGTGGCTGTAAATCGATTGATGGATGTGATCAGGGAGTATCTGCCGTCACCGAAAGATGCGGGAATAAACGTGTCGGAAGATTCTGCCGGTAAGGATATTAAAATCAGTACTGTCGGACCTCTGTCGGCTCTGGTTTTTAAAACAAGCGCAGACCCGTATGTCGGTAAGCTGACCTATTTTAAGGTGTTTTCAGGAGAACTGGAAAGTAATTCGCAGGTTTGGAATGTTAATCAGAATAATCCGGAACGTATCGGACAACTCTTCATAATAAGAGGGAAGAATCAGGAACCGATAGCTAAAATCAGCGCAGGAGATATGGGTGCGGTTGCCAAATTGAGCATTACAGCTACCGGCGATACTCTGGGGGCGCAGGATAAACCTGTTAAGATAGCACCGGCGACTTATCCGAAAACTTTGTTCAGCGTTGCCGTATTACCTAAAACCAAGGCTGATGTAGATAAACTGGGGTCATCACTGGCCAGATTGGCGGAGGAAGACCCGACGCTTATTGTTCATCGTGACCCGGATACCGGTGAAACCATTCTCTCCGGGCTTGGTGAGACACAGGTTGAGGTTGCCGCGGAAAAAATGATGCGCAAGTTTGGTGTCGCAGTTGAACTGAAAGCTCCGAAAGTCCCTTATAAAGAGACGATTACCTCAGCCGCTAAAGGCGAATACAAGCATAAGAAACAGACCGGCGGCCACGGGCAATACGGACACGTAATACTTGAGCTTGAGCCAATGCCTGAAGGAGGGGATAATCAGTTCGAAAACAGGGTGGTCGGAGGTACAATTCCCAGAAACTACATACCGGCAGTGGAAAAAGGCGTACATGAGGCTATAAAAGAAGGAGTTCTGGCCGGATATCCTATAGTCAACATCAGAACCCTGGTGATGGATGGAAGTTTTCATCCGGTAGATTCTTCGGAAATATGTTTCAAGATTGCCGGAGCTGGTGCTTTCAAGAAGGCTATGGCAGACGGTCATCCCATTTTACTCGAACCGATTGTAAACCTGAAAATTAGAATACCGGGCGATTATACCGGAGATATTATCGGCGACCTTAATACCAAGCGTGCGCGTGTACAGGGCATGAATCCTGAAGGCAATTACAATGTAGTTGATGCGCAGGTACCGCTGGCGGAAATTTTACGTTATGCTATCGATTTGAAATCGATGACACAGGGCAGGGGTTCTTTCAGCTATGAATTCGACCACTACGAAGAAGTTCCAGCTCATATAACCCAAAAGATAGTTGCCGAGCATGAAGCGGAAAAACAGAAGATGGCTGAGGGAAAAGCCTAGTATACAGTTCTCAATTTTAACTAAGAGACCGGCAGAGCGAGCAATCATTCTGCCGGTTTTGTTTTATTATTTTACTGTACAGATATATATTGGGTAGCGTTTATAAATCATTGCCGCTGCTTAGTTCTACAGGTTGGGACTCAGTGGAAGAAGATTTACCAAGTCCCGATTTCATCGGGATGAGCGACCCTCGTTCGTGGTGAGCCTGTCGAACCATAACGGCGAGAAAAATTAATTGTATTATTGTTTCGTTCTACAGACCCTTCGACACACTCAGGGCACGTAACATATTATCGCTTGTAACTTAACGGTTACCCATGTCGGGATTTCCCTGTGTGAAGACGTTTAGGAGATTATCTAAAAGAAGCGCAGACTATGCGGTCTATGCCACTTAAATCGGGGATGACCTCTACATCCTTAACGGAAGCAATTCCTTTAAGAAGGTCAACGACAGCATTTTTCTGCCCCAGTCCTATCTCAAGCAGCAGATAGCCACCCGTATTTATTCTGTTTTCAACCTGACTGCAAAGGAGCCTGATTATATCCAGACCGTCTTCTCCGCCGTCCAGGGCAAGTCTCGGCTCGCAGGAACCCTGTGGAATATCCTCTTTTTTAACATAGGGCAGATTGGCAGTAATAATATCCGCTTTCTGAGGTAAAGGTTCCAGTAAATTACCGCAAAGCAAAGTTATTCTGTCGTTTACGTTATGCCTGTGGCAATTAATGTCCGCTGTTTTTAAAGCCTCGAAAGAAATATCTGTAGCAATTATTTCTGCTTTTGGCAGATTAACCGCTAGGCTGACAGCGATTGCTCCGCTGCCGGTTCCGATATCGGCTATAATCGGCCGGGTATAAGACCTGCCAAGTTCAAGGGCTTTATCTACCAGGTGTTCCGTTTCGGGTCTGGGTATTAAAACGTTTCTGTTTACATAGAAATCGAGCCCGTAGAATTCCCTGTTTCCTGTTATATAAGCGGAAGGTTCGCCTTGAAGCCTGCGGCTTATTACCTGTTGCAGTCTTTCCCAAACGTCTTCCGGTAATTCCACTTCTAGGTTTTGGTAAAGCTGAACCCTGCTGTGTCCCGTTACGTGCCTTACCAGCAATTCGCTTTCCAGTGAAGCGTCATCGATATTACTGCCGGAAAGAACATTGCGGGTTTGATTTAGACAGTCCCTGTGAATCATTCCAGGTGCGACTCTAATAACTTGGCCTGTTCATCAGCGGCAAGCGAATCGAGCAGTTCGTCTAGATTGCCTTCCATGACATTCGGCAGGTTGCGTAATGTAATACCGCCGCGGTGGTCGGTAATCCTGTCCTGGGGGAAATTGTATGTCCTTATTTTTTCGACACGCTCGGCTGTGCCTACCTGGGAACGCCGTTCTTCGACGATATCGCCTTCCTGCTTGCGCTGCTCCATATCCAGCAGCCTTGCTCTTAAAACGGACATGGCTTTGGTCTTGTTTTTAAGTTGTGAACGTTCGTCCTGGCAAATGACCACGATACCGGTAGGTAAATGTGTAATGCGTATTGCAGTAGCCACTTTATTAACGTTTTGCCCTCCGGCTCCGCCGCTGTGAAAGACATCGATTCTCAAGTCGCTCTGGTTGATATCTACCTCAACCTCATCGGCTACCGGGAGTACCGCTACGGTAGCGGTAGAAGTGTGTATACGCCCTGAAGCTTCAGTGGTGGGCACTCTCTGTACACGGTGTACGCCTCTTTCGTATTTTAAACGGCTGAAGGCGCCTCTGCCGCGGATTTCAAATATCACTTCGCGGATACCTCCGGTTCCTATTTCGTTGAGATTGATAATATCCGTAACCCATCCTTTAATTTGAGCGTAACGCGTATACATGCGGAAAAGATCGGCGGCAAAAAGCCCCGCTTCCTCCCCACCGGTACCCGACCTTATTTCCATGATAATATCTTTTTCATCATTGGGGTCTTTCGGAAGGAGAGATAACTTTAAATCCTGATACTGTTTCCCGACTTCGGATTCAAGATTTTCAATCTCCTGTTTAACCATCGATAACATTTCTTCATCGAGCCTGTCATCAAGCATAGCCCGAGTGTCTTCAAGTGTTTTAACCGATTTATGGTATTGCCGATACAGGGCAACCAGTTCTTCCAATCGTGCTCTTTCTTGGGCAAGTTCCTGCATTTTTTTTGGATTCGAAATAGCTTCCTCGGAGGCCATTTCCTCCTCAAGTTCAATATACTGTTGTTCGATTTTAGCAAGACGTTCTAACATTTATTACCTTTATACCTCTAAGTGATTCCTTATATTATAACATAAGCAAACGCAATGCCCGGTTGCTGCATTGCGTTATTTATCGGATTATCTATTAAAACATTTACAACATTGAAATATTCTAATTGACTATGGTATTCGGCGAAACAAGCCGGCCGGCTTTGACATGTTGACCGTAGCCTATAATTGCATTGTTACCCAGCACTGCTTCTTCAATAGTACTCCCCGAACCGATATGGCTGTTATTGGCTATTATGGTGTGTTTTATCCGGGCAAGGGGCTCGACATGAACAGAGTTCCACAAAATCGAATCATCTACAACCGAGTTGTTGGAAATCTGGCAATTTGAACCGATAACCACCGAGCCGTTTATTTTTACGTCTTCGCCTATAACACAATTATTACCTATTACGGCGGGGCCTGTGATCTGAGCCGAAGGATGTATAATACAATGAGTGCCGGTTACTACTTTTTTCTTGCCGTTATTAAAGCGATATTGGTTGCTTTTACCGTTAAGCAGGTCATAATGAAGCTGGAAATAGTTTTCCGGTTTACCGATGTCTATCCAGTAACAATCTGCGGGATAGGCAAAGACATCCTTCTTTTCGCGCAGGAGCAGGGGGAATATATCTCTTTCGAAACTGCAATTGGTTTGCGAGGGAATAAGCGATATTACTTCCGGTTCCAAAATATATGTACCTGCATTTATCATATTGGTAGTGATTTCATCCGGATTCGGTTTTTCCAAAAAACGTAAAATCCTGTTCCGGTTATCGGTTTCCACCAGCCCGTAACTGGTTGGGTCTTCGACCGGTGTCAGAGCTATAGTAAGCATGGCTTTGTTTTGATTGTGATTCTCCATCATAGCGGTTAAGTCCAGATCGGTAAAAATATCCCCGTTGAACACAAGGGTTGGCCCGTCTATAAATCCTCCGGCATTCTTTACGGCGCCGGCTGTTCCCAGCGGGGTTTCTTCAACCGTATATGAAAGCTTAACGTCAAAACGGCTGCCGTCGCCGAAGTAATCCTTAATAGGTTCTGCCAGATAACTGACGGCGAGGGCAATATCGCTAACTTTATGCGATTTTAAACGTTTAATAAAGTATTCAAGGAAAGGGATGTTAAGCACCGGAACCATTGATTTAGGGGTATTTATGGTTAAAGGTCTTAACCTGGTACCGAAACCGCCGCTTAAAATCACTGCTTTCATTATTAATTGCCCCCCTTGAAGAAGATGAATCGTTTACTGTGGCTGAATGATTATAGTATATAATATTAGACACAGTTTTAAAAGAATTTAAATTGCACTGTATCGGCTTAAGGGCTTATAATTACAGCATTATTGTTAAGAGTAAAAGCGGATTTTGCAGTAATTGAACCCAGATTAAGCTGTTCATATTTTGAAAATAAGAGGGAGAGTTAACGACATTGAATAAAACACCTGCTAAAAGAAAAATGACGCATGTAGTCAGGGAGAAAAAACGAAAAAATTTTACGGATATAATAAAATTTGCTGTTTTTACGGTAATCGCAATTGTAGTCGGTCTTGTGGGAGTCGGTATCCATGAATGGTATAAAGACGAATACAAACCGATGCATGAAACCGTCATCGATGTGAACGGCACCAAGTTCGATATGACTTACTATGTTGATATGCTTAGATATGTATCGGGCGAATACTATCAATATGCGGCATATTTTACATCCTATGCATTGCAGTATATCGAGTACTATGAACTTATAAAACAGGGTGCCGAGGAATTAGGCATCACCGTTTCCGAAAAAGAAATTACCGTCCTGATAAAAGAAAATGAATATGATAATACCCCTGCTGCCAGGGACATGATAAGGGCAAGTCTGCTTATTCCTTTGTTGGAAGAGCATTTCGGCTCACAAATCGATGCATCCACTGAGCATAATTATGTGCTGGCAATGTTCCTTGAAAGCCAGTCACAGGTTGATGCGGTTAAGAGCAGGATTGCCAGCGGCGAATTATTTAAAGATATTGCCGAAGAGCTTTCACTTGATACCACTACTCAGAAAGCCGTCGGTGACCTCGGCTGGTTGCCCAAGGGTGTAATTGACGATATTCTTGGCAATACGGTGTTAACCGATGAACTTGTTTCAAATGCCGTTATCGGTGAATTGAATTCTGTTGAAGATACGACAAAAACGAAAGCGGTAGGTTACTGGATACTCAAAGTTATCGAACGGTCAGCGCAGGTGTATAATGGTGCGGAAGAAGAGGTAGAGGTTGCTACTATTAAGGCAATACTCGTCGGCAGTCAGGAGCTGGCTGACGAAGTTTTAACTTTGTTAAACAATGGTGGGGATTTCGATGAATTAGCAGAAGAGTATTCACAGATATGGGATGAGGATGACGGCTGTGTCCTGGAAGTAGAGCAGGGAACTTATTCTGAAGTATTCGAGGCTTTTGTTTTCGATGAAGATACGGTCGTAAATACCATCAGTGAAATCATACGCGATACCGAAAAAACTACAAGCGGCGGTTACTGGCTGTATCAGGTTACCGATAATGCAATCCGCGACATATCCGAGGAGAACATGGAAATCTTAATTGGGGACGCGATGGATGAGTGGGTGGCATCATTCGATTATGATACGGTAATCGAATCGGAAAATATCGAAGAAATGAAGACCTTTGCGGCCGCAAAGGTCTCAGGTTCATAATCAGTTAAAGTTTAAGAATGGGGTAAATTATCATGGGAAAGAAAAGTATCGGGGTCGGCTTGATGGGGTTCGGGGTAATCGGCAGCCAGGTCGGGCGAGTTTTACTGAACAGAGCTGCCCATATCTCCGAGCAGGCCGGTTCTATGGTTGTGCTGCGTAAAATAAAGGTTATCGAGCCGGATTTGGGGACACCTAAAACTGATGGGATAGACCCCGTTCTTTTTACTATAGACGAGAATGAATTTTTCAATACCCCTGATATGGATATAGTTATTGAGGTAATCGGTGGTGAAAAACCGGCGCGTTCATATAATGAACGGGCAATCAAGGCGGGAAAACACGTGGTTACTGCCAATAAGGAACTGATAGCCAAATACGGTTCAGAATTGATGGAACTGGCAAAAATACATAATGTCAGTCTTAATTATGAAGCGGCTGTCGGCGGGGGCATCCCGCTCATCGCTCCGTTGCAAAAGGACCTGGTTGCTAATAATATCGAGGGGATATATGCCATCATAAACGGCACCACAAACTATATACTGACGCGCATGTCTTCCGAGGATATCGACTTTGCTCCGGTCCTAGCTGAAGCGCAGAAACTGGGATATGCCGAGGCTAATCCCAGTAATGATATCGAAGGCATCGATGCGGCTTATAAACTGGCGATTATGGCTTCGCTTACCATGGAAATCAGGGTTCGCCCCGAAGATATCTATTGCGAGGGTATTTCAAAACTGGAAAGCCGTGATTTTCGCTATGCCAGCGAATTGGGCTATGCCATTAAGTTATTGGCGATTGCCAGGCACAGCAACGGTTCTGTAGAGGTTCATGTTTATCCGGCATTCGTACCTGAGGGCAGTTTCCTGGCCAAAGTTGATGGAGTTTACAATGCCGTTCTGGTTGAGGGCGATTTGGTCGGCAAGGTTACCTTCTGGGGCGAAGGCGCCGGCGCCAAGCCCACATCCAGCGCCGTTGTGGCCAATGTGATACAAGCAGCCAGAAAAATCGCCTGCGGGGATACCTCCCATAGCTACTGGAAAATAAAACCCGGTAAAAAAATCAAACCGATGTCGGAAATTACCACCAGGTATTATATCAGGATGACGATAAACGATATGCCGGGAGCCTTGGCCGGTATTGCCGGAGTTTTCGGTAATTGCGGAATCAGTATTTCGGCTGCACTGCAAAAAGAAGATAATCTAGAGGAAAAATCTGCCGAAATCGTAATCATGACACATCCTTCGAAAGAAGAGGCGGTGCAGGCAGCTTTGAAGGAATTGAATAATCTGTCGGTGGTCAAGACAATAAATAATTTTATACGTGTCGAGGAATAAGATGGCAAAATCAGGTGTACTGTTTAGATATAAAGAATATTTACCGATAACCCCGAAAACCCCGATGTTCTCCATAGGAGAGGGCGATACCCCGCTGGTGAGGTCGAAAAACCTCTATAAAGATATCGGGTGTGCCGAACTGTATTTTAAACTGGAAGGCTGTAATCCCACCGGTTCTTTTAAAGACAGGGGAATGGTGGTGGCTATGGCTAAAGCTATTGAGTCCGGCAGTAAGGCAGTTATCTGTGCATCCACCGGTAACACCAGCGCCTCGGCGGCGGCGTATGCGGCAGCGATGGGGTTGAAGTGCGTCATTATCATACCGGAAGGGAAAATTGCCAAGGGAAAACTGGCGCAGGCTATTGTTCACGGGGCGCAAATTGTAGCCATCGACGGCAATTTCGACCAGGCTCTTAAAATCGTGCGCACCATAACCGAAAAGCATCCAATTGCACTGGTAAACTCTTTAAATCCCAATCGTATCGAGGGGCAGAAGACATCCGCTTTTGAAATAATTGACGAACTGGGCAATGCCCCCGATTATCTCTTCATACCTGTCGGTAATGCCGGAAACATTACCGCTTACTGGAAGGGTTTTGTAGAGTACTTCGATATGAAAAAGTCCACTAAAAAACCGCAGATGATAGGTTTCCAGGCGGAAGGCGCGGCTCCTATCGTTCACGGTTATCCCATCGAGAAACCGGAAACTGTGGCTACAGCCATACGTATCGGCAATCCCGCTAGTTGGGAGAAAGCGACACGCGCCCGCGATGAATCGGGCGGCCTGATCGATACGGTAAGCGACGAGGAAATTCTGGCGGCACAGAAAATTATGGCAGCTAAGGAAGGCGTTTTCGGCGAACCGGCTTCGGCGGCGCCCTATGCCGGGCTTTTGAAGATGATCAAAAAGGACATGGATTTCTCGGGCAAGAAGATTGTTTGCATCGTAACCGGAAACGGGATAAAGGATGCCGATACTGCTATAAAGAATGCCGAGCCGTTCCTGCAGCTTCCGGCAGACCTTTCGGCAATAGAAAAAGCGCTCGGATTTTAGAAATTCTTTTTGTCATACTGGAGTCCCGACAGATCGGGACGAGGTATCTGGGGAGGGGTAATTTTATAAACCCACCCCCGGATTCTTCGGTCGCGGAGTTTATACTGAGCGGAGCGAATGTACTCCCTCCAGAATGACAATTTGTTTAACGATAAATGTCCAATAAATCTTTAATACTAAAAAAACATCCGAGGGGGTATAAATGGCAAAGAAAGTAGTAGATAACGTCGGTTCGTTCTATCAGCATTATCCGCGTATAGCATTGATTGTCACTGCAAGCTATGGTGGAAAAGAAAACGCCATGACGATTGCCTGGCATATGCCGATGTCGAAAGACCCGCCGTTAATCGCTTTTGTCACTGGAACGTCACATTTTACATATAAACTCATCAAGCAGAGCGGTGAATTTGCCATAAATCTCCTGCCCGAGACCCATGCGGAGATTGTAGCAGCCATCGGTGGCAGCAAGGGTGAGACCTGCGATAAATTTGCCACTTACGGCATTGCCAGGGAGAAATCCTTAAAAACCTCCGCTCCCATACTGGCCGATGCCTACGCCGCTTTCGAATGCAAAGTGGTGGAAGAGAAAATCTATGACGGGCACAGCATGATTACCGGCGAGGTTGTGGCTACCCATATCCAGGAAGGCTGTATCTGGGATGACGGCACTGTCAATATGGAAAAGGTAATTCCGGTATTATATATGGGAAGCGAACAGTACCTTAATATCGAGCAGGCTAATGTGCGCACCTTAAAAAGGGATATTTACGCCAGGGAATTGAAGTTGTAATAAAACTGTAATTGCGAGATTATACTCTACATTGTCTTTCTGAGAGAGTACATTCGCTTCTCTCAGTATAAATTCCACGAGCGAAGAATCTATATAAATCAGAGAGGAAAGTCGAAGCAATCCATAGTATTATTTCGACGCCGCTATGGATTCGACGCTCACCACGAGCGGTTTTTTAGTTCTTTTGTCATGTTGAGTTCGTGAGGGACGAACGAAGCATCCTGGGAGGGGTAAATATTATAAAAACCACCCACCAGATTCTTCAGTCACCCATTGTGACTTCCAGAATGACAATGTAAAATAATAACGACCAATATCGTGATAATCTGATAAATACTGATATAATAAAATAGAGGGATATCGAATTGTTCGACGAAGAGAAAATAAAAAAATCTGTTGAAGATATCATCGTTGCCATTGGTGAAGACCCGAACCGTGAGGGTTTGCTGGAGACGCCGCGTCGTTTTGCCGAGATGTATGCCGAGCTTTTCATGGGCATGAACATGGATCCGGTCGAGGAACTGAAGGTCGGGTACGAGCTGGGGCATCGCGAGATGGTCATCCTGAAGGATATTCCCTTTTATTCGATGTGCGAACATCACCTGCTGCCTTTCTACGGCATAGTGCATGTCGGTTATATCCCCAACAAAGAGGGCAGGGTGGTCGGCATCAGCAAGCTGGCAAGGGTGGTGGAAATCATCTCCAGGCGTCCGCAAATACAGGAGAGAATGGCAACCGATATCGCAGATGCCGTTGTCAAGGGCTTGAATCCGGATGGTGTCGGGGTTGTTATTCAGGCAGAGCATATGTGCATGACGATGCGCGGCATCAAGAAACCGGGAGCCAGTGTCATTACTTCCGCTTTACGCGGCACCTTCCGCAGCCGTGCCGACAGCCGCGCCGAGTTCTTCTCATTAATTCACGGGAAGTAATAGCCCTTATTGTCATTCTGGAATCCCGACTGGTCGGGATGAAGAATCTTGGGTGGGGAGAAAACGAATCGTCTTTGCGAAGTTATCCTCAAGCCGTTCGTGGTGAGGCATATTATTAACTGTTCGTGGTGAGCCTGTCGAACCATAACGGCTGGGTGATTAATAGGGATATTTAACAAGGTATATCCTTCGACAAGCTCAGGTCGAACGGATTTGTATTAAGTTTATTTTTATCGGAGTGTTTATTTACTCCCCCGTCACCTGCACCACCACATCCCTCTTGCGCGGGCGGTTATCGAAGTCCACCAGTACGATTTGCTGCCACGTTCCGAGCACCATTTTGAAGTCTGCAAATGGAATGACTAATGATGCCCCCAGCAAGGACGCCCTGATATGCGAGTAGCCGTTGCCGTCTCCCCAGGTTTCGTTATGGGCATAGGGGATGCCTTTTGGAGCTATCCTCTCGAATGCCTCTTTGATATCCGCCACCAGCCCCGGTTCGTACTCGATGGTAGTTATTCCGGCGGTGGAGCCGGTAACAAAGATTGTTACATTGCCATTTTTGAGGTTAGATTTAGATATAAGCGCTTCGACATGGTGCGTGATGTTTACGACATCGCACTCGCCGTTTGTTTTTAAACTTATGGTTTCAGTTGTTTGCATAGGGAACCTATGAGATACCTTTTAATCCAACACAATCGTCCCATACCCTCTCGTGGAATGCTGTATATTGAGGTCGTCGCTATAGCCGTAAGCCCAGATTATCGTATTATTTCCCTTGTTTAACGGATTATCGTAACTATCACTTGTAGTCAGAGCCCGTTTGAACTCGATGGTGGTATAGTCGTCTTCTTCTGTACCGCCGAACACCGTTATATCAGCGGTGCCGCCGAGCGCGGTATCCTGGGGGTGCGGCCTCCATATACCCGTACTGAACATATCGTAAATCCCGGCTTAAATAATGTCAAACAATAACCAAAATAAATATTCTCCTCCCCATCCCCTCACGCTTAAAAAATAATTTACATAAATATAATAAAGTTCAGAAAGGAGTATACTGGCATATGTAGAGGAGCATGTAAAAAATAAATGATAAATAAAAACTTTTCCAAATCGACTCGAATACACATCCGCAATGAAAAAGCGCGTATTCGCAGGACTGTCAGCGACCCGAAAGAACAGGAAAGATTAATTAACGACCTTTATCTGCAATCCCGGAGGAGCTCCGGAAGTGCGATATAAAACACCTGTTGTGGCGTAAATATTCGATAAATGATTAAGAGTGGTGAAATTATGAAAATGTGTATTAAGAAATTGTATTGCGGTAATTGTAAAAAACTGGTCAGGGGCAGTGAACAGAAAGTGTCCGGCGCTACGCAGGTCACTTGTTGCGCCTGCAAACAACCGATCTGGCTCTCTAATAGCGGCGGCTGGAAAAACATCAGGGATAAGGAATTTAAAAAAGAAGCGGTATAAAATCCGTGCTATCCATGAAGTCTTAAACAATCCTTATAAAGGATTGTCCGCAGTGATTTAGTAGTCCCGGTTTTATCTTCGAAAAGGATTAAGGTACAAAACGGAATTTCCTGTTGTAATCTTTTTGCGGCTTACATGTTTCTAAATTCTGTTGACAGTATCCGGGTAATGGGGTACTATCGGGGTGAATGCGCGGCAACTTGCGCATAATTCTTTAAGGAGGCAGACTAATGGGAAGCAAAGGGAGAAAAAACGTTAAGAAACCCAAAAAGGCGGAAGAAAAGAAGTAGCAGCCGCAATTATGACCTTCTGATTCTATTTAAACTTGAGTATTTAAATGACTCTCCTGCTCGACAGGCGATCCATATCAATCATCTATTATTTACTCCCCTCTTGATACCACACCCCCCTTTGTTAATATGTAAATGAAAATATATTCAACTACATATCTGTAGCAACTAGTTAGTGGGTTTTCAAATCGAAGACCCGTTGTCGAAAACAGCACTGGAAAAATGGCTGAACAAGTTGCCCGCCGTCGTCCTGAGAGCCAAGGGGTTCGTTAAGCTCGAGGGTTACGACGGTACGTTCGAAGTGCAGGCTGCCCGCGGCTGCGTGGATATCTCTCCATTTACAGAAACAGCCACTCCAGATTCGATGTTAATCCTCATCACCCATCCGATGCGCACCGACGGGCTGCTGAAAGGCCTGCAAAATTGCATCGCCTGATATGCGGCGGTATTTAATAATATGTCCGAAAACGATATTCCTTTATGTTTTGCCGACAGAGACCGCGTCTATATAATTTCTAAAATTCTTCAGGGGCAGGATTTAAGCCGCAAGTTAGTCGATATGGGGTTGATACCGGGAACCGAAATAACGGTGTACAAGGGCGGGCATCCGGGGCCGGTGATAATCTGCGTCAAAGGCACCAAACTGATACTGGGATGCGCCGTTGCCCACAAGATAATGGTGCATCCCGCCAATAGATAAACCGCTTTCCGTATAAATAACAGGTTGTCTGCAAGATGAAGCTGATAAAATTCACCTTTTTCGTAACTAGCAGTACAGATTTAGGCGGCATTTTATAACCACTTGTATAAGACGAAGAAAGAAACTACCATATTAATTATCGCCTACAGAGTTATTATACTCAATTTTTAAAATTGTGATAAAAGTTCTATTCAATTCTATCTGAAACAATGGTAATATAAATGTGTTATATTTTTTTGGGTCTAAAAATTTTAAAAAAGGGGGAATGAATAAATGAAGTTATCTAACCTCACCAATTCCACTGGCGTAATTCTTATTGACGGTGTCTTGAACGCGGAGAGCGAGCAACTTCTAAACAAGTCTATAGATGATGCTGTGCAGAAAGGATTCAACAAGGTCATTCTCGATTTTCGCCCCGTAGACCACATAAACAGCCTGGGTGTCAGTAATCTGGTAAAGCTTACGGCTATTGCAAAGAAAAAGAGTATCAAGCTGTTTGCATATGGATTGAGTAAACGTTACCGCGAGTTGTTCGCTTTAACCAGCCTGAGTGATGTTATAAATATAATGGATGACAACGAAAAATCTGCTTTGCTGACCGGAGATGAGATCAATAATCTGAAAAAGATGAAGGTTAAAAGCGGTAAACAATCCGATGCCGGTTGGGCGCCTTATATCGAAAAAATCAAGGTGACGGAAAGACCTGAAGGCGCGCTGGTAAAGAATATGGATAATCGACGGCCGCAGGGGCAAATAAAGGGATTCGGGAAGATGTGGCAAAAGACCTTCTGGCTAATGATAGATAAACCCGAATTTACTCCCAAAGATATTATAGTAAAACTGATGCAAAATTTTGTAGTCTTCCAGATCCCCGAAAACTTTTTTTATCCCACCAGTAAGGGGTTGACCCCGGGGGCGCTGGTATTTATCGATTCAAAAACGCCGGGCGGCATCGTCAGCACAGGAATTTACGTGCTTTACGTGGACGATACCAGTTTTACATACATCACTCCGCAGGGGCATCCTGAAGCCGGCTGGATAACCTTCAGTGCCAAAGAAGAGGAGGGGAAGATTCGCCTGCAGATACAGGGGCTGGTCAGGGCTTCCGACCCGTTTTACGAGATAGCATACGCCCTAGCAGGGCAGGCTTTCCAGGAGAAAATCTGGCTGAATGTGTTGACACAGATGGCGAAACATCTTGGTATTGAAGATAACGGACAAATGGTGAAGTACAAACCGGCCAATAGCTGTCAATGGGGTAAGATAGGGAATATATGGTATAACGCGCAAATAAGAACACTGCCGCTTAACATTACCAAATTGGTTCCCTTATCCAGAAAAGTAAAAGAGAAAGCCAGCGGTGGTAATTGATAGTTACCAAGCAAAAGACAGCCATAGTCATTGGTTCGGGACCAAACGGGTTGGCGGCGGCGATTACACTGGCCCAAGCCGGACTGAATGTCACCGTATATGAAAAAAACGCTGTTATAGGCGGCGCTTGCCGTTCCATGGAACTTGTTAAAAAAGGCGTTATGAACGATGTCGGTTCTGGGGTGCATCCGATGGTAGCGGCGTCTCCGTTTTTTCAGAACCTGCCTTTATCCGGATATGGATTGAAATGGATAAATTCACCGGTTGTTATGGCGCATCCTCTCGATGACGGCACGACAGTCAACGTATATAAATCGATAGAAGAAACCGCTGCCAATCTTGATGGCGTCGATGAAAAAGCCTATATTAAATTGATGACGCCGTTGGTCAAAAATTTTCAAACCCTTATCAATGAAATACTGCAGTTTCCCAAAATTCCGTTTCGCCATCCGTTTTTAATGCTACATTTCGGCAGATATGCCTTATTATCAGCCGGAGGGTTGGCTGAAAGAAGTTTTAAAGGCGAACGGGCAAAAGCCTTTATTGCCGGTATGGGTGTTCACTCTATAATGAATTTGAATAAAGCAGCAAGTTCGGCATCAGGACTGATGCTGGCTGTTGCCGCTCATTTTAATGGCTGGCCGATACCGCAAGGGGGCGCACAAAAAATAACCGATGCCATGGCAGCTTATTTCAAGGCACTGGGTGGCAATATAGTGACTGGTACTGAAATCGGTTCACTTGAACAATTGCCTGTTTATGATATGCTATTGGCTGACATTACCCCTGGGCAATTCTTGAAAATGGCGTCATCGCAATTGCCGGATACTTATAAGAGCAAAATAAGGGGATACAAATATGGGCCGGGTGTCTTTAAAATGGATTGGATACTAGACAAACCGATTCCATGGAAAGCGAATGATTGCAATAAAGCGGCAACGGTACATCTCGGCGGCTCCCTGGAAGATATTATCACAGCTGAAAATGAGGTTCACATGGGGAAAGCCCCCGCAAGACCGTTCGTATTTTTGGCGCAACCGAGTCTTTTTGATACTACCAGGTCTGATGAAAATCAACATATTGCCTGGGGGTATTGCCATGTTTCTTATAATTCAACGTTTGATATGACGGAACGCATAGAATCCCAGATTGAACGGTTTGCCCCAGGTTTTAAAGAATGTATTATTGCCCGTCATGTAATGTATCCCTCCGATTTGGAAAAGGACAATCCCAATTTAGTCGGCGGCGATATCGCCGGCGGCAGTCAAAGTTTTAAGAAACTGGTTATGCCTTCTATATGTTATAAAACACCGATACAGGGTACGTTTCTTTGTTCCAGCTCTACGCCCCCCAGCGCCGGAGTACACGGGATGTGCGGTTATCGTGCTGCCCTGACTGCTCTCAAAACTCTCAACAGTTAGTTCTGTAAATCATTTCATTTATTGCCCCATCAGATTATAATGTCTTTAATAATTATTTTATAAGGACTGACCTTGGACGCTTATCTGGATATCGAAACGACCGGTTTATCTTGCCAATCATCTTATATAACTGTCATAGGAATTTACCTGGTCAACGGCTGTAACAGTCGATTGATTCAACTGGTAGGTAACGACGCTACCGCAGACAACCTGCTCGAATCGATAAACAGGGTAACAAATCTTTACACCTATAATGGTAGCCGTTTCGACCTCCCTTTTATATACGGTTCTATCGGGATCAACCTTGAGAGCATGACATCGCACCGCGACCTGATGTATGATTGCTGGAGATGTAATCTGAAGGGCGGTTTTAAAGCGGTAGAACAAAAATTGGGGATATCCAGGGAATCGATAGGAATTACCGGATGGGACGCCGTACTGTTATGGAACAAATATGTCAGATGTGGAGACCTCGACGCTTTGCAAACTCTTTTAAAATATAATGGAGAAGATGTCATCAATCTTAAAATATTGAGAGAGAAGCTGGAAGATTTCCCGTTTCTTGATTGAGGGTAAAAAATGGCGTCTAAACTGTTGACCAAGAGTAAATTTCTCTACGGTATACAGTGCCCCAGGCTGCTGTGGATATCTGCGAATCAGCCAGACCTGATACCGCAGCCGGATGCCGCCACACAGTTTTTATTCGACCAGGGGCAGCAGGTCGGTGAACTGGCAAAGCAGCTCTATCCTGATGGAATAGATGTTTCGCAGGATAGTTTTATGGATAATATCAACAAGACGAAAGAACTGCTCGCTTTAAGAAAACCGTTGTTCGAGGCCGGAGTTATGGCGGGGAGGCTTTTTTCACGTACCGACATATTAAATCCTGTCAATGATGATGAATGGGATATCATAGAGGTAAAAAGCTCCACGGAAGTTAAGGAAATAAATATACATGATGTGTCTTTTCAGAAAATATGCTGGGAAGAAAGCGGATTAAAGGTCAGAAATTGCTGTCTGGTTTATATAAATAATAAATACGTAAAAAACGGTAAAATCGACCCGGAAGAACTCTTTATTGCAGAAGACATCAGCGAACGGGTAGAGGAAATAAGCGACAGCGCCAGAGAGAGGATATATGAAGTGCTGCGGACTATCGGCGAACCGGATTGCCCCGAAGCACTTATCGGAGCCTGCTGCAGCGCCCCGTATGAATGTGCTTTAATGGGAAATTGTTGGGCGGAACTGCCGGAGCATAATGTTTTTACCCTGTATTACGGCGGTAAAAAATCCTGCGCACTTTATGATAACGGTATCGTTGAAATTGTCGATATTCCCGATAGCTATAAACTCAGCGATAAGCAGCAGATACAACGCTCCTGCGTTACCGGAAACAATGTACATGTCGATAAAGAAAGTATAAGGGATTTTCTCGGCACTCTCGCATATCCTTTGTATTTCCTCGATTTCGAGACATTCAACACTGCCGTACCTCTTTACGATGGCACCCGGCCGTATCAGAACATCCCGTTCCAGTTTTCTCTGCATGTACAGGAGGTTCCAGGCGGACATCTAAATCACTACTGGTACCTGGCAGGCGGTGATGACGACCCCAGACCGGGGTTAGTATCGGCATTGCGTCACTATATCGGCGGAAACGGCAGTATAGTTGCCTATAATAAATCCTTTGAGGAAAACGTTTTGAAGGAACTGGCGGCAGCCTTCCCGGAATATACAGGCTGGATAAACAGTATCTTGTCGAGGTTTGTCGACCTGATTACTCCGTTTCGCAATTTTTCCTATTACAATCCCTTGCAGCAGGGCAGCGCATCATTGAAAAAGGTATTGCCGGCAATAACCGGCAGCGGTTACGATGGGATGAAGATTGCAAAAGGCGATGATGCCAGCCTTGCCTATCTTGAAATAGCTTTCGGGAATATCAGTGATGAAAAAATTATTGAAATCCGTGAGAATCTGCTTGCCTATTGTGGATTGGATACGGAAGCCATGGCGAGAATTGTTGAAAAATTGCGCCTTTTGCTTTAATCTGTATGTATTTTTATCGACGGGATGATGGATAGTTTTAAATGGAAACAAGCAATGATAACCTGCCGCTCAACCCCAAGGTTCTGATAGAACTGGTAACTACCCGCATGCCATTTGGGAAATACACGGGGCGGTTACTCTGCGACTTGCCGGAGCCCTATCTCGTCTGGCTGAAACAAAAGGGATTCTCTCACGATAAACTGGGAGAACAATTATTCGCCGTTTATGAAATAAAGTCCAACGGATTGGACTATCTTTTAAAACCCCTCAGAAAATAGGTTTTCGTTCAGTTAACCGACATGTATAATTGAACAAGGTTATCAATAAAATCTATAATTATAATAGGTCTGGAGGTATAGACATTGAAAACACTAGTTATTTTTGATTCACTCTACGGCAACACGGAGATAATTGCCAGGGCTATCGCAGAGGCGATTACGGGGGATGTAAAAGTTCTTAAAGCCGACGATGCCAGACCTTTGGATATCAGTGATATCGATTTATTAATAATCGGCTCGCCCACGCAGGGCGGCAGGCACACCAAGTCTGTGGAAGCATTGTTAACTGAAATATCGGGGACTTTTGACAAGAGCACTAAAATTGCTGTATTCGATACCAGGATGCCTGCCAAATGGGTCAAGATTTTCGGCTTTGCTGCCGGTAAGCTGGCGGATTTCTTTAAAAAAGAGGGCTTTGAACCGGTTGTTCCTCCCGAACCCTTCATGGTGGAAGGTGCCAAAGGCCCTTTAAAAGAGGGGGAACAGGAACGGGCGGCGGAGTGGGGTAAAAACATCGGGCGGATGATAAACGCGTAGCGTTGTTTTATTTATCGCTTTTTAAAGTTAGCTGAATATTTTTATTCTTTACCGATACGTCGGCGACATCCGGTAATTTTTTCAATATATCGGCAAGCGGGATCTCTTCATCCAGTTTGACATGGATAATCGTATCCCTGTTTACTTCCCCGCTGATAAAAAGCATCCTGACCTTATCGATATTATTCAGTTGATCGCCGAGTAATTTTATTCTATGTGACTCGGTAGGTGATTTTATGGTAATTCTGACAATTTCGCTATAAAGAGTTGCCCCCATGTTCTCTGATTCGGTTTCTGAAGCCCGAATATCCCCTGTTGCAGATTCATTATCCTCAACGGATAATATAGAGGCCGGTTTCTCTTCAACCGAAACAACCTCATCTGTTTCGGGTATTTCAACAGGTTCCGGTTGTTTATCGATATCTACCGCTTTGTCGGATTGCTCCTGCATTTCCGGCTCTTCAGTTGCTATACTTTCTTCTGTAAAAGGTTCAAGGTCATCATCGGAATCTTTAAAGGTAGCTGTTTCCGCTTCGAGAGCAGGCTTATCCGGTAGCGTTAGTTCTTCAATTTCCTGCGAATCATATTCTTTGAGAGATGTTGCTGCGCTTTTTTCCTGCTTTTCTTCCAGCATTACTGTTGATGAAAGCTCTTCTCTTTCCGGTAAACGTGAGCCATTCTTCAGGTTTATGATATCTTCCCGAGCCTGTTTTCTGATTGCGGCCGTATTCTGAATATAGTTTTTCTGAATCTCATCGACCGTGTTTCTATACCGCAAATCGGCATCATTAATTGCCTTGAGATGAACATTTCTGGCATCGATGATAGTACGACTCATAGTACGTTTTTGTAATTCCTCTTCCTTTACGATATCTCTGTATGCGATATCGAGAGCTTTCCGTGTAGCGTGCTTCTCTTCGAACAGTGCCTCTTTAATAGCTCTTTCGGTATTGTATCTGGCCAGTCGTATTTTCTTCAGAGTATCATATTTAATTTTTTGGATTGTTTTTCTATCTGCTCCGCTGATTTTTGCGGCTTCTTCATCGTAAGCTTCTCTGGTGATTCTGTTTTCCAAATTACGAGCTTCTGTAACCGCATCGGCTCTTGTTTTCTTGATTTCATCGAGGTTATTTTTGTTCGCTTCCCTGATAGCTTTTATAGAGCTATCAAAGCTTTGCTGCATATCCCGCAGAGTACGCATCTCGGTTTCTCTGGCTAATACCAGTTCAAGCTCCCTTGTTTCGGCAGCCTTGCTAATAGCCAGACGCGCATCATATTGAGCTTTAGCCAATGCGTCTTTTTCATCCTGGCGGATTTTCCTGATAGTTCTTTTTAAATTAGCCGCTTCGTTATTTTTACCGGACAAACTTTCCTCCGCATATTTACGGAATATATCTTATTCAAATGTCACTGGACGTGCATAACATGCTTTTATGTGAATAAGTATAAGCACAGCGATATTTACTGTCAACATATGGAAGACAAGTGGTTGAACAAATACGGATTTTCAGTATGCGTCAATAAGCGATCCCGATAAATGCCATTAAAATACGCCATTTAAAGGTGTTTGGTTTAATAAAAATTACCGGATACTAAAGGATTATAATCAAGTTAGCTAGTAAACCTTAATTTGCGTTACCTGTGGCGATATTATAGCTGTTTTCCAATATCGCTATGGCTTGCAATAACGATTCTAAAACCTCTCCCGAATTATTAGCCGTAGCCATGTATAAAGCCATTATATTATTGTATAAAGTATCGACCAGCAATTGATTGCCGGTGTTAATAAAATATAAGGGGGGAGTCCCTATAAATTGAGCGGAACCGGTAGTATCCGTGGTAAAGCTTCCTGCAACAGTGTTTGCTTCACCGCCGGCAGTAACGGTTTTAGTTACGGTAACTGCGCTCGTTCTTATTGTATCGGTTGTTTGTGTAAGTGTAATATGCTTATCGGGTGTAGTCATCTCCTCGGAATCAATCCGTATCGTTTCTGTCATGGTTACCGTCGACATTCCATTTAGTGTTTCTGCTCCCGGTACAGTAGCCGATAAGCTTGTATCCTGCGAGAGAGTGTATATCATGGCTAACTGATTCTGCATTATTCTTGAAGACTTATCCATAGCTTCGACATTATTCGCATAGGCCATCGACACTATCTCATTTACGCGTTCGGCAACGAATTCAGAATATAAATTAGCTTTACCCGCGTTATCGAAAGTAAAAAACAACTGTACCTGCTCGGATGCCAATTTTACATTATAAAGCGGGTCGCTGGGCATGCTACTATTGGCAGCCGCTACCGTTCCGCCGCCGGAAAGCAACAGGACTATACAAAGAGATAGCGCCACAGGCGCCCATTGTCCCTGCCATCTGAACGAAGCGCGTTTCGGGGCGTTAGCGTAATTTGCTTTCGAGTTTAATTCATATCTCAACCTGGCTTTAAAATCCGGACACGCTTCAATTGAACTCATCGCCTTCTGAGTTTTTATGGAAATATCCAGGAGAGATTTCAACTCGTCACGACATTCGGGATAATCCGCAAGACATTTTTCCGTGGATTCACCGCCGATGAGAATTCTATCGAGGCAATCATCCAGTATTCTATCCAGATTATTTGCTTTTTTCTTAAACATTTTCTTCTACCATCATTAATTTTCTCAGAGCAGCTATGGCGCTGTGTTGCAGGGCTTTAACAGCTCCCTGCGTCTTTCCCATGATACGCGCAACTTCCGCAATCGGCAGTTCACCGGCAAAACGCAAGGCAATCACTTCCTGTTGCGCGGCAGTTAATCTTTTAGATGCGATTAACAGTCTTTCGACATCCGCTTTGTCCTCTATCGCTTTTTGAGGGTCATAACTTGTGACAGCCATATATTCATATAGCGGAGTGGTCGCTTGCCTCGATTGTTTGCGGTAATAATCGATTACCTGGTTATGCGCAATACGGAAAAGCCATGCCGAGAAGGGCACATCCTTCCATTTATAAGACGAAATCGACTGCAACGCTTTAATAAACACCTGCTGTGTCATATCTTCAGCCTCTGTATTATTGCCAACTTTAAGAGAAATATAGCGATAAATCTTATCGAAGTTCTGCTCATAAAGCTTGGCAAAAGCCTCTTGATTGCACTTTTGTGCTTGAAGTACCAGGCTTTGCTCTTCCTGCACCCGACAACTCCTTACCGAATATACTCAACCGGAATACTGCTCCGAGAGGAGTAAACCGGTACATTGGTGTTACCACGTGCAATAATTATAACGAAGCATTTAATAAAAGGATAGTTTCATAATAATTAAACAATAAAAAATAATTCAAAAAACAAAAATAAATATTTATATTGTATATAAAATGATGTATAGTATAGTTATAATGTACTTAGAATAGTTTAATATAATTATGGTTAGGAAAGGTTGGTAATGGAAAATCATAATATTGAACCGATGCTTACGACCAGCGAAGTTGCGCGTAAACTGAATCTGCATGTCAATACCATCAGGAGATGGAGCAATCTGGGGATTTTAAAAACCTATCGAATCGGACCCAGAGGCGACCGTCGTTTTAAAACACAGGATGTAGATGAGTTGCTTCAGAAAAGCGGTAAAACCAAATAACGGAATATATTATTGGAAGGGGTATCAAGTGCCTAAAACAAAAGTAATGATAATAGATGAGCAACCCTTTTTTAGGGCCGGGGTACGCCAGGCTTTATCCAATCAGGGAAACTTTGAAATATCGGAATGCAGTCCGGATAAGGATACTTTAATTAAAATCGAAGCGCAATCACCGGATATCGTACTTCTTGGCTCCGACCTTGCCACGCACAGTGGGCTTGAACTCGGTAAAAAAATAGCCAGAAATTTTCCCACTACCAAGGTTATCATTCTCAGTCCCGACCCGAACGATGAAGAGCTATTCGATGTTATCAGAAGCGCAGCGGTAGCCTGTCTCAAGAAAAACGCATCCTCTGAGGAGTTGATTGATACCATTAATAAGGCATCCAGAGGCGAATACCCGATTAATGAAACGTTTTTATCCAGACCAAATATAGCGCAGCAGGTGTTAAAACAGTTCGAAGACATTTCTTCAATCAGTGCTCATGCGGAAAACGTAGTAGCCGTTTTAACAAAAAGAGAGCAGCAAATCTTGAAATATATAGCAGATGGTAATACCAACAGACAGATTGCAAATAATCTGTCGATTAGCGAACAAACAATTAAAAATCATGTCAGCGCTATACTGCGCAAACTGAATGCAAATGACAGAGCGCATGCAGTTGTATTAGCCATAAGAAGCGGTTTAATTAAGTTATAGCGCAGTTTAATAATATCTTATATAAATATTGTGCATGGGAGATTCGGATGGATAGTAAAAATGACAATGAGGACATAGCTGTAAGCGGTGAAAAATCCGAAGAGAAAAGCGGCTTAAATAAAGTTCCTCTTGAAAAAAATAATATCAAACAATCTTCGGCAGGCAAATCGTTGAGACAGACGGCACAGCCCGAGGCAATAATGCTTATCCCGGAAGTTCTGGCGCGCAGATATAATGCCATACCTATAACGATTTCAGGGAAGACGCTTGAAGTAGCCATGTCCGACCCGTCGGATATTTTAACTCTCGAAGCTTTTTCCATACAAAGCCGTATGAGAATCAAACCTGTAATCGCTCCAGCCAAGGATATCAGGGATGCCATTGATTTTAACTATAAAGCATACGGAGAAATAGAAAGACAGATTTCCAGTATTTCATTCGGGTCTTCAAAAGAAGACGATAAAATGGATTACGATGTGATAATCGATGCCCCGCTGGTAAAGGCGCTGAATCTAATAATATCGGAAGGCATCAAAGCACGCGCTTCCGATATTCATATAGAACCAGAAGAGCGGCGTTTAAGGATAAGATATCGTATTGACGGTACTTTGCAGGATATGATGTCATTACCTATGGATATTCATGCAGCTCTGATTTCGCGTATAAAAATTCTGGCAAGTATGAATATAGCAGACCATTTCCGGGCTCAGGACGGGCAATTTTCAACTGAGAGTAATGGCAGAAAAATAGATATCCGCGTTGCTACTGCTCCTACTGTAAACGGTGAAATGTCGGTTCTGCGTATACTTGATAAATCCACTGCCATGCTCGGGCTATCCGAGCTGGGTATGCTATCCGATAGCCAGCAGGGATTCGAGCATCTTTTAAAAATACCTTATGGAATGATACTTGTCAGCGGGCCTACCGGCGCCGGCAAAACAACTACATTGTACGCGGCAGTTAATTCGCTCGATAAAATGGGCAGAAATATTGTCACCATTGAAGACCCGGCTGAATACAGGTTTGAGGATATTAATCAGATACAGGTAAATACACAGGCAGGAATAACTTTTGCCAGTGGGTTGCGCTCGATTTTAAGGCTGGACCCCGATGTCATACTTGTAGGCGAGATTCGTGACACGGAAACTGCCAATATTGCGGTTCAGTCTGCTTTGACGGGTCATCTCCTGTTATCTTCAATACATGCTAACGACACCATAGGCGTAATATTCCGTTTGATGGATTTAGGTGTGGAGCCATTTCTGATTGCATCATCGGTTATCGGTGTTCTGGCGCAAAGAATGATACGCAAAATTTGCCCTGATTGTCAGCAGACAATCGAAGCTCCCGCTCTGGAACAGATAGCATATGAAAAAGAAATGGGTGAAAAACGTACTCATTTTATATATGCATCCGGATGTAAAACCTGCGGATATACCGGATTTTTAAGACGTACCGGTATATATGAGATTCTCACGATGAGTGACAGTATCCGAAGGATGATTGTAAAGGGTGTTAATCCCAGCGATATCAGAGAACAGGCTCTCAAAGAGGGTATGGTTACAATGATTAATGACGGCATGCGCAAAGTACAGCAGGGAATTACTACACCCTCCGAAATACTGCGCAATGTCTATAATGAATTGTAATTTGAGGTGTCAAATGGAATATTCATACGTTGCCTATAACAAAGACAGAAGCTTAATTAAAGGAAAAGTAACGGCTGACAATGAGTCGGCTGCCAGAAAACTTATTGATTTCAGCGGTTATCAGTTAATAAGCATGAAGGCTAATTCCAGCCTTATCAACTGGAAGTTGCTGAACACAAATTTAAGCCAGATAAAACCAAAAGAAATCATCATGTTTTCACGTCAGCTGGCTTTACTCCTGGAATCAGGTACGGATATAATTACCTCGCTGGAATTACTGCAGGAACAGGTAGGGGACAAAACTTTACGTAATGTTCTTGGAGAGATTGTAACCGATATCAGGGGCGGCAGTTCGCTTTCGGCTGCCATGAGCAAACACCCGAAGATATTCGAAAATATTTACTACAAAGCCATAGCGGTTGGCGAGAAAGGCGGCAATCTTGAAACGGTGCTGCGTCATATGGCTGATTTTTTGGAGAAACAGGCGCTGACCAGGAAAAAAATCAAGAGTGCACTTTCCTATCCGGTAATTGTCAGCGTCGTGGCATTTCTTGTTGTAGGGGTTATAGTAGTATTCGTCCTGCCCACTTTCATAAACCTGTATTCTTCTTTAAGTGTCGAGGTTCCCGCTATATTGACTTTCCTGCTTAATTTTATTGATTGGCTTAAAGCGAATTTTTTGATTATTTTGCTCGTGGTTCTGGCGATTGCAGGCGGCTTCTTTGCCTATACGCGCACCGAAAAAGGTCGCTATCGTCTTGACAGGCTGAAATTAAGGCTTCCTGTAATCGGTAGGATACTTCATCTGACGGAACTTGCACAATCGGCACGCACTATATCGATGCTTTTCAGGGTGGGTTTGCCGTTGCCGGAGGTTATGAACCTGGCAATCGGCAGTACCGATAACAAATTCGTAGCTGAAGCCTTTGAAAAAGTACAGCGCGACCTGATACGTGGTGAGGGTATCTCGAAACCGATGCGCAAGAACAAGTTCTTTCTGCCACTGATGGTGCAGATGGTTGCTGTGGGCGAAGGAACCGGGCATCTGGACAGTACGCTGGTTACCGTTGCGGAAAGCTACGAGATGGAAGCCGATGATCGCACAACTGCCGCTGTCGGCTTGATACAGCCTATTTTAACGGTATTTATAGGTTTGATAGTGGGCTTCGTAGCCATTTTAATGCTTTCGACGATGTACTCTATGTACGGGCAACTATAAAAAATTGATAAAAGTTATTTTATTTGCAGAAATATAAGACTATAATAGTTCGTATGACGTAGACGATATAAAATGTTTAAAATGATTAAAAGGGAAAACGGATTTACGCTGGTAGAGGTGCTGGTAGCCTTATCCATAATGGTGATAGTGGCGCTTATATTTTTGCTGGCGCTGATTATGGCAGGCAAAGCGGTGCTTTTAGCACAGGAGAAGACTATTGCCGAAAGCATTGCCCGCAGCCAGATGGAGTATGTTAAACAACAGGGTTATAACTACGACGGGGCTACATATTCCGGATATTATGTGTATTTGACAAACACTGAAGTTTTAACTGAACATCCCGGTTTCACTGTTTGGAGTGTCAGTGCGTGGGCTGAAGAAAATACACTTGTAGAAGAGGTGCGAGGAGTTAACTGGGATGGCGTCGATAATATTCCCGATGCCAGCGATAGCGGAATCCAAAAAATCGGGTTGGTGATAAAACATGGAGAGAATGTCGTCTTCTACCTCGAGGGGTATGTGGTAGACAAATGATGAAAAAATTTTTTGCTGTGTTAAAAAAGCAAAAAGGATTTACACTAATAGAGCTTATTGTGGCAGGGGCTATCGGTGTGCTGGTTATCGGAGCTTTAGTTGCGGTGGTCTGGCAATTATTTAACACGAGTGCCAGCAGTTCGGGAAATATGATGGCGGTGAGGCAGGTGCAGAATGCAGGTTATTGGATAAGCCAGGATGCGCTTCAGGCACAGGAGATCAGCACCGCATATGACGCTGATAGCGGAAAAGTACTTGAGTTAATCTGGTATGAATACGAAGAAATCCGCAATGGTGATGGGAATGTAATCAGTTATGCTAAAGGCGCCGGCCATAAAGCCGTGTTTCTGTTAAATGCCGGAAAATTAACGAGGGAATATTACACCAGCCCTGTAAGTGATAATAATAATTTTAGTCTACAAAAAACTTCCTATATTGCGGAATATTTGGAATATGACCCGGATAGCAGCATCGTATATACGACTGGAAAGCTGGTATTGACGCTTACAGCAAATACCGGCGGTTTCAGAGCACAGACTGCGAAGCGAATATATGAAGTAGATACCAGACCGATAGGTTTATACTGGGATTAATGGAGGAGGTGGAATATGAGGGGTTTAAGGCGGAAAATGAAGGGTGAAAGAGGGTTGGCTTTAATATATGCCCTGCTTGCGTTGGCTTTAGGTGCGGTTATTACCGTACCTCTTCTTTCCTTGATGAATACAGGATTGGTAGCGGCGCAGGTTAATGAAGATAAAACACTGGAGCTGTATGCGGCGGATGCCGGAATAGATGATGCAATTTGGAAATTAAATAATTGCAGATTAGTTATGGATGCAGGAATGCAGTTTAATTACTACTACATTGACCCGGAAACAGGTTTAGAAATAGATTATTTTGGTTATTTACCGCCTAGCGACCCCTATATTCCGTTGGAAGTAGTTCAGATTTATTATGATATCAACGATATAAACGGTTATCAAGTAAAAGTTGAAATCTTATATCTGAACGCTCTGAGTGGTGGTACTTATAGAGTTACCTCGACTGCCTATGAAACGGATATATCAGACGGCACAAAAGTTGAAACAATTATTGCTTCATTTGTCAACCTGCGCGCTTTTCAATCCGCGCTGGTTAGCAGCGGTTCTATAGATTTTAAAAAGGATACATTTGTTATCGGAGGGGATATACTGTGCGGTGGTGATATTGATGATGGTGATATGGAAACATATCTTCATTTAAGCGAGGGGGCTGAGGTTTTTGAAAATGTGCCGAAGGCAATAATGGACACTTATTTCCCTTCACCAGAAGAATTGGCTGAAAAGGCTCTTGAATATGAGAACGAAGCTAAAGAAGGGGATATTTATGAAACAGGCCAGAATTTATACAGCACCGGTTCACCTTACGGCTCAATGTATATTGACGGAAATTTGACGGTTGGTAATAACCAAGAGGTCGAAATCAATGGAACTGTATACGTAACAGGTTCTATTAGTTTTGGAAATAATGCCTATCTAAGTGGCAACTGTAAACTTGTTGCCGAAGGTGATATAACGTTTCAAAACTGGCAAAGCACAGGCGAGGATTCAATGTTCATGATTTTTTCCATCGGTGGCTCAATTGATTTGGGCCAGGATTTCAATGGGCGTGCTTTGATATATGCTCCAACCGGTGATGTTACATTTAAGAATTGGGCAAATGTTCTGGGTAGCGTTATTTGCGGCGGTCAGGTGGATGTTATTGAGCTTGAAATCGGGAAGGAATTTACAATAACTTATGATCCGATTTACAGCGATACATTCGAATTACCCGGAGTAATAGTAGGGGCTTTGGTGCTGACGTATTCAATCAGTTAAATATATACATGTATAATCTACGCTCGGAGGTTAATGTGCGTTATGAAAATGAGCGGTAAGCGATGGGCAGTAATCGGGGTGGTGTTATTAATTGGCGCGATAGTCGCGCTGTATATCCCGTATAACAACAATATAAAAGAGCAGGAAACCCTGCAGCAACAGATAACTACCGCCAGGCAGTTGGTCCTGGTGCGGACAATGAGCAAAAATAGCCTGGAGCAGAAGATACTAGAGCTCGAAGCGGATATCGCAGCAGCAGAGGAAGAAACCGTACAGCTTCAGGAGGAACTCGACAACCTGCAGGCTGAGCTACTACAATTGGAAGCCGAAAGGGAACAGGCGATACAGGAAGCCATCGCACTGCTTAACGCAACAGAGGCTAAATTTTTAGGCTCCGCCGAAAGCATCGAATACGGGGAGTTGTTGTTCGCACTGGCGAATTCGGCAGATATTACCCTGTCGCAAATAGACTACTCTTCAGGTGGTACAGTCAGCATAGAAGACGTTGAGTATGGTGTGGTATTTTTAGAACTTTCGGTTTCCGGTAAGAAAGCCGATATTCTCGATTATCTAGTCAAAATACAATTCGACGATGCATTCAATACCGCCCTTTTCGACCAGATAAGCCTGTCGTTGCCCAAAATACTTACGGAAGAGGAAAAGGAGCAGGTATTTTTTACAATTCTCCATGAAATGGAGGCGCAAGGAATTGCTGATTTCACGCTCGATGAAATATGCAATTTTATTATCCTCGGAATAGCAGATGTCACAGGCAATTACATCAGCACGGAAACCGTGGAAGATATGGCAAAGAGGATTAAACAAATATTGGCTGATTTGATGGAAGAGGAGTATGAAGAACCCCTGGAGCATACCCTGACCGAAGATTACGATGACCGTTTAGCCCTCGAACTGGCGCAGTTGATAAAACAACATATTATCGATTTGTTGCAAGATACTGTTGTTAATGAAATAACGGCCAGAATCGTGACAGCCCTGGAAAACGGCGATAATCTCGAATCGATTGTGGGAGAAGATATCGCTGCCTTGCTGAGCAGTGAATTATCCGGTGCTCTACCTGGGGATATTGCCGCTTTGTTGAAAACCTATATATCCGAGTGTATATATGACAGAATGGTCGAGCATGTTACCCCTCACGTTTTTCAGAGCGCACAGGTTGCGGCAAATGAACTGATAATACAATTGGAAGCCGCTTCCAGCGGTGGTATAAAAATTGCTGTTTTCACTTATAACACCTCGCAGGAGGAAGAATAATGGCACGCAAAGTTACTTTATATATAGAAGATGCTGAAATCAAACTTGTGGTAAGCGACGGTAAAAAGGTGCTCAAATGGGCAAGCCTCGTTCTCGAACAGAAACTTGTCAGCGACGGGGTTGTGCTGGATGAGAAACAAATCGCTCAGGAAATAAAAAATATAATGGAAGCCACCGAGGTGGGCACTAAAAAGATAATAGTTGCTTTAAGCGGTTTAAACTCGGTTTTCCGTTTTATCTCCTTTCCTGCCGGTATGCCGGCTGCCATGTTGGATGAAGCGATTATAAACGAAGCACGGCGCGTTCTTCCTGTATCTGTCGAACAGATATACCTGTCGTATCAACACATTGCCAGTAATAAAGATGAAGCGCAGTATTTTCTGGCGGCATATCCTCGCAATGCCACCGATACCCTGATTAATGCCATTAAAGCGGCAGGATTGAAAGTGCAGTCGCTCGACCTGGCGCCGCTGGCTTTGGCGCGCTGCGTCAACGAACCAAGTGCGGTAATTGTAAATTCGTGGTTAACATATCTGGATATAATAGTGCTCGTGGAAGGCTTGCCCAAAGTCATTCGCAGTCTTTCTTTACCAATCGAATCAGATGACATGGGGCAAAAATTACCTATTATAGGGGAGGAAATCAATAGAACCATATCCTATTACAAGACCAGCTATCCTGATAAGACACTGGACGATGCAACACCTGTTATGGTATGCGGAGACCTTTCAAATAAAGAGGATGAGCTGAAACAAAACCTGAGCGGGCTTAATAACGGAGTATTTACCTTAACGGCGCCGTTTGCAATGGATGTGGAATTTCCTGCCAGCCAGTATATGGTAAACATAGGGATGTTCTTAAAAGGACAGCTACCGAAAGGAAAAGACATCTATTATTCCATTGTCGATATAGAAGCGCTGCCGAAAATACACCAGCCACCCGCTCCAAAGCTGATTAACATATTGGTGCCGGTTCTGATAGTTGTGGCTTTGGCAGGGATTTTTTACGGATGGCTTTTCCTGCAGAATACAATTGATGAAACCAAAAAGATGAGAACGGAGCTATCGCAATTGCAGACACAAAACGCATCCTTGAATACCGCTATAACCAATCTTAATAAGGACGCCGATAATCTGGAATATGAACTTTCGCTGATTGAAGATGGGAATTATCATAAACAAAATGAGATTTTACTGGAGCAAAGGGCTATAGATACCCAGAAAGAAACAAATCTGCTGCCGATTGCCGAGCATGAACAGGCTGTCGTAATGCAGCAATTGTTGGACAATTTAAGTTTTGCTCTGGATAAAACCAATGTCGATTTAAGCGTGATAACCGGGCTGTCCGTTGGTATAGTGGATGTACTGAGTATCGGTTACGGCGTTAGTCAGGTTGATATAAGCGGTATAGCTACAAGCGAAGACAACATCTATGCCTATGCCCGTGCTTTGAGAGACAGCGGTCAATTCGTATCGGTAATTGTAAACACTGTTATGGATAGTGGCGGCACCTTCGAATTCAGTATTTACGCTGCATGGTAGTGATAAAGAGATAAATATGGATATTATCGAACTGCTGAAAACAGCGAAAGAACAGAGGGCGTCCGACCTGCATATGGTGCTGGATACGCCTCCGATGTTTCGAATAGATGGTGTCCTGAAAAACGTTAACGGCTCACATCCGCTAACGGCACAGGATGTCAGGGCTGCTTTCGAGCAAATAACGACACCAAGAGAACGGTCCCATTTTGAAGAAAATATGGAGCTGGATTTCAGTTATGCAATTTCCGGAGTCGGTCAGTTTCGCTGCAACGCCTCAGCTCAACGTGGGGCGATTAGCCTTGCCATACGTTTGTTGCCGGCAGAAGTGCCGACTATAAGTCAGATGGAATTACCCTGCGTCTTCGAGCAGCTGATTACCCAGCCCAGGGGGCTGGTTATCGTAACCGGTCCTACGGGTAGCGGAAAGACCACAACACTGGCGGCAATGATAAATCATCTGAATAACACCGACAGCCGTCATATCTTAACCATTGAAGACCCGATAGAATATGTTCATCTTTCGAATAAGAGCGTTATCACGCAGCGCGAACTCGGTAAGGATACTCATTCCTTCGCTCATGCCTTAAAACATGTATTGAGGCAGGACCCGGATGTTATTTTAGTGGGTGAAATGCGTGATTTGGATACGGCGGCAGCCGTTTTAAACATTGCCGAGACTGGGCATCTGGTACTCAGTACCAGCCACGCTCCCAGCGCGCCGCAGGCATTGGAACGCATCATCGATTTATTCCCTCTGTACGAGCGCAACCTGGCGCAAACGAGGTTGGCATCATTACTGGTTGCGGTTATCTGCCAGACACTGGTACCGCGCGCCGGCGGAACAGGAAGAATTGCCGCAGTGGAGATAATGCTGGCAAACGATGCGGTAAAGAACCTCGTGCGGGAGGGCAAGATTTATCAACTGCACAATGTAATCGTGACCAATCGTGAAAACGGTATGATTTCTATGGATGAAGCGCTAATAGAACTCTATAAAAAGGGCATCATTAAGTATGATACCGTGATGCGTTATTGCGCCAATCGCAAAGAGGTTGAAAATATCATCGGTGGCGGCAAGAGCAAGGTAATCGTGAGAAAAAGCAAATCCAGGGGATAATCGGCGCTTTCTATGCCTATCGGCAGAATATGACCGCAAACAATTTTTGAGGGGCAGGAATGCCCCTCTATTTTATGCCTGAACACATTGTCATTTCAGAAAGCAGATTTTCCCAGGTAACAGACTATAGCAACGTCTTTTGGGTGTAACTGGCAGTCAAGCCTTGCAGGCGTTAAAGAAATATCCACGGTTAGGCTGGTAATTGTTTAAGGACAGTTGGTTATTATGTGGTATAATAATGCGATAACAGGCAGGGGGCATTAAAATAGAACGCATTATATCCGGTAAAACCAACGATGAAGACTCTCCCCTGGACAGCAGTCTGAGACCAAGATATTTTAACGATTTTATTGGGCAATCCAGAGTAAGAGAGAATCTTAATATAGCAATAGAGGCCGCCAAAGGTAGAGGTGAAGCTCTCGACCATATATTGCTGTACGGCCCTCCGGGACTGGGAAAAACCACACTGGCAAATATCATAGCCATCGAGATGGGTGTTAACCTCAGGATAACTTCCGGCCCCGCCATAGAGCGAACCGGCGACCTGGCAGCCATTTTAACCAATATTCACAGCCAGGACATCCTGTTTATCGATGAAATACATCGTCTTAGCAGGGTTGTGGAAGAAATACTCTATCCGGCCATGGAAGACCGTGCGCTGGATATCATGATAGGCAAAGGCCCCGGCGCCAAGAGTCTGCGCCTGAATCTGCCGGCTTTTACTCTAATCGGGGCGACCACGCGATACGCACAATTAAGCTCTCCGTTAAGAGACAGGTTCGGGGCTGTCTACCGCCTCGATTTTTATGATATCAAGGATATCGAAGAAATTTTGAAACGCTCGGCAAAAATTCTCGGAGTAAAAGCGGAAGCGGACGGTCTGCGTGAAATTGCCTGCCGCTCGCGCGGGACACCGAGAGTGGCTAACCGCTTATTGAAAAGAGTCAGGGACTATGCGCAGGTAAAAGGCGACGGGAAGGCTACCGCAGAGATGGCGGTAGAGGCGCTGTCGAAACTGGAAGTCGACCGCATGGGGCTGGATGATGTCGATAATAAAGTATTAAATACTATTATTAAGAAATTTAACGGAGGCCCGGTCGGTATTGAAACCATTGCCGCATCAATCAGCGAGGAAGCGGATACCATAATGGATGTTTATGAACCGTACCTGATGCAACTGGGTTTTTTGGAGAGGACGCCGCGCGGCAGGCTGGCAACTCCTCTGGCTTACCAGCATCTCGGAATACCCTGCAACAATAAAGAAAAACCGCCGCAGCAGTCTTTATTTTGATATGAACAATAAGTCCGTATTGATTCACTGTTGTTGCGCGCATTGCACTGCCTATACCGTCAAATACTGGCAGGAGCAGGGATACGAGGCAACCGCTCTCTGGTATAACCCCAATATTCACCCCTATATGGAGCATCAAAGCCGTCTTGAGGCGATGAAAACTCTTTCCGAAAATATGAGCTTTAATCTGATAGTAATCGAAAGTTACGACTTTATAGAATATTTCAGGCGGGTGGTGGGGCATGAGGACGAAAGGTGCGCTTTGTGTTTTGACATTAGGCTTAATAAAACAGCCGAAACGGCGATTGGATTGGGAATTAAAAATTTCACTTCTACATTGCTGATAAGCCACCAGCAAAAGCATGATTTACTGAAAGGAATCGGCGAAAAACTGGCGCAAGAGTTTGGGGTCGACTTCCTGTATGCCGACCTGCGGAAACGCTATTCCGACAGCCGCCATATTACCAAGCCGATGGATTTATACCGCCAGCAATATTGCGGCTGCGTTTACAGCGAATGGGAGCGATATACCGACAAAACGATAGAGCGCTCCTCCAATCAATAATAAGTAAAAAGTTTTCTTAAAATCCGCTCCAATTCGATATATTCATAAATTTAACATTATCTTTTTAACAATATGTTAGAATTAACGTGTAAATACAATGGGGTGTGTGTTTTGTCTTATTGTGTGAGGCTTATGACAGAAGAGGATATCCCTCGGGTTTCCAAATTGGACCGAGAGTTATTTCCCGGCGTAAAAATGCCCACCAATTTTCAGAACGAGCTGAAGAATTGCCTGGCTCGCTATATCGTGGCTTGCAATGATAAGTTGCCGGATTTTAATAATGAAGATAGTATCGTCGGATATGCCGGTGTGTGGATAATGGTAGGCGAAGTCCACATAGTCAATATTGCCGTAACCAATGATTGCCGGCGTCGGGGCATAGGCGAGTTACTGCTGATAGCGTTAATCGAGCTTGCTTTAAGCATGTGTTGCAATATGATTACCCTGGAGGTACGAGTTTCAAATGTCACGGCACAGAAACTATATGAAAAGTACGGTTTTACTGTCAGGGGAATCAGGCAGGGATACTATACGGATAGCCGGGAAGACGGAATTATAATGACTGTAGATGATATTAACGGCAGAGCTTTCAAAGAAGAATTTAAAAAATTAAAAAGCGATTACCGAAAAAAACGGGGAGCAGCCGAAATTATCCTGACTGCTCCTTTATCGCAATTCGATTATTTTTTATAGAATATATCTTATTCTGCGGATAATTTACCGCCGATTGCCCAGTTCTGTTTCGGATTATCTTTAAATATTATTTGCACCTGTTCGGCGGGAACACCTATTTTAATAAATTCAGTGGTTATTCCCTCTGCAAGCTGTTTTTTTTGTTCCAGGGTTCGCCCCTGCCACATCTCTACAATGATTACAGGCATATCATACTCCTATATACCAAACTAAATAATCACTATTGACGCATAAACTTTTTCTTCAGTTCTTCCAGTTGTTTCAGTTTTTCCAGCGCTTCCTCGCTCAACGGCTCGATTGCTACTACAGCTCCCTCATGGATGTTGATTGTATAAAGAGCGCGACATTTCCAGCAGCGATACGGTCCTGAAAATTCCTGGTCTAAAAGTGAAATACTACCTTCGTTATTACATGCGGGGCATTTGATTTTAATTGCCATTGTGCTTTTTCCTCCTCTAATAATATTAACAGCTTAATTAATGATAGGCAAACCGTTTTAGCTTTCTTTTTTTAACAGCAAGCAAATATTCCTTGAAAAATACTTTATGGGAAATCTATATCTTTTCTCAGGGAACGATACGATAACTTTAAAACCGGCTTTAACTGCCAGTTTCCTCACGTCATTATAAGAAAAGAGGTGGTAATATCTCAAGAGAGTGTTATCTTTTTCTTTCCACGGGATATTAACGTCTTTCTTTTTAAACCAGAAAGCGGGCTGCCACTTATTCCATACCGTAACAAAAGCTTCGGCTCCCGGTTTTAAAACCCTCTTCAATTCGATAAAGGCTTTTAAACGTTCGTTTTTTTCCTTTATATGATGATATGTGGCAGCCGATATCGCCCAGTCGAATGTATTATCGGCAAAGGGCAGGTTGCAAATATCCGCCTGAACAAGAGAAACACTGTAATCGAACTTTAAAGCGTATTTTTGCGCCAGTTTTAACATACCGGAAGAAAAATCAACGCCGTAAAGTTCAAAGTTATCTTTAAACGGCAGAAAGTCCGCGCCGTGCCCGCAACCGAGATTGATCAGTTTCCCCTGTTCCCATCTGGTTGACAGATTTTCAAGCTCCGCTTTGAAAATAGAGCGGTGCCTGTAGTTATACCAGGAAGGCGCGATACGGTCGAAAACCGCTTTTAATTCGTTATCCAAGATTTAATCCCTCAATTATAATTTAATAACGTTTAAGTTGTGGCTGACTTTTAAAACTGGTAGACTGATTATATCATTTGTAAAAAATTTTTGAGAGTATAGATGAAAAAAGAATCCAGGACAATATCGGGGGTAACGCCGGTTGCCGTAATGACTTCCCCACAGGGGTGCCCCGGTAAATGTATCTATTGTCCGACCTACGTCGCCACGCCTCAAAGCTATACGCCGGAGTCTCCGGCGGTTTTAAGAGCAAAGAGTTGTGATTATGATGCCGCTAAACAGGTGGAGTTGAGGTTGCGTATCCTTTCCGGAATGGGGCATCCGACCGATAAAATAGAAATGATAATAATGGGGGGGACTTTTTTATCCTATCCTGCGGACTACCAGTATAAATTTATTAAAGGTTGTTATGATGCGCTGAACGGAGTAATTTCGGGAAGCCTGAAAGAAGCGCAGAAAATTAATGAAGGCACCCAGCATCGATGCGTGGGTTTATGTATCGAAACACGTCCCGACTGGTGTCGTAAGGAAGATATTTATAGAATGATTGAATTCGGCGCCACCAGGGTGGAGCTTGGTGTGCAAACGCTCGACGATAACATTTATGAAACGGTCAGGCGCGGCCATCGCATCGACGATGTCGTAATTGCTACCCGGATGTTGAAAGAAACGGGATTAAAAGTACATTATCACTGGATGCCGGGATTGCCCGGTTCGACGCCGGAACATGACCTCGAGCTGTCGAAAATGATGTTTGAAAACGAATCATTTAAACCTGATGGTCTCAAGTTATATCCGACCATGGTGGTCGAGGGAACCGTGCTCTATGAATGGTATCGGGCAGGCACATATCAACCGTATGATAAAGATACCATGATAAATCTGCTGGCCGATATTAAATCGCTGGTACCCAAATATGTCAGGATATCCCGCGTACTGCGCGATATCCCCGCCAAGTTCATAGTAGCCGGATTAAAAGACTCTCTGCGTGAACCGTTAAAGCTGATAATGGAGCAAAAGGGTATAAGCTGTAAATGTATTCGCTGCAGAGAGTACGGGCATAAGGTAAAGACGGAGCTTCCGGTCGGGGAACCTAAATTGGACAGGATGGATTATGAGGCCTCTGGAGGGCATGAGATATTTCTTTCGTTTGTAGACGAGTATATGACACTCTTCGGTTTATTAAGGCTACGGATTCAAAAGAATCCCTCCCTGAATTCCGACTTTAATAATTATACGGCACTTGTCAGGGAGTTGCATGTTTACGGGCCTGAAGTAGTGCTTGGGAACAAGGACATCGAAGCTGTGCAGCATAAGGGAATGGGGAAGTCTTTACTGGCGGAAGCCGAACGCATTGCATCAGATGAGTTCGGCATAAATCGAATGGCAATATTAAGCGGCGTAGGGGCAAGGGAATACTATCGCAATGAAGGCTACAAACTGGAAGACGGTTATATGATAAAGAAACTGACGCCGGCAAATTAGCGGCTACTTTTCCTCTTCTTCGCTGCTCCAGTTCATCATTATTTGCTTGATACGCTGAGCCAGTTTCGGGCTCTGGCGCAGGCGTTCGATAAAAACAGGGCATCCCTCAACCATCGATTGCTGCGCCGAATATGCCATACTCGATATCAGTTGATTCACCTCGGGATTATCCTTTTCGGGGGCGTTAAAACCGGGAGTATTTTCCATCTGCCTGCGGATATCCTCAGTGGTAAACTTCATCGGTATCAGGCATGTCTTATACCAGGGGCATTCCTTGCATTGCACTATACCGTATGCTTCGTCTAAAATATCGCTCATCGATTAATCTCCGTCAGTTCTTGATAACTTAACAATATTATTATATTAAAGAAGGCTGTCGATTTTAGCTTTCAATGCGGACTCGGATTGCGCTCCGATTACCGTATCTACCGCCTTGCCGTCCTTAAAGAATATGAGTGTGGGGATAGACATGACATTGTATTTGGCAGCGGTTTTCTGGTTATCATCTACATTCATCTTGCAGAACTTGAATTTACCGGCGTATTGTTCCGCCAGCTTATCGATAACGGGACCCACCATGCGGCAGGGACCGCACCACGGCGCCCATAAATCCAGCAGTACCGGCTGGGTCGATTTTAAAACCTCGCTTTCGAAACTCTGGTCGTTAATTTCATGTACCATGATGCAATCTCCTTTTTAAAATAGTTTCGGCTACCATTTTATAGTAATGTTTTACCCTTTTTGTGTCAAGGAAAAAGAATTGTCGGTGCTTGTCAATTAACGCGGCTATAATCTTAATTCGAAGCCGCTATGGATTCGACAAGCTCACCACTAGCGGTTTTTGGAATTTCACCACGAGCGGCTTAGTAATCCGTGTTATGCTTGTCCTGAGCATGTCGCAGAATGGGCAGAAGTAAACATTACTAATCTCTAATAATATATTTTTATATTTCCAGCCACGAATGGGAATACAGGGTATTGCCTTTGAGCACTTTTACCGATTTGGCATACTCCTTCTCTTTCGGGGAGAGGGTCGAGATATCGGGGTTATAGCCGTCCATCATTTTATGCACCAGTTCTAAAATCTCCGGCATTTCGCCTCTTGCCAATCGTATCAATTCAGCGTCGAAAGCGTCCACGATAGCGGCATAAATGCTGTACTTCATCAGCATTGCCAAATACGTCCTGTTCAAATACGGTCTGAGATTGGCAGGCGTTCCGTTGGAAACATTGGAAAGCCCGACCACCGATTTGCAGCCGGGGGCTATATCTCCCAGCATGCTCATAAACTCGATGCAGGCTTTTACCTGGTTGATATCGACGCTGACAGGAGTAACGATCGGGTCTATCCAGATATCTTCATTCGGAATTCCGATTTCGTTGGCTTTATAAACGATATCTACCGCCAGCATACATCTTTCGTTGGCATCGCGAGGCATACCGTCTGTTCCCCACAACAGTCCGATAATCTCGGCATCGTATTTTTTTGCCATCGGCAGCACTTTTTCCAGTCTTTCCGGTTGCAATGATACCGAATTGATAAGCGCACGTTTTTCACAGATTTTCAGTCCGGATTCGGTTGCCAGCGCGTTGGTGGTATCGAGCGACAGGGGCATATCGGTAACCTCCTGCACGGTTTCCACCAGCCATTTCATTAGTTCATCACCGTCCTTGCGCGCGGGACCGATGTTGAGGTCAAGATAATCCATTCCGGCGTTGGATTCGGCTTTGGCAAGCTCTCGGACAGGGTCTGGCAGTCTTTCCCGAAGCGCCGCTCCGATTGTTTTAGACATTATATTGATGTTTTCCCCGATGAGTATCATAAAGAACCCCTTATGCTTTCCATGTTTTTAAATAAGCCGGAATGTGCGCGCCTTCCCGCGGTCCTACAACTATTTCCCAGTCGGGAAGTTCGTCTTCGAGTGCACCGCTTTCAATGGCGATATACCCCGGGATAATCAGCTTGCGGTGTTTTACTTTGTCCGCAATGCCGCATTTTTTCACAAAAGATGCTATAGTATCGGCGCCGAACTTACCGGCAGCCCAGGCCGTCATCACTGAAAGTCCTTCTGTATCCTTTATCAACAGGTAGCCTGAAACACGGCTGCTTTCTATTTCTCCCGAAACGATAAAATATGTCAGGGAAAAATTACAGGTTACCAGTACCGGAGAGCTCTCATCGGGGCAGCCGATTTCGTAAATATCCTCGTCCGTTGCCAGCGGCCTCTGCGGGTCTGAAAACAGGTTCATTCGCAGTACCAGCAAGGGAAAGAGAGTCTCACCGCTAAAATCGGAGAGCACAATGATACCGGCATATTTGGCAACGAAGGTAGCCGCAATCATTGCTTCTTTCAGCGGGTCGTCGGTCATCTCGTTAACTAGCACTATAGTGGGATAGCCGAGAGAGCGCATCTTCTGATTCAACGCGGCGCGTCTGATAGCTACCTGGTCTTGCAGGACTTTTTGTATACTGCTGGCTCCCGTATCGATTACTATATCTTTGACGCCCGATTGTTCCAGCCTGGTTGTCAGTTCGATAATATCATCGATGGATTCACCTTTAACGGCTACCGGGCAGGAGCATTCCTTTGCTAATGCGATAATTTTTTCACAGTTCTCTTTGGTTACAGCATGAATCAGCGGTCTCATGTCGGAACAAACTGACAGCCCTGCTGCCAGCATATCGGGGTTTTCGCTGATTAACATAATACTTGCTTTGCATTTCTGCATAACCTTATTAATCAGGGCTTTGTATTTACTCGCATCTCCCGATTGGCATTTTAAGGCAATTATCTCGCCGCGCAGGGTTTGTCCCACTCTTTCGTAAACGAGATTGCTAAATCTCTCGATGCGTCCGTCTATTGCAGTTTCTGTCATATCATCGCTTATAAGAAGGGCAATAGCCGGGGCATTTTCAAATCTCTTTTCGTGGCGGAACATCACCGTTTCGCCGCCGATTTTTTTGGCATTTTCTCCTTTTCCGATAGTAACCATCCTGATGGGTGGAGTGGAGGCTTCTTCCAGTTTATTGCGGGCTTCTTCAGACAGATAAGGGCATTTGGCAAGTTCCGCTTTACCGGCAGCCAGGCTCATGGCAAAAGCCAGGCAAGTGGGAACTCCGCATTCGCCGCAATTGGTTTTCGGTAATAATTTGAATATCTCTATGCCTGTAATTGCCATCAAAAATTTCCTTTATAACATTATAGCTGGATTATGGGTTCCATAGAAAGTGCCGGATGTTTTGCCGCTTTCAGAAATAAAAAAATCTCCTCTTCGCTGGTGCCTATAGATTCATCGGCAATCATTTTCATCAAATCAGGGATTCCCATCTCTTTTGCTCTGATATTAAATCTGTCCATAATTTCCGTTTTAAGCTGTCGGGGCATCCAGACGATTCTCCTGATGCCTCCCTCGGCGTTTAAAAACTTGCGCTGGGTAATATTGTATTTACTGTGTCCCATAAAACCGGGAGTATTCAATTCCCCCCTGATATTATCAATTAAAGTCTTGAAATCCATGCCGCAGGGCGTCATTCCCTGATAATCCCGGTCAACGACCATAACCCCGTTGCATAGCGGTAGCACAACTGAAACGCACTCTACCCATTCGCAGGTGGGCATCGGTTTATTCATTATGCTGTAGAGGTTGTAAGAGCCGCTTTTTCCCTGTGAGGCTTTTTTAACAAATTCATTTACGCCCCGCCACTGTCCCAATCTTAAATCTACAGGGGTACTTTTCTCTACCGGCTTGTTGGGGCCTGTAGGGTCGATATCGTACGACGCCCTGCAATCCAGCCAGTTGTATGAACCGCAGGGGCTGCTTCTTTCGGGGCTGATGGTGCATACATGGAACGGAACGAACGATTGGCAAATTGTGCATGAATAGAAGGTCTCTTCGGTTTCATCGGTCATGCCTTCGATACGCGCATCGCGCAGCGAATAGACGGATTTAACTTTTTCAAGTATCTCTGTTACCATTTCTTCTTCGGTATAGATTTTTACCTGTATTTTATCAAGAATCCGTCCAAAATCATCGTGCAGTTTACTGTGCAGGATTACCCCGATATGCCGCAAGGTAAAACCTTTTTCTGCGGCTGATTTAGAGATTCTGAGGCATACCATATCACGCTGCCCGGTATGCATCGCTCCCTGTATGCGATTCAGGATGCGGTGAATCTGCTTTTCCAGAACCGGTTCGTAGTCCGGCTGCATATTCTTTCCGGCTACCTCGACGACAATGGCAAGCGGCAGCGCAGTCTTTTTACAGTGGTTTTTTATATCAAGGCCGATAATATCTATTCTGCCGTCCTCGATGTCTTTAAAACTTTTAGTGGTAAGCCATTCTCCCATGCGGCTGCTTGCACCGCCGAATTCGATGTACAGGTCGTCATTGCGAATCCTTTCGCCCTCATATTCCTGTCCGTATGCAAATGGAAATCCTGTTATCTTTGACATTTCAGCCTTATAAGGGATTAATCCGAAACAGCCTGAATTATAATTGATTGGAGGCAAGGTCGGCTATCATTTCCCGGACAAGCTTAATAGCTTCGGGGTGTCTCATTATAAGGATATCGGCGCCGGCGGTAGCCAGTGTCATTGCCGACATCGCTTCCAGCAGAATAGCACGTTTTTTGGCATCGCCGAGAGCGGGGTTTTCAGCAGTCGGGGTTTTAGCTTCCTTGGTCTTCCACGTTTCGGCGGCGATATTACAGATTATGGGAAATTGCAGTTTTTTATCGTTTTGAGTCAGGGCGGCAATCCTGATTCTCTCAATCACGGAATAGGCATACTCGATACCGTAGCCGATGCTGCTGACCGTGGGGTCGATAAGAATTTTGTCATCCGGCACGCCCAGGTTGCCAAGTAAGATATTCAGTTGTTTTGCCAGGTTAATATCGATCGGGCTGGAGGCGATAATGCTATGCCCGCATTCTATGGCTGTGGGTGCGATATTTTTGTAATCGCCTTCTTCTAATGGTCCCACAATCAGGTTTTTCCCTTTGCAGACCTGGCAAACCCTGTTTAATACCGCTGTATCTTTTTCATGATTGGCAGTTCCCCAGATAATCAGCGGTACATTAACCGCATCGGCTACCTTTTTGACAGTCTCGGCTGCCTCATCGGCGCTGCGGTCGAGCCCGTTGGGGTCGGTACCTGAAAGCTGCAAACAAATCATCTCGGCTTTATACTCATCGATACATTTCTTTGCCCACTTAGCGGGGTCATTTATTACATCCTTAAAAGGTTCAATAGCTGCTTCCGCCCAGTCTTCCGGTTTTACATCGTAAACTTCCATGGCGATTACCGGCAGATGCGGCATTGGTGCGTCGAAAGTATGGAAGGGGAATGCGCTTTCGCCTCCGACAGTAATGCTGTTTTCTACGCTGCCCAGGGTTATTTCCCTGATGCTACCGTTATATTGAATTTCGGGAGTTTTAAAAAACATGCAACCCTCCGTATTAAGTAAGTAAATTGATAATTTTAGCTGCTTTGATAGTATTTGACATAAGCATGGCTATGGTCATAGGCCCCACACCGCCGGGAACCGGGGTTATGGCGCTAGCTTTCTCTTTCACCGATTCGAAATCGACATCGCCGCAGATAACGGCTTTGCCGTCAGCCGTCTCACCGATGCGGTGGGTGCTGGCATCGATAACGACAGCGTCTTCCTTGACCATGTCGGCTGTGATAAAGCGCGGTTTGCTACCGGCGGCGGCAATTAAAATATCGGCTCTTCTTGTATGTGCAGCCAGATCTCTGGTTTTCGTATGGCATACGGTTACGGTAGCATTGGCTCCTTTGCCTTTTTGCATCAGGATGCCTGCCATCGGCTTGCCCAGAATATTACTTCTGCCGATAATTACGACATCGGCGCCCTCGGTTTCTATGCTGTATTTCTGTAAAAGAACCTGGATTCCGAGCGGTGTGCAGGGCAGGTAGTTGGCCTCTCCTATCATCATATTGCCGATGCTTTCGGGGTTGAAACCGTCGACATCCTTGATGGGGTTAATAGCTGCCAGAATCGTATTTTCATGGATATGCGGTGGCAGGGGAACCTGCACCAGTATTCCGTGAATTTTTGGTTCATTATTAAGACGCCCTATCAGAGCCAGTAATTCCTCTTTGGTAGTTTCGGCAGGCAGGTCGTAATTTTCGGAGTACAGTCCCATGGCTTTACAGGTTTTTACTTTCATACCTACATATAACTGAGATGCCGGGTCGCCTCCCACCAGTATCGTAGCCAAGCCGGGTACCAGATTATACTGACTTTTTAAGTGGATGACCTCTTCGCTTAATTCCCGGCGTATATTTTTAGCAGTTGCCGTTCCGTCGAGTATTATTGCTGTCAATTTACTTTCCTCCCAGTCTTACCGATGGAAATTCACCGCCATCGGTATGAGGTAGGAATAAAGCTGCTATATAGTTGTCCATAAAAAGGCTGTTTTCCGATAGTTCGAGATTCGTCATCATGGATGAGATTTTCCTTCCTTCGTTAAGCAGGTCGCGGGAGAAAGCGGATAATCTGGCTCCCAGTAAAGAACCGTTTCCCACGAACAGGAACCTGTTTCTGGGTATATCGGGCAGAAGCCCGATGGTGATGGCATTTTCTATATTGATATTATTTCCGAAGGTGCCGGCGATAATCACCTGTTCCAGGTTGATAAATTTCTTATCGACGCTTTGCAGCAGGGTTTGATATCCGGCATACATGGCAGCCTTGGAGCGAATAAGGTTGGCAATATCGGTTTCGGTCAGAACGATATCTTTATATGTTTGTGTTTCAGCGCCGTAAGCCAGCACGTATTCAAATCCGTGTGCGCCTTCCCTGATTCTACGGTTTAACAGCCCCGTATTGAATTTACCGTTTTGGTCGATAACTCCTTTATCAAGCAGTTTTGCCCCGATATTTATCAACCCCGAACCGCAGATTCCCTTTGGTTTGGCATTATCGATTGTGGTGATAAGCGGTTCGTATGTTCTTGCGTCGACATCGAAGCCTTCGATAGCTCCCGATGTGGCTATCATGCCGTGCTTTATCCCACCCCCCTCAAAGGTCGGGCCGGCGGAACAGGCGGCGGTTACCATCCAGTCTCTATTGCCTATCACTATCTCTCCGTTGGTTCCGATATCGATATAAAGCGTCAGTTTATCTTTTTGATATATGCCCGTACCCAATATCCCCGAAACGATATCCCCGCCGACATAACTGGCTACGCAGGGGAGAGAGTAGAGATAAACAGAGTCGGCTACTTCAATACCTGTTTTGTGCGCCTTTATAAGCGGCAGATAATTTGCTGTCGGTACATAGGGGGACAATCTCAAGTATTTCGGATTGAGACCGAGTAATAAATGCGTCATTACAGTATTTGCGGCAAATACGATATGCGCTATATCTGAAATATCGATATTTGCTCTCTTAGCCAGGTTCTTTATCATGTCATTTATGGTGGCAACGACTGCTTTTTGCAGCTTCTCCATCCCATCCTGTTTCTGTGCCCAGGCAATACGGCTGATAACATCCTCGCCGTAACTTATTTGACGGTTATAATCGATGCCCTGTGCAAGCATACGCCCGCGGTTTAAGTCGAGTAACTGTCCTCTTACTGCGGTAGTCCCGATATCAAAAACCAGCGTATAATTTTTTGCTCTTGTATCGCCGGGTTCGATATTAATCAGCTTAAAGCTGTTATTGCTATCCTCGAGCAGCGTAACGGTTACGCTCCAGTCATCTTTTCTTAAAATATCAGCCAATTCGTAAAGTATATCGCTGTCGACGGAAACCTTATCGTAACCAGATTGCTGTTTTAAACCTTTAAGCAGCCGCGAAAGATCGCTGGTATTATCTTCCATAGCGGGCGGCGTCAGTTCCAGATATGCCTTTTTTACCGGCGGATCAAATTTCCACCCGCTTGCCAATGCGCATGACGATAGCAGTTCTTCCCTCGAGAGAACAGCTTTTTCCAATTTCGATGTTGCCGGAATTTCCACGATAAGGTTGGACATAATTCTGCTTTTACATGCCTGCCTGAATCCCTTTTTATAATCGTGTTCCGAAATTTTATCCGTCCTTGTGCTCTCAACCTGACCGCGCTTGATGATGACATTACAGGTTCCGCAGACGCCGGCGCCGCCGCAAGAGGCGTTGATATGCACGCCGGCAGCAACCGCTGCTTCCATCAGGTTGGCTTCGGCACTTACAACGATATCAATATTATCGGGTTCGAAGTGTACGGTGTATTTGATTTCCGTATTTTCTTCCGTCATATTAAAATAGTCCTTTTATTTTTCCAGTCTCCACATCTACATCTATTCTGCGAAAAGCGGGGTCGGAGCCCGTGCCAGGCATTAATTTTATATCACCGGCAACCGGGACGATAAATCCCGCTCCGTTGTAAATCAGCACGTCTCTTATAGGCAGAGTCCAACCGGTCGGACGCCCCTTGAGATCGGGGTCGTGTGTCAGGCTCAGGTGTGTTTTTACCATGCAGGTCGCCATTTTATCAATATCCGGGTCTTTCTCCAGATGTTCTATCTTGGCATTGGCTTCCGTCGAATAGCTGACGCTATCGGCTCCGTATACCTCTTTAGCGATAGTCTCTATTCTCTTTTTTACCGGGGTATTATCTTCATAAAGCAATTTAAAATCAACCTTATCTTCACAGGCTTCGATTACAGCATCAGCCAGTTCCAGAGCCCCCGCTCCGCCTTTAAGCCAGTGCTGCGATAGCGCAACCCTGGCGCCTGCCTGTTCCGCTATTCGCCTGATAACGTTGATTTCAGCTTTGGTATCGGTATAAAAATTATTGATGCACACGACCGGATTGATGCCGGCTTTTTTCACCGTCTCGATATGCGCAATCAGGTTGGCGCAGCCGTTTTCCACCAGCCCTGCATTTTCCGTGGTATAAGCGGAATCCAGCGGTTTTCCCGGTGCTACTTTCGGGCCGCCCCCGTGCATCTTGAGTGCCCTGACAGTGGCAACAATCACAGCACAGTTGGGAACCAGTCCGCTTAAGCGGCACTTGATATTCCAGAACTTTTCAAAACCGATATCGGCGCCGAATCCGCTCTCCGTAACGTGGTAGTCGGAAAGTTTTAAAGCCACTTGGTCGGCAACAATCGATGACTGCCCGACTGCGATATTGGCAAAAGGCCCTGCATGAACCATCACAGGTTGACCTTCAAGTGTTTGCAACAGGTTGGGGTTAGCCGCTCTTACCATCCAGGCAGTCATGGCTCCATCGACTTCAAGGTCTCTCGTTGTTACAGGATTACCCTGTTTATCGTAGGCAACCACAATTTTAGACATACGTTCACGCAGGTCTTTCAAGCTGTTAAAGACAGCAAGGATAGCCATAACCTCCGAACTGACCGAAATGGCAAAACCGGAACGCATCATGAAGCCGTCCATTTTTTCGCCGATACCGATAACGATATCGCGCAGGGACTGGGCGCAGAAGTCCATCGCCCATTTCATCTGCACGTTGCGAGGGTCGATATCCAGTCGTTTCAAATTTTTTTGCGCCAGGGTGGCATCATCATAGTTGAACTCATGCTGCAAGCGCGAAGTCAACGCCACCATTGCCAGATTATGTGCATTGGTTACATTATCAATATCACCAGTCAACCCCAGCGAGAATGGAGTTAAAGGAATACACTGTGAAAGCCCGCCACCGGCAGCACTGCCTTTGATATTAAATGTGGGGCCGCCCGAAGGCTGGCGAATGGCGCCGGATACGTTTTTGTTTCTTTTAGCCAGCCCCTGCACCAGTCCCATAGTAGTAGTGCTCTTGCCTTCTCCGAGGGGGGTGGGGGTAATGGCGGTAACATCGATATATTTCCCGTTAGTCTTGTTCTTAAGACGGTCGAGAATAACGGGAAAATCTACTTTGCCTATAAAATGACCGTAAGGCAAAAGCTCGTCTTTTTTTATGCCCCATTCCTCAGCGAGGTCGGCAATCGGCTTCATATACTTTTCAGCTTCTTCGGCAACCTGCCAGTCCTGCAGTTTGGTGGGGTCTAGCGATGTAATGTCGAATTCTGTCATTTTACTATCTCCGTCTCCTTTATTGGAAGATTCAGGAACCAGCTAACAAAGATGGTAACAATTAATTATACATTTGTTTTATATTATAAAGGAATATTTGACTGTAAATAATTTACTCGTTAGCAACTAAGCGGATAAATTATTATCTGAACTAGTGTGAAATGATAGTATAAGATAACGCTAAACTACGGTCAAATAAATCCTGAATGAGGGTGAACAAGACCCGAATAATGGTTTATTGAAAATGCCTGTGTTTGAAGAATATACAGTCCTGAGTTATAATTAGCTTTACTTAAAATGTATATTTCTTATCGTCAGGGGGAAGAGGTTTGCTTAAGAGTCACAGTTGTGGGGAGCTTACACGGAATAATAATAAACAGATTGTAACCCTTGGCGGCTGGGTAGACCGCCGCCGCGACCACGGCGGTTTGATTTTTATCGACCTCAGGGATAGAGAAGGTGTGGTACAGGTAGTTTTCAATCCCGAAAGCTCGAAAGAGTGTCATGATATCGCCAGCCAGTTACGCAACGAGTTTGTAATCCAGGTAGTCGGGCAGGTTTCCATGCGTCCGGCAGGCACGGAAAATCTCAAGTTATCTAGCGGTGAAATCGAAATCCTGGCCGACAGTGTCAAGATACTGAATGCCGCCAAAACCCCTCCTTTTTATATCAATGAAGACATAGAAATCGATGAAAACCTGCGCCTGAAATACCGTTATCTTGATATCAGGCGCGAAAGAATGAAAAACAATATCATTCTGCGCCATCGTGTGGTCAAGATGATGCGCGATTTCATGGACGGTAGGGGTTTTCTGGAAGTAGAAACGCCGATTCTGATAAAAAGAACTCCGGAAGGGGCGCGTGATTACCTGGTACCGAGCCGCGTCTATCCGGGCAAATTTTATGCCCTGCCGCAATCACCTCAGCAATTGAAACAGCTTTTAATGGTAGCCGGCATCGAAAAGTATTACCAGGTAGCCAAGTGTTTCCGCGATGAAGATACGAGGGCTGACAGGCAGCCTGAGTTTACGCAACTTGACATCGAAATGAGCTTTCCGGAAGAAGATGATGTGATGCAGTTAATCGAAGACCTCTTCGTCAAGATTATGGAAGAGTTAAAACCGGAAAAGCGTATTATTAAACCGTTCCCGCGCATAAATTACGCCGATGCCATGGAACGTTACGGTTCAGATAAACCAGATATCCGGTTCGGAATGGAGATAAAGGACCTTTCGGATATTGTCGCAGATTCCGAATTTGCCGTTTTCAGCTCGGCAGTAGCAGCCGGTGGTAAAGTGAAGGGCATCAGCGCTCCCGGCTGCTCCGGTTATTCGCGTGCCCAGATAAACGAATTGAATGAAATAGCGAAGGGTTTCGGCGCCAAAGGACTGGCAACAATCATTTTGGATTCTTCGGCGGCAAGTATAGATGAATTGACGATGGACATGGTTAAATCCCAGGTGGCTAAATTCCTCACTCTGGAACAGGTTAAAGAAATGGCTAATCGTCTGGGAGCTGCTCCCGGGGATATGTTGATGATTGCTGCCGGGGACGATGCCACTGTCAGTAATGTGCTTGGCAGAATGCGTTTGGAAATGGGGAATCGTCTTAAATTAGCCGACCCGGATTTATTTGATTATTGTTTTGTAGTAAATTTCCCGTTATTTGCCTGGGATGATAAAATGAATCGCTGGGAATCGATGCATCATCCTTTTACAGCTCCCAAGGAAAGAGATATACCGATTCTGGAATCGAATCCGGGTAATGTTTTCAGCCAGAGTTATGATATTATCTTAAACGGATACGAGGTAGGCGGCGGCAGTATCAGAATTCATAATCCTGAACTGCAGAGAAGGGTGTTTAAGGTCATGGGACATACCGATGAATCCATAGACCAGCTTTTCGGGCATTTACTGGAAGCTTTCAGCTATGGCGCACCGCCTCACGGAGGAATAGCTATCGGAGTGGACCGCATTCTGATGCTGATTGCCGGTGAAAGCAGCATCAGGGAAGTAATTCCTTTCCCGAAGAACCAGAATGCATACGATTTGTGTTTTAATGCTCCCGATGTTGTCAGCCAGGAAGATATAGACGTACTGCATATAAAATTGGCGGATGAAAAAGTAGAAGAATAAATATATAAAGGGGTAATAATGAAATCAACACTGGATAAAACGGAAAACCACATGAGCTATCTGACCGTTATAACGGAAACGTCGGAGCTGGAAGAGTATCTGGAAAAGGCTTATCAATGGTTGGTGAAAAGAACTGAGGTGCCGGGTTTTCGTAAAGGTAATGCACCGAGAGACATTTTGGAAAAGCATGTCGGCAGGGAAAAACTGCTAGAAGATGCCATTAAAGAAGCGCTTCCTGCTATCTGCAATGATGCTATAAAAGAACATAATCTTGAACCCATAATGCAGCCGATGGTTAAAATCGTGCAAAACGAGCCGTTAAAGTTCGAGATGATCGTTGCCTTGAAACCGGTAGTCGAACTCGGCGATTATAAGAATATGGTTGTGGAAGCTGACCCGCTTGAAGTGAGCGAGGAAGAACTCAATGATATTTTAGATAACTTGCGCAAGCAATATGGTGGGCACGTTGACATTTCAGATAGCCCGATAAAGAAGGGCGATAAGGTAACAGCGGATGTGATAGGAGAGATATATGAATCGCCCATCATTCGTAACAAGGGTGTTAGCTTCGAGTTGAATTCTGAATTTGCCAAGGAGATACCGGGTCTGGCGGATAAAATAGTCGGCTTGAAAAAAGGAGAGGAATCGAAATTCAAGTTGGTTCTTCCCGATGATTATGAAAATAAAGTGGTAGCCGGCAAAGAGGTGGAATTTACCGTTAAAATTCATGACGTTCAGGGAACTACGCTGCCGGAACTCGATGATGAGTTTGCAAAGAAAGTTAATCCAGGTATCGAGTCGCTCGATGCCCTAAAAGATATAATACGTACTAATTTGAAAAACGAAAAAGAACGCAACTCTGTTGCCAATTATGAGGAAAAGGTTGTCGAAAAGTTAATAGAAAGCAGTAAAATGGAATATCCTCCGGTTATGGTCGATATGGAGTTGCAGGCTCTCATTCAGGAATATAAGCAGCAGTTACAGGCTACCTGCCGGGATGAAAAGGAATTTGAAGAGAGGATGAAGCAGGTGCCTGAAGCGAAATTAAGAGAAAGCGGCAAGCCTATGGCAAAAAAGAGGGTTTTGTGGACTCTGGTTGTGAGTGAAGTAGCCAAAAGTGAAGGAATCAGTGTTTCAGCACAGGAAGTAGATGAAGAAATAGAGAAGATGTTAAAAGATGCCGGACAAAGGAAAGAAGAAATGCGTAAATATATACAGGAGAACAACGGGCGCATTGAAGTGGAAAACTTCTTAAGCGCTAAGAAAACCGTAAAAAAACTGGTGGAAATAGTTAAGGCAAATACACCGGCTGAAAGCTAATATTTAAAGAAAGGAGTACAAAAAATGTACGAAAATCCGAGCAGTGTAATACCCATGGTGATCGAGAGCGGTGCGAGAGGGGAAAGGGCTTACGATATTTATTCATTGCTCTTGAAAGAGCGCATCATCATATTGGGTACCCAGATAAACGACCAGGTTGCCAATGTAATTGTTGCCCAATTGCTCTTTCTTGAAAGAGAAGATCCGGATAAGGATATCCAGTTATTTATTAACTCTCCAGGCGGCGTTATCGCATCCGGACTGGCAATTTATGACACCATGAATTTGATTAAACCCGATGTTTCCACGATTTGCGTGGGAATGGCAGCCAGTATGGCTACCGTTTTACTGACAGCCGGAGCCAAAGGTAAAAGGTATGCTTTACCCAACTCGACCATACATATGCATCAGGCTCTCGGTGGTGCGCAGGGGCAGGCTTCCGATATCGTGATCGCCGCCCGCGAAATCATGAGGCTGCAGGATTTGATAAGGGGTATACTGGTTGAAAGTACGGGACAGACGCTGGAAAAAATAATTCATGACACCGACCGCGATTTCTACTTGAATCCACAGCAGGCTGTCGAGTACGGTTTAATCGACGAGATTCTAAGCAAGCCGGAAGAAAATAAGAAATAAACCGGCTTACGGTCAGAATTTAAACGCTTGATAACGGCAGGATATTGCTACCCTGCCGTTTTTGTTTTTAATCAAACATTAACATTCATTTTAATATTTGTTCTGAAAGAAATTACTTATGGTATAACCTGGTAAACTATTGAAGTAGCAATAACTAAGGATTATATTAAATAGCAAGGAGGATTTGAAAAAACATCACCAGTCCAGTACAGTAAAAGACTGTGCAAAGGGACTCAAGCACTTGGCTTACTTTGTGTTTTCTTTAATATATAAAGCGGCGAAAATACAAGAAGAGAGATGTTTACAAAGCGGAAGATTGCCTTAATTAAAGTATTCTTATTAAGACTGTGTCAACTATAACCTGATTGATGGCCGTTGAAAATTTTATGCAGGTTAGAATTAAAAGGGTGATATCATGGATTCAACAGGGAAGTATATAGCAGAAACAATATATGATAACCTTGACATACTTGCCGAGGAAATTGCGAAAGCCCAGATATCTAGTCGGGCAGAGATATCTTCCAAGTATGCATTAAACTTATCGAAATATATAGAATACTCGCGGCATGACCTTCAGCAATTAGCTGAATCCCTGTTTGCGGACAACCATTATCAATTCGTCGACTATATTTCCTGGCAACGGTCTATGCTGGAAAACCATGGAGTTCCTCCGACTTTCACACTGTTGAACTTGAATTCTGAAGTTGAAATACTAAAAAAATATCTTTCGCCAGATGAGATGAATGCTGTTAGAAAATATTTCAATGCAGCACGGGAAGCATCAGGTCAAAAAACGGACGCTATGTCATCCGGTATTACGGAAGATAATTATTTATCTTCGTTGTCGCAACTGTATCTGAACACTCTTTTATCGGGGGACAGAAAAAAAGCAACCTCATTGATTATGCAAGCTGTAGAAAATGGTACTCCAATAAAGGATATTTATTTTAAGGTATTTAAATCCTGTTTATACGAAGTGGGGCGTTTATGGCAAATTGGGGAAATAACCGTTGCCCATGAGCATTTTTTCAGTGCGGCCACTCAATTTATCATGTCTGAATTGTATTCGTATGTTCTTAAGGGTTTATCAAAACAAAAAGGTATTATAATAGCCGCTTGTGCTCCAGGGGAATTACATGAGATAGGACTAAGAATCGTTTCCGATTTATTAGAAATGGACGGATGGGATGTGTATTATCTCGGTGCAAATATGCCGCCACTGGCAATATCTGAAATCGCCAGAGAGAAAAATGCAAAATTAATAGCATTGTCGGTTTGCTTACCAAGCTGTGGCCCGGCAGCACGGGAAATGATCAGTATTATTAAGTCTCAACTGGATGATTCGATAAAGATATTAGTCGGTGGATATATTGTGAGTAAATACCCCCAATATGGCATTTCTTTAGGAGCCGATGCGGTACATGATGGCTCATTAGAAATAAGTGAAATGGCAGAAAAACTTTGTGCGGAGATATTATAGTCATGACAATCATTGATGATATTGGAAACTTGTCTCAAGGCGATGAAAAATGGAATGAGACTATCAGCAGCATAATGAATGAATTAGTTGCGGCTAAACGCGACCTTCAGAAAAAGAATGCTGAACTGATAGAAGCATTGGAGAAAGTAAAAACGTTGGAAGGTTTGTTACCGATATGTTCATGGTGTAAAAATATTAGAGATGATGCAGGTTATTGGACTTCTGTTGAGGAGTATTTATCAACGCATACGGATGTCAGTTTTACCCATGGGATGTGTCCTTCATGTCTCAAGAAATATTATCCGGAATAAACCGATGACATTTATGATATGCGATAGATGGATAATATCCAACAAATTGAAACTATATTGCCTTCCAAAAATTCATCAGAATTCGGACATTGTTATCATATCAGATACTTTGCAACCTTAGACCTTATTGATGGTGTGCGCAACAGCATATGGATTATTTTCAATAGAAGGAAGGATTATAGGGCTAAGTATTAATCACGTGCCCTATTATAACAGCTTCTCGATTTCTTCCGTTAAGTTGTAACCGTTGATTTTATTTCCGCTCGAGTCAAATACCAATCCATCTGAAATGACCACCTTGCCTGAACTGAAGGCAGCCATAGTGGACAGAATAAGCGGGAATTCCCTCTTTAAGCCGTGTTCGCGGATGGTCTTGAAAAGTTGATTATCTTCACCCTGGCTTCTTTTAATTTCATCGGCTGTTTTTCCTGCGACAGCCTGCCAGTACTGGTCGAAAGGCTTCCCAATAATCGGAAATTTGCAGTAGCTGACAACGGGGCCTTTATCAAGTTCCGGAGTTACCATGTGCATCATTACACCGGTTTCTTTAGCTCGTGCTTCCATTAACTGCCAGATAACCTCGCGCCATGTACCCTTCGGGCCGCCGGGGGCTGCCGGGTGCAGGTTGAGCATTTTATACTTTTGGCACATTTCACTGCCAACTATAAGCATATACCCCGCCAGCACGCAGAGGTCGGAGCTGAAACCCTTAATTAATTCCATAACGTGCCGGTCGTATTCCAGCCGCCACTCGGGTAACGGTTCATCGACGGCGTTATCAGGATTATCGCCTTTGAATTTCTGATAGGAAAAACATATCAGAGGAATCCCGCTGCTTTTTACGAGTTCGATAAACTGGTCGGTTTCCGGTGATTCTCCCGGTTCGCGATTGCAAAAGACATAGGAAATAGCCGCACTTTCTATTTGCCCGCTTTTAATGCCGTTTAAGGCAACTTTAAAGAGTTCCCTCGACCCTTTGCCCCTACCTGTCGAAAACCAACCGAAATGATACATTTTACTTGAACCGTTTCATTATCTTATTTTTTATGCTGAAAAAGTGTACCAATGGGTTGGAGGAGCGCCTTGTGATTTTACCCTGTTCCAGCGTGATTAAAAAGTCCTCTTTCCCATTGAAATCGGGCATTTCGATAAAACTGACGCCTATTTCTGATATGGTATGGGCATCGCTGCCGGCGCTCTGCATGAAATTATTTCTTTCGGCATATTCCAGCGCCTGTTTACGGTTTTGGAAGGGAAGCGTCCTGGCATTATGAACTTCGATTATATCGATTTCTTCCTTAATCGCTTCCAAGTTTATACCCTGATATGCCGATGAACGGAATCTGTCGAACGGATGTGGAATACAAACCAGTCCTTCCTGTTCCCGGATTCTCTTGATTGCTTCTTCGGGTGTTATCAGACTGGGTATTGTTTCTTGTAAGAACATTCCCATTATCTCCCCATGCGGCGTTAAAATTTCTTCAGCCACAATTATTTTAAAGGGAGCTATTGCCTGCAATTTCAGTGCTCCTTCCGTTGTGCCGTGGTCGCATACCGCCAGGCAATTAATCCCTATCTTCAAACATCGCTGAATTATATCATCAAGTGAATTATCGGAGTCCGGCGAATAGCGGCTATGAACATGCAGGTCTGCTTTCAGCATTTATCAGTTTTTCCTTTCCAGATAAGCTCCCGACCTGGTATCTACTTTGACGATATCTCCTGTATTTACGAATAAGGGAACCTGAATGCTGATGCCGGTTTCCAGTCTTGCCGGTTTGGTTCCTGCGGTTGCCGTATCGCCTTTAAAGCCGGGGTCGGTCTCAACGACTTCGAGTTCGACAGCAACGGGTATCTCAATCCCGAGTATCTTTTCTTTATAACTCGATACTTCTACCTGCATCCCTTCTTTGAGGTAAGCAAGGGCATCTCCCAATTGCGATTCGTTTACGGTGATTTGTTCGAAATTCCCGGTGTCCATAAAGTAGTATAATCCGCCGTCATTGTACAGATACTGCATATCGCGCATATCGAGATTGGCTCTTACGAATTTATCATCCGATTGGAAGCTCTGCTCGATGGTATGCCCTGCTACAATATCACGCAGTTTTACATGAGCCAGAGCTGTTCTTTTCATTTTTATATGCTTGTAATCTATAACCTGATACAGTTTATCGTTGAATACAATGACAACCCCTTTTCTTAGTTCCGAACCGCTTAACATTTAATCTCCTGAAATACTATTTAATCGACTTTGAAAGTACGCTTATTTTACCATTTTTTATGATAACTGTATCTTCTATTCTCACTCCTCCCCACCCAGGTATATAAATGCCCGGTTCTATGGTAAAGACCATATTCTCGGTTAAGATATTATCTGAAGTACGGCTCAAAGAGGGATTTTCATGTGTCGCAAGACCGATTCCATGTCCCAGGCTATGACCGAACGCTTCTCCGTATCCTGCTTCTTCGATAATGTTTCTGGCGAATCCATCGGCTTCCGCTCCTGTTGTCCCGCTGTTAATCTTCGAAATAGCTGACATCTGGGCATCGAGAACAATTCCGTATATTTTGTTGAAAACGGCATCCGCTTTTCCGATACATAACGTTCGGGTAACATCGCTGCAATATCCTTCAATTTTGGCGCCGAAATCGATGATGATGGGTTCTCCCTGCCTGATAACACGCTCCGATGGATGAGCATGCGGCAGCGCCGCATTGGGGCCGGAGCCGGCGATTATTTCAAAAGGTATCGATTGACTTCCCGCTTCATGCAGGGATTTTTCCAGTTCCCATGCCAGTTCTATTTCCGTCATTCCCGCGTGAATGATTTCCGAAATATGTTTAAACGCCTTATCGCTGATTTCTGCCGCGCGCCTGATGCAGTCGATTTCTTCCGGGTCTTTAATAGCCCTTATGGTTTCGACTGTATCCTTCAGTGGCACAAGTTGCAATTGTATTCCTGTTTTCCCGATTATTCCCGACAGGTTTTGATATCTTTCAAAAGTGATATCCGCAGATTCGAAGCCGAGCGTTTTGATATCAAGTCCATTTATTATTTCCGGGAACCACTTGCTGATACTTCCTGATAACTGGAACAGGGTATAATCGGGTGCCTGTATTTTTATCTGCTCGACATAACGAAAATCGGTTGCCAGTATCATGCTATTTTGCGTGACAAAAAGATAACCGGCCGAGCCGTTGAAACCTGAAAGATAGTATCTGTTTTCAGGCTGGGATATTAAAATGGCGTCTACCTCTTTTTCATCGAGTATCTGCCTCAGTTTAGCGATTCTATTTTTTATCTGTATCAATTTTCCCTTCCAATTTTGCCATCGGATGGGCAGCAAGGTATACCTTGCGCGCCTGCCCGTGAGTGACATGAGTGTAAATCTGCGTAGTCGACAGGTTTGCGTGTCCGAGCAGTTCCTGAACGACTCTCAGGTCGGCACCGCCATCAAGCATATGCGTGGCAAAAGTATGGCGCAATAAATGAGGGTGCACGTCTTTATTGATGCCGGCTAACCTGGCGTATTTACGCATAAGTATCTGTACCATGCGCTCGGTAAGCCGGTTACCGTCGCGGTTCAAAAACAGAGCTCCTCCCCCGTCCCTTTTTACCAGCAGTTTAGGCCTGCCATGAGAAAAATAGTTGTTTATGGCTGTTGCAGCGTGTTCTCCCATCAGTACGATGCGTTCTTTGGAACCCTTGCCCCAGACGCGTATTTCATAGCTTTCCATGTTTATATTATCGATATTCAGATTTACCAGTTCGCTCACGCGTAAACCGGAAGCGTATATCAGTTCCATCAGGGCGCGGTCGCGTAACCCCTGCGACGTAGATAAATCGGGCGCATTTAATAAACTTACAACCTCTTCGATTGTTAAAAATTCGGGTAAACGTTTATCCAGCTTCGGAGAGACGGAATGTTCCAAGGGGTTGTTATCGAGAATATTCTCCCTTGACAGGTAACGATAAAAAGAACGGATGGCTGAAAGTTTGCGTGCGATGCTGGCTTTGGCAACTCCCTGATTAGCTAAATAAGTCAGATACTCACGTAATACCCACTTATCTGCTTTTTCCAGCGAATCTATTTTTTTTAGCCGTAAAAACTGGAAAAAGCCTTTCTCTGTGCCGCGTTTGGAGTTACCGACAAGGTCGCTGGTATAGTTGCGTACCGTATAAGGCGATACGTTGCGCTCGGCTATCAGATAATTGATATACCTGTTAAAAACTTCCTGCATAGAGATTAATCCTGCTGGAGTTTATTTTTATAATCGCATTTAGTGCATTTACCCCATTTTATTCTGTACTCTGTAACCAGCCCTCCGCATTTCGGGCAGGGTTGGGGTAACGGCTTTGTATTTATGGCAAAATTACACTTGGGAAAACTACTGCAACCGTAAAACTTACGTTTCTTCTTACTGCGTTTTTCTATAATATCCGCACCGCAGTCAGGGCATTTGGCACCGGTCTTTATTTTAAATGAACTGGTATATTTACATTCGGGATAACCGCTGCATGCCATAAATTTACCGAAACGGCCAACCTTAATAACTACGGGTTTAGCACATAACGGACACAGTTCGCCGGTTTCCTCATCCGCTAATTTAACCTTTTCAATAGCTTCGGTGGCTTTCTGCAGGTCGTCATTGAAAGGTTCATACAATTCTTTAACTACCTGTATCCAATCCATGCCTTCATTGGCGATTTTATCGAGGTCATTTTCCAGTTGAGCGGTGAAATCTATATTAACGATATTGGAGAAGTGCTGAAACAGCAGGTCGTTAACGATAATTCCCAGTTCCGTTGGTTTGAAACTGCCGCCGGGTTTGGTGACATACTCGCGTTCCTGAATGGTGGACAGAATAGGAGCATAGGTGCTCGGACGTCCGATACCCCATTGTTCCAGCATTTTAATCAACGTAGCCTCTGTATAGCGTGACGGCGGCCTGGTAAAATGCTGTTCGTCGAATAGACTTAATAGCTTCAGATTATCGCCTTTTACCATCTGCGGCAACGCAGAAAACTTTTTTTCTTCTTCATCGTCTTTCTCTTCACTGTAAAGAATCATGAAACCGGGGAAAATATTGATTGAGCTCGTTGCCCTGAAGAGATATTTGTTTTTAGACAGAGTGCATTTGGCATCGATATCGACGGTCGTATTTTCAAAAGAGGCCTCAGCCATTTGGCTGGCTACCATTCTCTGCCATATCAGGTTATATATCTTATACTGTGTGGGATTGAGACACTGCTTAATGGAAGCGGGGGTTCTCCATGCCTTGGTCGGGCGTATTGCTTCGTGGGCTTCCTGCGCTCCTTTGACTTTGTGGAAAAAAGAGCGCGCATGAGCAGGTAAATATTCTGCGCCGTATTTTTCGGAAATATAATTTCTTACTTCTGCCAGCGCTGAAGGAGCTACATGTGTCGAGTCGGTTCTCATATAGGTAATCAGGCCGACGTTACCCTCGTTTCCGACGGGCAAACCTTCATAAAGTTGCTGTGCTGTAGCCATGGTCATCTTTGCGGTAAAGTGAAAGCGCCTCCAGGCTTCCTGTTGCAAAGTGCTTGTAATAAACGGAGGAGCCGGCTGGCGGGGTGTTTTCTTAACGCCGACCTTGCTAACACTGTAAGCGGCTTTTTCAAGTTCTGCTTTGATTGCTGTTGCCTCATCCCGGTTCTTGATTTCAGATTTGTTATTATCCGCTGTTTTAACCAGTAATGCACGGAAAGCCTCGCTGTCTCCGGCAGGGTCTTTTCGTAATTCGGCTTCGATAGTCCAGTATTCAACCGGAACAAAATTTTCGATTTCGCGCTCGCGGTCTACTATGATTTTTACCGCCACCGACTGAACTCTTCCGGCTGACAAACCCTTTCTGACTTTACTCCACAAGAGTGGGCTGAGCTTGTATCCGACCAGTCTGTCAAGTATGCGGCGTGTTTGCTGTGCATTCACCAGTTGCATATCGATTTCGCGGGTGGATTTAAAGGCATGCGTTATAGCCTCCTGTGTTATTTCGTGGAAGGTAACGCGGCGGTATTTAATATCATTCAATTTTATAGCCTCGACAAGGTGCCAGGCAATAGCTTCTCCCTCTCGGTCGGGGTCTGTTGCCAGATATACGGTAGAGGCCGTCCTGGCGGCATCCTTGAGCTCTTTTACGGTTTTATTTTTATCCCTGGCAACAACATATTTGGGTTCGAAATTATTATCTGTATCCACGCCCAAACGGCTTTTCGGTAAATCCCTGATATGCCCCAGAGAAGCCTTAATGGTATAGCCTTTGCCTAAAATTTTAGCCAGAGTCTTGGCTTTGGCAGGTGATTCTACTATCACAAGGTTGTTTTTCATTTAATTAATCTCAATTTTATATAATTCTTTATTTTCGCGTATTTCGCGGCATAAGGCATAACTCATGGAACCTACTTGTTTTACCATGCCTTTAAGTTCCATCATAGCCAGTGTACTGCTGACGACCGATATCGGTAATCCGCTGGCACGGCAGATTTCGTCGATATGCCTGGGTTCGGCTCCCAGTTGCCTGAGTATCACTGCTTCCGTATCCGAAGCAGGAATAATTTCTTTAACTTCGATTTGTTCGGCGACTGCGGTTAAATTAAGCTCCTGCAAGATATCTGCCGCATTGCACACAAGTCTGGCTGTGCCTTCCATTATGAGTTTGTTTGTGCCTATGCTGGCAGGAGATAATACGCTTCCGGGGATGGCGAATACTTCGCGGTCCTGTTCAAATGCCAGGTGCGCTGTAATCAGAGAACCGCTGGTTTCTCCGGCTTCGATTACCAGCACGCCGAGACACAATCCGCTCATAATGCGGTTACGGCGCGGGAAATTCTCCGGTCTCGGTTTTGTGCCCGGAGCGTATTCACTTATCATAGCTCCGTTTTTCAGTATATTACGCGCCAGATTGGCGTTTTCAGCCGGATAAACGCTGTCGAGACCTCCCCCCATTACCGCAATGGTTCTGCCGCCGGCATTCAGTGCGGACTGGTGGGCGATTGTATCGATACCTTTAGCCAAGCCGCTGATGACGGTTATTCTGTTTTTAGCCAGTTCAGATACTATTTCTTCGGTCAGTTGCCTTCCGTAGACGCTGGGGTTTCTAGTACCGACTACCGCCAGACAGTATTCATCTTCAGCTAATATATTACCTCGGACATAAATTACCGGCGGAAAATCATGTATCTCTTTCAGTCGGGCAGGATAATCCTTATCGTGATAATTGAAGGCTTTTATATTATGCTTTTCCAGTTTTTCTATCTCGGAGTCAAGCGATATCTTGGGTCGCCATTGTGCAATAGAGTTCGTGGCATTATCATCAAGCCCGGCTTTTTTAAACTCATCGATGCCGGCGTTCCATGCTTTCCGAATATCGCCGAAGTAATTTTCGATCTGGGTAAATTTTACTCTGCCGATACCCGGAATCAGATTAAAACCGACCCAGTATTTGTTGTTTTCATTATTTGTAGTCAAAGTGGTTACATTCTAGCACAATAATAATTAATAATGAAAAATATCGCCTTTGAATCCAGTGGTCAATTTGGGCATCCAACTTGAGGAGTCCGTATAAAAAGTGGCGGAGAGGGTGGGATTCGAACCCACGGTCAGGTTACCCCGACACACGCTCTCCAGGCGTGCCTGTTAGGCCACTCCAGCACCTCTCCAAATCGGCCATGATAGTAAGAAAATAACCTGGTATATTGTAGTATATTTCGTGTCTTAATTCCAGCGAGATATACTTTCAAAGCCGTAGAGAGTATTAAAGCATTCCTTTTATTATTTTAAATAAGGTGAAACGGCTGGCGCAGGATAGTTTTCATAGCAGACGGGGAAACCTTGCGCATATCGCTTAAGTAAATTTCGTGGTGTTTTTCTTTCGAGCCGTCGAATTTCCCGCCGAGACTGGCGATATGTTCGTGAATTTTCCGGATATTGGTGTGTTCCTCAGAAAACGGTCCAATATGCATTATTTGTGCCGCTTTTCCTTCCGCCAGTGAATTAAAATGTACACTTGACAGGTTCATCATCCTGTTTTTGGACTGTACCTTCTCGATAGCTTCTTCAAAGTCGTTTTGGGATATGAATTCCGGCTGCATAATCATGTAAGTCCATTTCCATTTGTCTCTCCGGTTCGCAACGAAATCGTTCATATCGTCCGCCCACCACAGGCCTTCCAGAGGCATGACTCCATAGTCTTTTCCTCTGCCCTTCGAAATGAATTTAATGGCATATGCTAACGGGAAAAGCATTTCGATTGCCTGTTGAGCTTCGGCGCCGTCGGGAGCCCCCTGTCCGTTTACCATAATATAGTTAAAAACCGGAACATCTACTATTGATACGGAAGTGGCAGAGAGATAGTAGATTTGTTTATATGTCTTTTTTAAATCCAACTTATCCATTTACAGAAACCTCCGGTATTTGTTCACGGAAATCAGACTTTTATAAATTGTTGTCATTATAAGTTCGACGCCGCTTAGTTCGACAGGCTCACTATGAGCGGCTTTTTGGTTCATCACGAGCGGCTTTTTTAAGCTTATCCCGATTTCATTACGACTATATATTCTTTTTTCCGTTCGCCTTGAACCTGTCGAAAGGTTTAAGAACGGCAGAAACCAAGATTGGCAACAATCATAATTGATAAGAGCCTATTTCTCCATCGCCCTGGATTTCAAATACGGCGGCATTTTTTCAATGGCATAGCGCAGGGCTGTCCTAGGCATAACTTTCTTGTTGCTTATGACGAAGTCGAAAACTTCTTTCTCGTGAGCCTGGCTGGCGGCTTTCAGCATCCACCCGTAGCCTTTCTGAACCATGTCGTCCTTATCCATAAGCAGTATAGCGGCAATTTCAAAGATATCGTTTAGAAACAATCCCTTTCGCGCCGGAATTATCAGGGTTACCGCCGAGGCGCGTTTTACCCACCTGTTCCCGGATTTTGCCCACTTCTTCAATTCGTTTATATACTGCGGATACATTTCTACAAATGAGCCGATGGTATGATTGCATAGCGTATCGCAGGAAGCCCAGTTGCTGACATAATTTTTAACCCATTTTTCGAAGATCTGCCAGTCCTTTTCCTCGAATTGCTTATTCAAAGTATAAGACCAGCTACAGGCGATAAATGATTCTTCCATATAGCCGGACTGCCAGAGTTGGTCGCATAAAGCGAATATTTCAGCCTTGTTCTTATCGGTCTTGATGATGTTGAAGAATTCTTTGGCTATCTTTTCGACTGTGGCGGTTTTAACGCCGTATAAAGTTACCTGCTCCTTAAAATAGCGTTTGCCTGTTTGGCGGGTGTTCTCATCGATATTTTCGTTTAGTTTTGCCCTGATTTCATCCAGTATATTTGTCATAGGCTTTCTTCTATTATAGAGTGAGGATTAAAATGTATGGCGGAGAGGGTGGGATTCGAACCCACGCTTCACTTACGCGAAGACCGCTTTTCGAGAGCGGCACCATGAACCACTCGGACACCTCTCCAAATGCTTAATACAAAGCTAAAATGGGGTAATTGCTTGATGATTTATAATTTACATAATATGGATTTGCTAACAAATTGCTAACAGATATCTCAGTTTTGCTAACAAATAAATCAATATTAATCATCGGGATTATTATACTGGGTAGAGATTACCTCGTCAAAAAGATTGATTATTGTTATTGGGAAATATAAGTTAAGGTTTGGGTAGGATTTTAATATTAATTGTATAAAAATAGTAAAAATATATCAAAAACATCTTTAAATGCATAAGTTGCTTATTGTATACTTGCATTTAGTAGTAATTGCATAATGTAGAAAGCAATGGCCACGATAAATGTTATTGAGTGTTTAAATAGAATGGTCGAGCTTAGAGCATCGGATCTTCATATCAAAGCTCCCACTGGTCCTATATATAGAATTGATGGTTATCTGTGTAAATACGAGGATGGTGAAATAACGGCCGAAGATGTTGAGATAGCCTTTAACAATATTACCTCAGAAAAGCAAAAAAGTGAGTTTTGCAAGGCTTTGGAATTAGATTTTAGCTACTCGATACCGGGTGTGGCACGTTACCGTATAAACGTTGAAAAACAGAGAGGGACGTTGTCTCTGGCAATTCGTTTAATTCCTTTTGAAATTCCTACTATTGAAAGTTTAAAATTACCGGATATTTTAAAAGATTTAATAATGAAACCGCGGGGATTAGTAATTGTTTCCGGTCCAACAGGTTCTGGTAAATCTACAACATTAGCTACAATGGTTCAACATCTTAATGCCAATGGAAATCGTACAATAATTACGATAGAAGACCCTATTGAGTATGTTTTTACTGATGATAATTGTGTAATATTACAAAGGGAGTTGGGGGCTGATACAAGGTCTTTCCCGGATGCGTTACGCAGCGCTTTGCGACATGACCCGGATGTAATTGTTGTAGGTGAGATGCGTGATTATGATACGGTATCGACAGTTATAGCTGCGGCTGAAACCGGACATTTGGTACTTGGCACATTGCATACGATTGATGCTCCACAAGCGGTTGATAGGTTGGTGGATTTGTTCCCGCCTTCACAGCAGCATCAAGTACGGATACAATTTTCCCAAATTATCGAAGCTGTAGTTTGCCAAACACTTTTACCAAAAGCTTGCGGGCATGATCGTATTGCTGCATTCGAAATAATGTTAGTCAACGATGCAATTAGAAATCAGATACGCGAAGGAAGAACATTTGAATTACATAATACAATGCAAATGAATATGGTTAATGGTATGAAATTATTGGATAATGACCTTGCGAGGCTTGTTAATGAGGGTGTAGTAAAAAAAGAAATAGCAATAACAAAATGCTCGAACAGGGAAAGGTTTGAACGACTGGTAAAACAAGCCTCTAATGTTTCAAATCTATTTGTAAATAACTGAATATCTTTTTAGATAAAAAACAAAACAAACTTAAAAACACGATGAAGCATGTCCGGTGCGAAATTCCGAGAAAGTCATTATAAATTACCCTTATATCTTTCAATAAGTTATAAGATTAGCCAAAAATAATCCTATGCAGTTATTTTGGAAAAAACTTACAGATATCCTTTTGCCTACTAATGTTACTGTGATAGATGTCGATTCATCGAACAGCATTCAACTGTCATAATAAAAACAAACTGAGGTGGACCCAAGAAATCGGACAGGTAGTTAAGGTGGAGTCCTGCTAAAATAACAAAAGGAAAAGGAGCAGGACATGAAAGAAAGCAGAAGGAAACACAGCCCATCGTTCAAAGCAAAAGTA
>JAQTUQ010000055.1 GCA_028707255.1 Dehalococcoidales bacterium
GTGCTCTTCCGATCTGATGGACTTATGATTATATTATCCGCTAATCTCTCGGGAGTATGTACAGCCATAAAAGTATGCTGCGCTATATCGTCACGTTCCTTGCCGCCTATAGCGGCTATACCTGCGGCAGTGTCCATATGACACTCAATGCAGGTAATATTCTGTTTGGCAAACGGGCCCGCAGACCATTCGCGATATGTCTCTTTTACCCATGCTCCGTAAGGGCTCTGTTCGTCGTGGCATAGAGCGCAGTGTTCAGGTGAACCGATGAAGTAACTGAATTCGGTTGCGTGATAAGGGCTTTCCGAGTCATATCTGGGGCCGTATTTTGTATTTCCCAGCGCCATAATGGCGGAGAAATTGAAAGGCTGCTCTTCGGACGAGCCTGTTAAGGAATGGCATATTTCGCAACTGACGCTTTCGTTGGCCCTGGTACCTTTGGAGGCCTCTGCCGGAGGGATATCGTCGGAAAGAAATGCCAACGGGGCATGACATTGAATACATCCTGAGGCTACACCGGCCACTTCTGCAACCTGCTGAGATTGTGCGTAAGCCAGCTGGAAGTATTCGACCTGTTTCCATTGCGTGACGTAATTGGTTCCCATCAGACTGTTAGACCAGTCTGAATAGATGCCGGTGTGACAGCTGCCGCAGGTATCAGGTGTATTGAAGTCTTCATAAGTATACATACCCTGATACACCAGTTCTTTCAACGACCCCGCCGGTGTTGAGGTCAGCGTATCGGTTGTTGTCGGTGTCGTAGTCTGCGCCTCGCCGCATCCGCTAAAAAACGAAGCGAATAAAGACGATATGATTATAAGTGATAGAGATACGCTAATAAGTCTACTTTTCTGCATAGCCTCATTTTACCTCTTAAACCCATAGTATCATACGATATTTTACCGGTCAATAGGTCGTGATAAATTATTGTCTTAAATAACAATACCGTAATATTTATTAATAACTATGCAGTCCGCTGAAGATATAATTCCCGAAGAAGGTAAATACGATTGCCAGAAATCCGGCTATAAGCAATATACTGGCGCGAACGCCTTTCCAACCCTTTATCAACCTGGTGTGTATATATGCCGCATAAATCAGCCAGGTAACCAGGCTGGCGGTTTCTTTCGGATCCCAGCCCCAGTATCTGCCCCAGGCTATATCCGCCCACAAAGCGCCCAGTACAATCAGCAGTGTTAAAAAGGGGAATCCGATGATAACCGATTTATAGGTGATGTTATCAAGCACTTCCAAGTCCGGCAGCCACGAAGATTGATACTTATTTTGAATCAGGTATAATATGGCGGCTACGAAACCGATTGTCAGCGTTCCGTAGGCAACTACCGCTGAAGCGACGTGCGCCGAAAGCAGGGCGCTCTGTTGCAAAGCCGGTATCAGGGAACTCGGCGGAGCATATTGAACTCTGGCAAAGATAAGCAGCAGCAGGGCGATTATCAGGCTGATATTTAACACCGAACCGGTTTTATAGCGCAGGTGGAAAATAAAACCGGCAAGGATTATGCCCCATGAAAAGGCCAGCGCAAATTCATACATATTGGAAAAAGGCCCATGTCCGGTTTCAATAGCCCTGCTTATGATGGCTATAGTAATCAAAAGAATGGTGACAATTACTGTGATGTTTGCCGCTATATCGAATCCCGATTTAGCGGCAATAGTACCTTTTAATGCTGTTTGTTCCCGGTTTAAATCCTGTTTTCGTTTTGCGATAAAAGCAATCAGGTAAAAAACAATAGCAAGAATTATACCTGCTATAGACAACACCAGTGAAATGGTTTCAAGGTTATCCATGAGGCGCCTCCCGGTTATGCTTTTTATCATCATTATTTATATTGTTTTCAATCGTGGATATTAATTCTTTTAATGCGTTTGCATTGTTAAAAGCTTTTGAAGCCATAACCCTGACAAATAATCTGCAATGCCCAGGTGAAGTGTTTTTTATCAGCAACCAGATTTGACTGTGCGGGAAATAAAATACCATTGCCAGTCCGATAATAAAAAGCGAGCAGGCGATCCATACCAGCGCATTTCCCGGGTCGTTCTTGACCTGAAACCCCGAATACTGGGAATCGGACAGATATGTCAGTATAACATCGTCTATTTCGAGGGGAGTCATTTTCTGAAGCAGATGAACTCCCAGTTCTTCCCCGTCTTTATATGCCAAAACTGCCAGCTGTCCTTCCGGTATCATCGGGTCTGTCGTATTGAAAGACGGAGTGATAATGGCGAGGGATAATCTCGATTCCTCAATATCTATAAACCCGATATTGCGGTAGTAACCATAGCTTGCGAAACTGCCGTATAGAGCTATGTTACCTGCAAAGAGAGTTGCTCCGTCTTTTGTTACCTCTATGGCGGTTGCCGGCCCGAAGAAAGACTGGTAAAAGCGGATGCCTTCATAACTTAACGGATAATTGACCCTAATCGTGGTTCGGGTAACTTCAAGCCCGTCCTTATATAAAATTACCTCACTGCGGTAATCGGACGGAGTTCCGTCATCATAGTATGAATCGGTAAACGATATCAGGTTCAAGGATAAACCGGTATCGTAACCCACGTCTTTCGTTTCCTCCTCAACAACGATAAAATCAGACTCATGAAAACCGAGGGTGCTGCCGATGATATAAGCCAGCACTAACAGGATGATGCTCAAGTGGCTGAGATATGTGCCGAGTATAAAGAACCTGTTTTTATCCGCCGCTATATAAGTATTGTCAGCATCATTTTCAATACGTAACCGATAATGCTTTTTTTGAAATATTGATTTTACCGCTTCGTAGACTGCGGTGGAATCATGCGATATATCTATAATTTCTGGTGTCTTATCCTGCCCTATGAAGAAGTCTTCGGATTGTTTTATACGGCTGCCCTTTAAATATTTTTGAATACCCTTCCAGCGGTTGATATTGCATATTAAGATATTCAGCATCAGCAGTGTGCCGGCGGTTATAAAATACCAGGACGAGAATAATTCGGCAGAGGTAAATATGCCGATGATGCTCAAGGCTGTGATTATCAGAATAAGCGCAATCGCCAGCTTTGCCGAACTGAAAAGCCGCCAAACCTGTGTAATCGTCTTTTCGAACAGGCTTTGAGCTTGATTATTATTAGAATTATTTACGGTTTTAGCCATTTATTATTTATACCATTGAAGGCTTGTAATTGCAATTATATTACATTTTAAATTTGTTCTTCGTATACTCTGATGTTAGAATAAACGAGAAATATTAAGTTTAGTCGGAGGAAAGTAGCGTGATATTGAAAACTCTGGCGGTCGGGCCACTGGATGCAAATTGCTTTATTGTCGGCTGTGAAAAAGAAAAAACCGGTATGGTTATCGATCCTGGCGGTGATGCCGACAAAATTAATCATGAACTTCGCAATCTGGGTCTAAAAATAAAAATGATCGTACTGACACACGGTCACGGAGACCATACCGGCGCTACCAATGAATTGAAAACGGCAACCGGGGCTGATATTACCATCCATGCCGACGATGTTGCTTTAATGCAGGATGAAGGACTGTGTAGTATGTTCGGGATCAATTACAATCCGGTACGCCAGCCGGATATCCTGCTAAAGGACGGGGACATATTGGAAATCGGGGAGTTGAAATTCAAGGTCATTCATACGCCGGGTCATTCTCGGGGCGGCATCTGTCTTTTGGGGGAGGGGGTGCTCTTTAGCGGCGACACGCTTTTTGAAGGCAGTATCGGCAGAACCGATTTGCCAAGAGCCGGCGGCGATTACAACACTATAATAAAAAGTATTAAGACAAAGCTCTTAACGCTGGATGACTCAACAATAGTTTACCCCGGGCACGGACCGAAAACCACTATCGGTGCCGAGCGCCGGGGTAATCCTTTTCTTACTTAGACTACTATAAAAGACCTGTGAAACCGACCAGAACCGGTGCAATCACCAGTGCAATTATGGTAGTAAGTTTTATAATAATATTCAATGAAGGGCCTGATGTATCCTTCATCGGGTCGCCTACCGTATCACCGACGACAGCTGCTTTGTGAGCATCGGAACCCTTGCCGCCGTAAGCTCCGGTTTCCACCCATTTCTTGGCG
>JAQTUQ010000056.1 GCA_028707255.1 Dehalococcoidales bacterium
GAAAGAATAAATGTAAAATTCGTGGGCACTATTAAAAACTCGGGTTTCCTTTTTTTGTTCTCGTAGTGGTTAAGAATCGTATCAATCGCTTTCCAGCCCGCTTCTTGAATAAACACTTCTCCCGAAAAAAGCTCTACATGCTTTGGCACGTAATCCTTTGTGTCCATCCAGTCCAAGAACAACTGCAAATTTTTAATAAGCTTTTCTCCGTCCTGAAGGTCTTTCGGATATAATCCCTCGTCAAAACGCTGTAGATAACAGTATTTACACGATAAATTGCATTTATTATTGAAAAATATTTCGAGAGACTGAAAATTTTCGCATTCTTTGGCTTCTGGATTCCGATATCCTTTCCCGAAGGAGTGCTCAAAAAATGATTCCACTAATTTATTGTTTTCTTCTTGGTAGGTCATTTATATGGTTTTTATTAATTCTCTGAACGCCCCGTTTCCGAACATTCTTATCATTGAGACCGGTGTAAGCTGAAGAGAGCCCGTATTCAAGACCGCTTCCATCGGGCAAGAGTGAGCGACGGCCATAAAAATAGCGAATAAGCTTGAATAGTCTTTATTCGTTAAAAAGAGAGGATCAGCCTGTCCGGCAAGCGCGAGTTCTCTCGCCATTACTTCGATTGAAGCAATTTTAAGTTGCCAAAAATCATGATATCCGCGCAAGATATAATCAAAATTCTGAAGCTTCAACTCGTCGTCAACCGACGGCATATACCAAGATTTAAGATGGTCAACCAGCCCTTGGTTAAATATGGAAACATCCCAATTTTCAATATTTTCCTTATCTAAAACGGCTTCCACATAACGCGGATCGTTTAAATAAAAACTCCTGTGACATATGTGAAGACTGTCTCCCACGCCCACATTTGAATCTCCGCCTGAACAGGTAAACATTCTCCTTTTTTCTCCAAGTTCGTCGGTAAAATTAATTATTCTTTTCAGGCGACTGGTATAAGCGCTTTCGTATCCTTTATCGTGTAATTTTCTCAAAAATTCGGCAAAAATAGTTCCGTCACCCGAAGTAAATTTACCCGGAACCGCAAGAGAGAGAATATATCCGCCTTCCCTCATGTGGACATTAGAAGAGGTGTTTATCTTTTTTATTTCTCCCTCGAGGTTGCGGAAAAAATTAATATACTCGTCTATTTCTTCCGGTCGTTCGTTCATACTCCGAATATTGTCTATCGTTAAAGTTGGTTTCCAGTGTAAATCCACATTTACGGCGGTCCCCTGCATGTCCGTTACGAATTTCAATATCGCGGCGGGAATTTTTTCGGATGCTCCGGGAAAACGATTGGCGTCCACTATGAATTTGGGGCCATCGAGCGAAACCTGCAAATCCAGCTTCATATTTCTCTCTTCAAGAGCTTTCGCAAAATCAATTATCGGTTCGGGCATGACCATGGAGGTCGAAAAACTGATGTTCTTCGCCTTGGGAAACATCCGTTCAATATCATCGAGTTTAGTTTTAAGAAGCGGAAGAGTCAGCGCCGGTTCCGTTCCCCAAAAACTGAGATAAGATAAATTATTACCGACAATCTTTTTTAGATTCTCTAAAAAAGATCCGTCTTCGAGGCCTTTTATTATGTCCGCGTGCAAAGCCTGCATCGCCGGAACTTTCGGTATGTAACAGTACTTGCAACTTAAAGGACACTGTCCGGTGGTTAAAAGTTCTGCCGCCTCAAATCTCATTCCCCCATTCTAATTAAGTAATTTTTCCGTGGCAATAGGTTTCCAATTGTTATTTTTTGTCCTAAAACCACGCTTATTATTAAGTTGTCAATAATAACTTGAGGTTCCCGCCTTATAGTTTTAATTATCCGTAACTGCTTCTTACTGTCCCCCTGTAGGTTGAGTTATTAGTTACATAGTGCGCGGTTCTATAGGTAGAGTTATGCGTCGCCCTTACGGTAGTTTTCGCGGAGCTATTCTGACCGCTGTTATAAGCGCTGTTTTGAGTACCATTATAAGTGCTGTTCTGAGTAGTGTAGTTTGGCGCGTTTACGGTAGCGTTATAGGTCGCTTGGACGGTACTATCCGCGCTGGTGTTCACACCGCTGTTATAGGCGCTTCTCACAGTCGCGTCATCGGTGGCGTTATACCCCGTATAGTGCGTTGTGTATTGGGCTGTATTATGAGTTGCTCTTACCGTCGCGTTTTCACTCGCTCTTACGCCTCCGCAATAAGTGCTTCTCACGGTTGCGTCATAGCCGGCATAGTGCGTTATATAATTTGTTCCGTACACAGTCCCGTTGTAGGCGGTTCTTACCGTGGAATTATCGCCCGTTCTTACGCTCCCCTGATAAGTGCTTCTCACGGTCGCGTTGTAGCCAGTGTTATGCCCCGTATAGTGCTCCCCGTATTGGTTTGTATTATGAGTTGCTCTTACCGTCGCGTTTTCGGTTGCTCTCACGCTGCTGTTATAGGTACTTCTCACAGTTGTATTATTATCAGTAAGATTTCCTGTGCAGTTTGTCGCGTATACAGTGAAAAAATGGCCGCTTTTTACAGAATGATTATCCGCTGAATTTACAACTACTTGATTAACCGTATCGTGCGTACCATTATCAAAACTGAAAACCCCGTTATGATATGTTCCTTGATACGCCGCGTTATGAGTCGCTTGAACGGTCGAGCGATAAGCGGTTCTTACCGTCGTGTGATAAGTCGCGTTGTGTCCCGCGTTCTGACCAGAATAGACGGTAAGATTTTCTGCAACACAATAAGGATTATCATTATTATCATAAACCGTCGTATTTTGAGCAGCATAAATAGTTCCGTCATAGGCCGAACGGACTGAAGAATTATAAGTCGCGTTATAGCCCGTATTCTGACCGGAATAGACGGTTGAGTTGTCCGTCGAATCGACCGTCGCGTTATAAGTCGTGTTATAGCCCGTATTCTGACCGGAATAGACAGTCCCATTGTAGGCCGAACGAACCGAAGTATTATAAGTCGCGTTATAGCCCGTGTTCTGACCGGAATAGACGGTTGAGTTGTCCGTCGAATCCACCGTCGCGTTATTGTTTGAATAGACTACCGCGTGATGCGTGGGACATTTCTTGGCATCAACCGCGTCGATATTCGAGCGTATTTCAACAACATCCGCCGCATCTATGGATGAACCCGCTGATATGTTTTGTTGCCAAGTAAATGCCATTGGTTATTAATTATTGCACGAGTCCGCTATTAAAGCCTGAATTATGCGTGCTTTGGTAGGTGCCTCGATGCGTTCCATAATATGCGGTGTAATACGCCGATCGTACCGTGCTGTTTGCGGTCGAATTCACAGAGGTATTATAAGCCGACCTGACATCGCTGTTATAGGTGCTTCTCACGGTTGTATTAACGGCGGCATTATAAGGATTGTAATGATACGACCTTACTGTTGTATTCTGTCCGCTGTTTGCCGTTGAATGATAAGCCGACCTAACGCCGCTGTTATAAGTGCTTCTCACGGTCGCGTTATAAGCCGCCTGAACAGTGGTGTAATAAGCGCCTTGGACCGCCGTGTTCTGTCCGCTGTTTTCGGCAGTATTATAGGCAGAAAGAACCGATGTATTGTTCGTCGCGCGAACGGCCGGATTATGAGCGCTGTAAACGGTAGTGTTGTGAGTAGCCTGCACCGCCGTATTTTGTCCGGTGTATGCGGTAATGTAATGAGTGGCATTAACCGTCGAGTTATAGCCCGATCGAACAGTACCGTCGTGAGCCGACTCGACAGTAGTGTAATAAGTGCCTTGAACCGTCGTGTTCTGTCCGCTGTATGCGGCAGTGTTATAAGCGGTGCGAACCGTTGTATCATGCGTCGCGCGGACATTGTTATCGTTAGACGCCTGAACAAGTCCATCATAAGTACTGTGGTCGGTGAGCCAGTCGCTGCCATAGTAGGCATCTTCAACTACTTCGCGATGAGTAGCATAAAATTCTAAATTTTGATTGATATAATGATTTACATAATGCGTTGCTCTTACCGTTGTGTTATAAGTCGCGTTATAACCCGTGTTCTGACCAGAATAAACGGTCGTATTATTTGAGGTATAGTTCGTCATATCATTC
>JAQTUQ010000057.1 GCA_028707255.1 Dehalococcoidales bacterium
AGTATACCTTAAAATACAATTGACGTTAAGATTATTTTTACATTTTTTGTATTTATACATTAAATACTTCTAAATTTTCCGGGCAATAAATAAACGGCCCCAGTCCTATCAGGCTGGAGCCGCGAATCTTGATTTTTATAATTTTATCATTCTGTCCTTATAACATGAACAGCATTTCCGCATAAGTCGGCAGCGGCCAAAGCAAATCATCTATAATTGTTTCCATGCCGTCCCCGTCTTTACGCAGCGCTTGCATAGCCGGAACAACATAATCATGATAATAAACCGAGCGCTCATACTGATCTTCAATATCATTGGCTTTGCCGGCATGTACTTCGAGCGCCTTAATCCCCGACTTAAACGAGGACATCATTTTGGACAGTTCCTGCAGGGTTTTTTCCTGAGCGGAAACATCGCAGCTTGATACGGCCGATTTTACTGCGCTGATGGAGCCGGCAAGTTCGGTTGAGTATTTTACGGCTGCCGGCAGGATCTGTCTGTTAGCCATATTCAACATAGTCATAGCTTCAATGTTTATAGTCTTGCAATACTGTTCGACAAAGATCTCATATCTTGAATGAAGTTCTGTTTTATTAAAAATATTATGTTTGGCAAATACTTTTTCCGCCGCCTCACTGATTAATTCGGGGAAAGCCTCGACCGATGAGGAAATATTGGGCAGTCCTCTTTTGGCGGCTTCCTCGACCCAATCTTGCGAATAGTTATTGCCATTGAAAACGATCCGCTTATGATTGTTGGCAATCTCTTTCAGCATTACCTGCAGTTCTTTCTTAAAGTCTGTGGCTTTTTCCAGTCTGTCAGCCATTTGGGACAATATCTCGGCGACAACTGTATTCAAGACAATGCAGGGACCGGAGATTGAAAAGGAAGAGCCAACCATTCTGAATTCAAATTTATTCCCGGTAAAAGCAAACGGCGATGTTCTGTTGCGGTCAGTAGCATCCTTCGGGAACGGGGGCAGCGTGGTAACACCAATGGTCATTTCTCCGCCCTGTCTTGAGCTCTTTGGTCCGCCGTTAGCAAGCTGTTCAAAAATATCGGCCAGCTGTTCGCCTAAGAAGATGGATATTATAGCTGGAGGAGCTTCGTTGGCGCCTAAACGGTGGTCATTTCCGGCATTCGCACAGGAAACCCGCAGCAGGTTGGCATATTCATCCACAGCCTTGATCACCGCACATAAGAAGGTTAAAAACTGGGCGTTTTCATGAGGTGTTGAACCCGGCTCAAGCAAGTTTTGACCGTCATTAGTAGCCAAAGACCAATTTAAGTGTTTTCCGGAGCCGTTCACTCCTGCGAAGGGTTTTTCATGAAGCAGGCAGGCGAAGTCGCGGCGGCTCGCCACCCTCTTTAACGTATCCATCAACAGCTGGTTATGGTCAGTGCCGACGTTCGTAGTGCTGAATATGGGCGCAATTTCATACTGTGCGGGAGCTACTTCATTATGCTGTGTCCGCGCGGATATCCCCAGTTTCCAAAGCTCGGTATTGAATTCATTCATAAACCCGCCAATGCGTTCCTTAATGCTGCCGAAGTAATGGTCTTCCATTTCCTGACCCTTGGGCGGCATAGCCCCAAATAAGGTGCGTCCGGTCAGCATCAAATCGATCCTTTTTTCATAGAAGTCTTTGTCAATCAGGAAGTATTCCTGTTCCGGACCGATTGTACTGATTACTCTGGCAGCCGTGGTGTTGCCGAATAGTTTAAGCACACGCAGCGCTTGTTTGTTTATAGCCTCCATAGCTTTCAATAGCGGTGTCTTCTTATCCAAAACCTCACCGGTGTATGAACAAAAAACAGTAGGGATACACAGTGTAGTCATGCCGTCATAACCCCTGATAAAGGCGGGCGAAGTGCAATCCCAGGCTGTATAGCCACGGGCTTCGAAGGTCGCGGGCAACCCCCCGCTCGGGAATGAGGAAGCATCCGGTTCGCCCTTAATCAGTTCTTTGCCCGAAAACTCATATAAAGCTTTGCCGTTATCCTGCGGATTAATAAAAGCCTCTTGCTTTTCGGCCGTGACGCCGGTCATCGGCTGGAACCAGTGGGTAAAATGAGTCGCGCCTTTTTCTATTGCCCAATCTTTCATCGCATTGGCAACAGTATCGGCAATCGAAGGATCAAGAGCCAGCCCTTCGTCAATTGTTTTCTTCAATTGCTTGTAAATAGGCTTGGGTAACCTTTCTTTCATCACAACATCGTTAAAAACATTCATTCCGTAAATATCCATTTTTATCCCCTCTCTCACAACAAATCTGAAGTAAAAAGAAAATGGCATTCCAAAAAGATAAACATATCTTTTCGAGAACGCCATTGCTCTCATCACATATATTTTAGATTAGAATAGCATAAATTCTTTTTTCCGACAAGACCATTTTTTATGGTATACAATATACTAAAGGTTATTTTTGTTCAATAGCTTGAACAATATCGTCGATTTGCTTCTGAATACGCCCGTACCCTTCAAGGTCGCCGGCTTTTAATTTTTCTTTACCCTCGTTATGGAGCGATATCCACCTGGCGATGAGTTCCTGTTCAGTTTGATCCAACGGTATAACCGGAGTCCCATCCGGCTGTTCCTTTTGCGGCTCGCCCGGCGCAGGCTTAAGCGTACCGAAAAGCGTGCTTAAGGCTTCTGCTAGCGTATCCTCCATAACGACCCTGTCTTTATAGTAAACTAATATTTTTCGGAGCTGCGGAAACTTGTTCTGTTCCGATTCAATATACAGCGGCTCGACATACAACAGGGATTGCGCGATCGGATAAATCAGGATGTTGCCCCTGATGATACGGCTGCCCCCTTGACCCCATAAAGTAAGCTGACTGGAGATTTCAGGATCCTGATCAATGATTGATTCAACCTGGAGTGTGCCGGTTACCTGTACTCCTTTAGGGAATTTGTACAATAACAGTTTGCCGTAGTTCTCTCCATCCGACCTGGCCGCTAGCCAGGAAACCTGATTTTGTTTGCCCGTGGGCGTGAAAACCCTCATTTGAATGAATTCGGGTCTTTCCTCACCGGGCAGGCGGATAATCGAATAATAAGACTCCTGGGCTTGTTTCTCTCCGCTGTAGCTTTCCTGGGCAAATTCCCAACGGTCTTCTCTGTTATAAAATACAGTGGGATTACCCATATGATAATCGCGTAAAATCAACGACTGCACGTTGAAAAGGTATTCAGGGTAACGAATATGGCTGCGCAAATCTTCCGGCATAGTCCCAACATCTTTAAATAGGCCGGGGAAAATCCCCTCATAAGCGAGGATCAACGGGTCGTCGCGATCGGTAATATAAAAATTAACTTCACCCGAATAAGCATCGACCGTTGCCTTGACGCTATTGCGCAGGTAATTGACCGTGCCGGCTTCATCAACTGCTTTGGAATAGGGGTATCTGTTGGAAGCCGTATAAGCGTCAAGGATATAGTACAGTTTGCCATCCTCACCCAATACTAAATAAGGATCGGGATCATACCTTAAAAATGGGGCAATCCTATATACCCTGTCCCTGACGTTTCGTGTCTCAAGATACTGGCTCTCCGGGGAGATATATCCAGATAAGAGATACTTGAGCTGCATATCCCGAATCGTTAAAAGCACTTTATTAACATACGTCATCGGGATACCTTTTTTCCCTTCATACAGGTATTCCGCATTATCATTGCCCAGCGGATAGTCAAATTCCTTTAATCCCGTATTGACGATAACATTGTTGTCGGTTACCTCGCCAAAATATATGCGCGGTTCTTTTACGCTGAAATTTGCGGACTGCGGCGGGATATCCTGGATAAGATAAGAGGGCATCCCCTGTTGAGTCACCTTATTTGTCGGACTCATAACCAGGCCAAAACCGTGCGTATATTTAAACATTAAGTTGTTAAAGGTCATTGCCTGTTGTGATAAAGACGATTGGTTCAATTCCCTGGCCGATAAAAAAACCTGCGTCAGCTTGCCGTCTATAAGATATCTGTCCACATCAACATCGGCAAAATCATAATAAAGACGTATTTCTTGCTGCTGTCCATAAGTA
>JAQTUQ010000031.1 GCA_028707255.1 Dehalococcoidales bacterium
TGAAATTGATGTCCGATTTAGCTGAGACTAATAAAATTACCCCTTGCGGTGAAGCGGGTGAGTATCATACACTGGTTACCGACGGGCCTATATTCAAGAAAGAAATGGCGGTCGTTAAAGCCGCAAAGATATTGAGGGATAATCACTGGTTTCTGGATATAGAATCCTGCGAGTACCGGGATAAGCGAGGTCTATATTGAGCTGTATTTTAATAACCGGCGGCGCCCGGGCGGGGAAAAGCGGTTATGCCCAGAAGTTAGCTATCGATAACAGCGGTAAGGTGCTATTTGTGGCAACCGCTGAGGCCAAAGACGAGGATATGCGCCTGCGCATCGAAAAACACAAGAAGTCTCGTCCTTCGAACTGGCAGACACTGGAATCGCCATCTGAAGTGGCTAATGCTATATCTGAAAAAGCTGGGGAGTATCAGGTTATCGTCATCGATTGTATTACGATGTTAGTCTCAAATGTTATGCTCGCGGCAGATGATGAGAAATCGGCAGAAGCTGCTGTTATAAATGAAATCGATACTTTGATAAAAGTTATGAAGTTTAAATCGTCTACTTATATACTGGTATCCAATGAAGTAGGGTTGGGAATCGTTCCCGATAACGAACTTTCAAGAAACTATCGCGACTTACTCGGCAGGGCTAACCAATTACTGGCGCGATATGCCGACGAGGTTTACCTGATGGTATCCGGTATTCCGGTTAAGATTAAGTAGCAAATAATTCTACGGATTTTTCAAACAATCATCATGATTATCCACGTTGCGTATGATAAAAGTATCCCCTTTACGCTCATAGGTCATGCGAAATTTATCATCTACATAAGCTTCGAAAATGCCGGGCGCTCTCTCAACTGGGTGGCTGCGTAAGCCTGTATGACGGAAATCGTTATCCAGTAGCCTTAACGCTTTATCTACTTTGTTTTGGATAGCTGTTGGCAATCTGGCATATTGCCTTACGAAGCGTTCGGTGAATTCGATAGGCATTTATTCACTGCCCGCGTCTTTTTTCTTGCTATTGCTCTGCTTGTGCAGGAAGGCGATAGCGTCGTCGCTGTTCTCGAATTTATGTACTCTGCCGCTGCGGATATCTTCCTCGGCTTCTCTTTCTCCGCTTTGCCAGCGTTCCGTCCAGAACCATGCCTGCTCCTTACTGACCAGCTTCATAACTTTTAAAACGATATCCCCGTCTTTTATCTGAACATCGACGAAATCGCCTTCTTCGATATCCAGTTTTTGCCTTACCGAAGCGGGGAGGGTTAATTGAGCCTTTTTACGTATTTGAACCAGTTCTGACATATGAAAATCCTACTTTCCAATAATCTTACTTTCTAAGTATATATTGTAATAGAAGTGATGTCAATATTTATAAAAACAAGTTAGCCCGGCGCAAAGCCGGGCTAACTGTAAGGAGAAATCAATAAAAAAAGAGATGTATTGTTTAATTATTTAGCGGTTGTTTCGATGGTCTTCGGTTCGCTCTCAACTTTAACCTGAATCTGTTTCTTCTTTTTCTCTTCTGCCTTCGGCATGGTAATGGTCAAAACACCGTTGCAGTAATAAGAGCTGATTTTCTCGGAATCGACGGTGTCGGGCAGTCTCAGAGCCCTAAAGAAGGAACCTTCGGGTCTCTCCTTAATCAGATAAGTAACGTCCTGTTCTGATTCAGACTTTCTTTCCGCCCTGATAGTAAGTACATTGTCTTCGATTGCTACATCAATTTCCTCCGGCTTAATCCCCGGGATGGATGCACTGACAATAATATCGTCTTTCTTTTGCATGACGTCTATCAGAATGTTCCAGTCCTCTGCTCCCTCACGATAGGTCGATAAACCTCCGAGCCTCCATAATTTGTCCATCGTATCCTCCATCTGCTTTAATTCCCTGTAGGGATTCCATCTCTGAAGTACCATATTCAAAACCTCCTTTTATTTAATCTTTATAAATTAGCAATCTCGTCCGTCGATTGCTAATTTATTATATAATGCTAATGACGGTTTGTCAATACCATTAACAATAAATTATTAAGAAAAGCGTAAAAATTAATCAAAAAGGGGCTACGTATACGTAAGATTGTTTGGCAGGGGGGTGATATTTACTGGTTTTCAGTAGCCGTCATCTGGCTTTTATAGCGTATTCAAATTTGTTGCATTCCGTCCGATGGTGTTATCTTGCCGACTATCACCGCAATATTATTCCAAGCTAGTAATAATGATAACTAGTTTCGGAGGCTGTGGATAGGGGCGGGGATGCGTCCGCCTCGGGATATAAAGGCTTTGCTGGAGAATTTATTCACTGCCATAACCGGTCCGCCGCCCAAAAGTCCGCCGAATTCCACTATGTCTCCCACTTTTTTACCGGGCGCGGGGATGATTCTTACAGCGGTCGTCTTTGAATTAATCATGCCTATTGCAGCCTCATCGGCAATGATGGCGGATATCGTATAGTCGGGGGTATCACCCGGGACAATAATCATATCCAACCCCACGGAACAGACACAGGTCATTGCCTCCAGTTTTTCCAGACTCAAAGCTCCCGCTTTAACGGCTTCCACCATTCCTGCATCTTCGCTTACAGGTATAAAAGCTCCCGAAAGTCCGCCTACCTGTGAGCTTGCCATAGTTCCGCCTTTTTTGACAGCATCATTTAACAAGGCTAATGCGGCAGTGGTTCCCGGCGCGCCGCATTTCTCCAGTCCCATGTCTTCTAAAATATTGGCGATGCTGTCTCCGATGGCAGGGGTAGGTGCCAGCGACAGGTCGACGATACCGAAGGTTACTCCCAGCCGTCTCGATGCCTCGGTGGCAACCAGTTGCCCTACGCGTGTTATTTTGAAGGCGGTCTTTTTAATCGTCTCAGCAACTTCGGTAAAATCGGCATTGGGAGAAATTTTTTTCAGGGCGTTGTGCATTACGCCCGGCCCGCTGACGCCGACATTGATAACGCATTCCGGTTCACCGATGCCGTGAAAGGCTCCGGCCATGAAGGGATTATCCTCCGGTGCGTTGCAAAAAACAACCAGCTTGGCACAGGCGATACCGCTTTCTTTTGCCGAGAGTTCGGCAGCTTTTTTAATAACGCGTCCCATTTGAGCGACAGCATCCATATTGATACCGGACTTTGTGGTGGCTATATTAACCGAGGCGCAAACCCTTTTGGTTTCCGATAGCGCTTCGGCTATGGAATCTACGAATCTCCTGTCGCCGTCGGTGTATCCTTTATGTATAAGCGCGCTGTAGCCGCCGATAAAATCGACGCCGGTGGTTTCGGTGGCTCTGTCCATCGCTTTGGCAATCTGTATATAATCGCCGTTGGCGCCTTCGCCGATAATGGAAATCGGGGTTACCGAGATACGCTTGTTGGTGATGGGGATACCGTATTCCTTCTCGATATTCTCTCCGGTTTTTACCAGTTTCTCTGCTTTGCGCGTTATCTTGTCGTAAACACGTTTAGCCAGTTCATCCATATCGCTATGGGCGCAATCCCTTAAAGATATCCCCATAGTTATGGTTCTGATATCCAGGCTTTCGCTGGATATCATCTTGATGGTTTCCAAAATCTCATAGGTATTTATCATTATTCTTCTCCCTGAAGACCTATCACACAGTCAATTGGTAGCAATTATTATATTTTATGCATGGCGTTGAAAATATCTTCGCGCTGGATTCTGATGGAAAGCCCCATTTCCTCTCCCTTGTCGTTCAGCTTTTTCGATAACTGATCGAAGGTAAGCGTAGGGCTTGTAAGGTCTACCAGCATTATCATGGTAAAGATGTCCTGCAGGGTAGTTTGAGTGATATCCAGTATATTGATGTTGGCTTCCATAAGTATGTTGCTGACCGCGGCGATAATTCCTACCCGGTCTTTTCCGATTACTGTAATAATACCGCGCATTTTTCTTTCTCCCTGAATGTTATACATGCAATTATACACCAAACAGAGAATATTCGGCGATACCTGTCGATATTGACATAGGCAATAGCTAATCTGACGTCTTTTATCGTAAAAGACGTCGTTAAACTGGTGAATGGGGGATATTTCCCTGTGATTATTGCCAAAAAGGGATGGCAATCATTCTTTTACAACGCGATTGATTTTTCCATCGATTTTCCTGCGAAACAGCCGTTTCCCGTATTTCTGGAAGAATACTGCTAAAAGAACGATACTGATGCCTGTAATTCCCAGAATAAGCGGGAAAATTGCGGAACCCTCGAAGATATCGAAAACCAGGTTGAAGATATATAGATATATGCTTATGATGGCGAATACCATGAACATGGCTTCGCGTAAAAACAGGCTGATTGCCGCTATTATGATGTATACGACAAGATACAACAACCCGAACAGGATGCTTTCGCTTTCAAAAAAGAGAATAGAAAAAGTAAAGAGCAGCCAGATAAGTCCGTAAAGCTTTACCCAGAAAGCGAATTTTTTCATTCCGTACATGGTCATCCAGATACCGAACAGTATGAAAATGGCGCTTATGACAGCGGTGCTTTCATTGAAAAGAAAGGATTTTCCCCATATCATCTGTATTAAATCTATAAGCATCAGATGAGCAAATGCGGTTGTTAAAAGCGCAATAAGAGGGAAACGCGTATAGTACACTACTGCAATTGCCCCGGCAAGGCTTATTAATCCCATGACAAGAACAGAAAATCTTAGTTCATAGAACGATGCCCCTTCAGCCCAGAAGCCTGCCAGGCTGGTTATGGTGTAAACTAAGAGAGGCAGGATAGCGGTGGCAACAAACAATAACAATCCTCCTGCCACTTCGAATTTTTGCATAAAACGCAACCAAAAACCCAGCCCTCCGGTAACGGCAAGTGCAATCAGGGCAACCGCAAAACGCGCCCACTGAGAAAAATCGTCCCAGCTCATACCTATAAAAAGTGTAAACGACAACAATGCCAGGAATCCACCGAAATAATAAAGCACGGTGATCAGGTTCCAGCCGCTCTTTTTTTCAGAGGCAGGCTTTGTTTCTATATTTTCTTGATTAACAATGGTTTCAAGTTGTTGTTCGGATATAAATCCCTGTTTTTGCCATCTTTCAAGATCCGTAATGTCAAAACTGCTTTTGCTCATACCTTATCTCCGCTTTCATAGATACGTGGTAATTATGGCACTTGCCAGTCTCAAAATCAACGCATCCTTTTTGGATGGGAGGAATTGTCTTAAGAATTATTTATTTAAAACATTAATGTTACAAAAAAATATAAAAAATAATAAAAAAATATTAAAAAAAAATAATATAAATAAATAAATATGTGCTATAATCATATAGTTATAAAAGTAACAATAAAGTAACATAATGGTAATTTTAAATAAGTACCGAGCGTGCCGACCAAATAGAATATGGTTTGTTTAACGCAGGACTTCGAATTAGCATTGCAGATAAAACGGAGGCAAAAGGAGATATGAAATGGTAGAAGTGTTTCCACAAGATTTATCCTTGTTTGACTGCAAGATAAATATACACAAAGATATAATTGACTATTCAGCATGGAGGACGCATATGAAAATACTGATTATCGAAGATGATGAGAATATGGTCGACTATATTAAAAACGTATTTAATGTCGGTTGGCCGGAAGCGAAATTCATCTTCGCATATAAAGGTAAAGATGGTATTAATATGGTTGACAAGGAAATACCCGATGTAGTACTGCTCGACCTGGGATTGCCCGATATTAACGGATTCGATGTATTGAAGCAGATTCGTCATTATACCGAAATGACAATTGTATTAATAACAGTAAGAGACGACGAATCCGATATCGTTAAAGGATTAACCCTTGGAGCCGATGAGTATATAATCAAACCGTTCAGGCAACTGGAACTGCTGGCACGCGTCAGGGCGTTGACCAGACGAAAAATGTCTTTGAGTGAAGATTTATCGATCAGTTATGGTCCCTTAAAATTCGGAAAATCTATTCGGGAAATTATCTGTAAGGACAAGGAAATTGGTGTAACACTCACAGAAGGGCGCATTCTTTACAAGCTTATAGAAAGCAAGGGAAAAGTGGTTACATCGGATGAAATCGCAAAACTGATATGGGGAGAGCGTTTCTACAGCGCTATAAATGTTAAATCCTATATACACCGCATCCGCCAAAAACTGGAGGAAGACGCGGCTAATCCTTCGCTGATTATCAATGAACCCGGAGTAGGTTATTATATCAAGTTACAGGATTAATGCTGCCTGAAATAACATTAATATTCAAGTATAGTCGTCCGATTAACCTCGATTATCGGACGACTTCAATTTTTTGACACAAACCCTTTACGCTTCCTTAACCGGGTGTCTGCTATATTATTAATATACGGATATTATTGACATAATATAATCATGGGAGCGGTATATTATTGTTAATAATTGCATATAAATACAGAATATATTGTATAATCTATTTATAACTAATTAAAATTCTTTCTATTCTTTAAGGAGGGGAAAATGAATGGCGATTCACGGGCGGTAAGTGACCATCAGTTAATTGTTTTACTGTTTCAGACCAGGGATTTGATGCTCAGTTTAAAAAGAAAAGAACTCAGAAAATTCGGCATTACTTTTGAAGAGGCTGCGGTCTTGATACAAATTAACAAACTCGGAGATAAAGCGACTCCGACAGAATTATCCCGCCAGCTTCTTCGCAAGCACCATTCGATTACCGGTTTGCTGCTGAGAATGGAGAAGAAGGGGTTAATCAAAAGAAATAAAGACCTCAAGAGAAAAAATATGATACGGGTATCCATGACCGAGAAAGGTGAAGCCCTGTATCAGGAGGCTAAGAGGGAAGATATCCTGAACAAAATGGTGGATTTGCTATCGGCCAAGCAGAAACAAAATTTATCGGATTGTTTGAATATTTTAAGAGATAAGGCATTCGATGTTTTGCAAATCGAAAATAAACCATCGATTCCCTTCTAAATATGTAATGATTTGAAGAGGCTGACGCTATAATCGCCTCGTCTTTACAAAGCGACATTCGATAACATAAAATATGGAGGCGGGGCGATTAGCTCAGCGGTTAGAGCGCTTGCTTCACACGCAAGAGGTCACTGTCTCAAAGCTGGCTTTTTCAATTTAGTTGTGAAATTATAAGGACGAAGCAAGAGCTCCATAGTTTCACTGTCATTATGTCGGGAAGCATTATTTTTTATCGTTACAGTTCATCTGCTAACATTTCTTTTATTTACTTGTAGGTTACATTGAATCTCTCCATTTTTTCCATTATTGCCGCTTCCACCATTGTTTTATTAATTCCTTATCTGTAACTTTAGCGATACAGAATTAGCGGAGTGCTTGTAGATTGACTTTCACTTCTTAATGCTAGCACTAGAATTACATGATTTCAAGATTGTTTTAGTGAAATATATATTTTGAATTATCCAATAACAGAAAATATAACCCCCTTAAATTACCATTGATCTAGGAACGTGATTATGATTATCATATTTTCTGTTATTTTTTTATGGACATAATAATATATCCATGAACTGCTCCCTAAAAATGGATCAAAAACAGGAGCAATTATCAGGTTAATTTTCAAATTCTTTCCTTTTATATTACAATTAAAAAATGAATCATGTATTTAAAACAATGACAGAAATAATAGTCAGATTCATATTATGCGCGTTAATTGTAAGTTTCTTTACAGCGCAATTACCTGTTGATGTAATCAAGGCAGATCCAATCCCATCCGAGAAAGATATTGTTTTCAGTAAATTGAGCTCTAGTACATTGATTTCTGATAATGCTGTGTTTTCGGTATCAAAAGATAAATATGGTTATATGTGGTTTGGCACCAGAGGAGGATTATATAAATCCAATGGAGTTGAATCGATTAAAATAGAAGGAATTAGTGATGATACCATAAGATCAATTTATATGGACAGCCAGGATATATTATGGATAGGAACGAAATACGGGCTGAATTCTCTGAATATAAAAACTGGCGCAGTTACTACTTACACCCACGACTCCGAAAATCCATATAGTATAGGCAGCAACATAATCTGGGTAGTATTTGAAGACAGACAAAATAATCTATGGTTTGGAACAACGGAAGGGTTGAACACACTTGATAGAGAAACAGGTGTTTTTACATCGTATACTCATAATCCAATCGACCCTAACAGTATCGGTAACGATATCGTCAGGTCCATTTATGAAGATAACAACGGAATACTTTGGATTGGAACAAATGGAGGTCTAAATAAACTTGATAGAGAAACGGGCGTTTTTACATCATATACTCATAATCCAGATGATCCTGACAGTATCAGTAACAATGTTGTCTGGTCAATAAGTGGTGATGAACATGGTATGTTATGGATAGGAACCGAGTACGGATTAAACTCCTTTAACAATGAAAAAGAAATTTTTACAAGATACATTCATAATTCCGACGATTATAAAAGTATAAGCAATAATTTTATAAGGGTGGTCTATGTAGACAGTAAAGGGAAGTTGTGGATAGGGACAGATGATGGTTTAAATGCCTTTGATAATGAAACCGGATTTTTTACTGCTTACACCCATGATCTAAAGAACCCTACCAGTATTGGTAGTAACAATACTAGGTCAGTCTATGAAGACGAATGGGGAATTATATGGTTTGGAACAATGTCCGGTATCTACTACATCGATCCGGATAAGCAGTACTTTAAGTACCACGATAATGAATTAGTAAATAATACGGGTATAAGAGCTGTGGATATCCTGGGAGATATTTGCGTATTGGGCACAAGTACAAATATCATGTGGTTTAATTACAAGGATAACATAGTAGAACGCTATCTGAATTATGATTCAATAAGTAATATCAGAAATGCCATTACTGATACCGTTTATATCGACCAAACCGGTACATTGTGGGTGGGTACAGACTACATCGGATTGTTAAGAATAAACCTCGATACCGGCGAATTTACGAATTACTCCTACGAAGAAGGAAATTCTAATAGCATTACAGATGGTTGGATATTTTCCCTTTTTTATAGTATAGAACAGGATCTTTTATGGATTGGTACTGATAAGGGGCTTTGTAGTTTTAACTATAATGATAATATATTTATACAATATCATCATGATCCTCATAATTCAACCAGTATTAACAGTGATAATATAAATGTAGTCTATGTGTCGGAAGACGGCAGGATATGGATAGGCACAGATAAAGGGTTAGATAGATTTGATGAGACTACCGGAGAATTTATACACTATTTTACAGATTCAAAGCAGGATGTCTTTTTAAGCCTTCAGGTGGAAAGTATTTATGAAGATAGTAATAAAACATTGTGGCTAGGCACAAACAATGGGTTAATTGCTTTTATGCCGGAGACTGGCAGCCACGAATTGTTTACTAAAGAAGATGGTTTATCAGATGATAATATAATCGGCATTACCAGTGATAATGAAGATAATATCTGGTTTATTACTGACTATTCGCTCTCTAAATTGTCACCTGAAACGAAACATGTAAATAATTACGGAATCGATCATGGTTTGCGCGGAAATATTTATTACCCGAATTCGATAAGCAACAGCGAAGAAGGATTAATATTTGTAGGTACTACTAACGGGCTTATTTCATTCGACCCGAAACAAATAATATCCAGCCCTATAATACCACCCGTAGTCATAAATGGATTTTCACTAATCAACGGTAACCAAATATCATTTGAACAACCACTTGAAGAAATAAAAGAGGTTACTCTTAAATATTCCGATAACTCATTTGTAATCGATTTCGTCGCTTTGGACTATACCACACAACGTGATGATAAATATGCTTATATGTTGGAAGGGTTCGATTCGAACTGGCAATATTGCGGATCTAACGATAACTTTGCCAAGTACACCAATATAAATAGAGGGGATTATATTTTTAAAGTTATAGCCAGCAATAAAGACAATATCTGGAATCAAGAAGGGGCATCCCTGAAGATAACCGTATTACCCCCCTTTTGGCAGGAATGGTGGTTTATTTTAATTTTAACAATTTTCGCGATTTTAACAGTGGCTACAATAATATTCCTCAGAACACGCAGTTTACAAATGCAAGCGCAAATACTGGAAGTGCAAATTGTGGAAAGAACGGGGCAGTTAGTTAATAAATCCAATCAACTGGAAAAAACCAGCAGAAAACTTGAAGAATCCAATCTGGCGCTGGAAAAGCAGTTAAGACAACAAACCGATTATTTCAATGCTTTGATGCACGATTTCAAAACCCCATTAACATCTATAGTTGCAGCAAGTGATATATGTTCTCAAATTCAAAACGATAAAATGGGAAGAGAACTACACACTCAAATTCAGAATAATGCCCTGTTATTAAAACAGCGAATTGGTGAACATTTTGATATCTATAAAGGCAGATTAAATATACTGGATATTAAGAAAGAGATAATATCCATTTATGACCTTATTCAAAGTGTAATAGATTCAACTAAACCTACTGCAAGTTCAAAACAAATTCAAGTGGAACTTGTTGCTGAACCGGGTTTGCCCTTGGTTTTTGTCGATGAACAAAAAATCATCAGAGTGATGTATAATCTACTGGATAACGCATATAAATATAGTTCGAGTAATCATACTATTGTGATTAAAATTCGAAAGCATGGTGATTATATTATAATTGAAGTCCAGGACAATGGTTGTGGTATGTCAGATGATACTTTAAACAGCCTGTTCGAACCATATCAGCCCTATTCAAATACAAACCGACATTATGAAAGCATCGGGCTGGGTTTGGCTATTTGTAAAACATATGTTAAGCTACATGGTGGAGACATTTGGGTAGAAAGTAAACTAGATGAAGGAACGACTGTTGGCTTTTCTATCCCCATATAAAATATTTTAAATAAATCAATACAATCATATGAAAATAGTCATTATTGAAGATAATAACGATATTGTATCTGTCGTATCGCTTGCTCTCCAGATACGCTGGCCGGATGTTGTTATTTTATCTACCGGTAAAGGTGAGAAAGGTCTGTCACTAGTAGCTGATGAAAATCCGGATATTGTCATACTGGACATTGGCTTACCTGATATGGATGGTTTTGACGTACTGAAAAAAATCAGGCTGTTCTCTATGGTATCGGTGATAATATTAACTGCCAGGGATAAAGAAAGTGATATAATAATGGGATTGGAATCCGGTGCGGATGATTATATTATTAAACCTTTTAGGCAACTTGAGCTTATTTCAAGAGTTAATGCTATATTAAGAAGACAACACATCCCCGGAGGGGGAAATGCAATCCAATATAAATCCCTGTTACTACAACCTGACTTAAAAGCACTATTTGTTAATAAAAAGAAAGTGAATCTTACACAAACCGAGGGTGTAATAATGTATCACCTGTTAAGAAATGCGGAGAAAATAATCCCCATTTCCAACTTGGCTGAAGCAGTCTGGAATTTTAACGATCCCAGCACCTGTGAATCAATAAGAGTATATATTCATCGCCTACGTAATAAAATTGAAGAGAATCCAAAAATTCCTTACTTTATTCACACAAAGGCAGGAGTTGGATATATATTAAAAGTCGACTAATAACACTTCTCCCTATTTTATCATATAATAATCTCTTTCAACTCACTCATTATTGTTTATTAACCATCTAGATTTTGCCAAACTGATTTGCGAATTATTCTTATTCAATAAATCATTTCCTCTTAATCGAATATAACCCTGCTATATTTTATATTTATCATACACTTATTAATAAATATTAATATTTGTCTGCTTTATTAACGTCTATATTAATCCCTATGTTGTAACATACTAACAAAAGGAAAACATCGGAATTAAACAAAACAAATATCATGAATATTTTAGTCGTTGAAAACAATCTTGACGTCATCGAAGACATTCAACTATCTATAAACGAACATCTTCCAGGTTTGCACATATCTGTAGTCGGTTCCGGAGAACACTGTTTAGAGACATTAAATAACGGTCATCGTCCCGATTTGGTAATACTTGGTTTTAGAATTTCTGATATGGATGGATTTGAATTGCTTAAGGACATACGTGATGATTCAGATTTGCCTGTTGTATTTTTATCTGAAGACAAGGATATAAACACATTAGTCAAAGCCTTCGAGTCAGGTGCCAACGATTACATTGTTGAGCCATTTAATAAGGCTATTTTCGCAGCCAAATTAAAGGCAATTATAAGAAGAAAAAACTGGGATATTAAAGCTAGTTAAATAATTTATTAATCAAGAGGAGGTGATGTCTATATAACATTATGTTTCTATATACCGAGAATCTATGAAAGGAGAATTAATTGAAAAAGGAACAAGAAAAATTACCCGAATTTGAAGAAAAGAAACAATCTGGTCAAGTTTCAAGAAGAGATTTCTTGGTCGGTGCGGGGACTGTAGTTGTTGGTGGTGCCGTTGGCGCCGGAATACTCTCCAGTTGCAGCGGGGGAGAAACTACAAAAACCGTTGCAACTACTAAAACAGTTGAAAAGACAGTCACAACGACTGTTGGTGGTTCAGGAGCTACAGTAACCGAGACTAAAACCGTTGGTGGAGAAGGCGCCGTCACGATTACTGAAACCAAAACGGTAACGACAGGTGGGGGTGGGGGAGCAATCGAACCGGCATTGGAACCGGAAGAGACTGTTATTAAAGCGGTTGAATCGCCTGCATGTGTAGATGTTAAAAACGGTAAAATAATCAGAGTCAGACCAATACATTATGATGAGAACCCCAATTTCACACCATGGACATGGGAAGCACGTGGACAGACCTGGACTTCGCACAAAAAGTCATGCCTTGCACCGCTTGGCGCCGGATATAAAAGGCGTGTCTATTCACCGCGTAGAATCCTTTACCCGTTAAAGAGAGTTGACTGGGAACCGGGCGGCGATCCGGCCAAAATAAATGCACAGAACCGCGGTATCAGCAAGTATAAGAGGATTTCGTGGGACGAAGCAACAACCATAGTCGCCGGTGAAATGAAGAGAATAGCCGATAAACATGGCCCGGCGGCTATTTGTACTTTCTGTCCGGCTCACGGTGAACTGAAGAATATAAACGGCTATCACTATACCACCAGCGCCTTTCTGCATTACTGGTCTCAGGCAACGTATGGCGAACATTATACTGAAGCTATGCGAAGCCCTTATAGCTGGGAAGGTACTGCCTGGGGCGCCAAGCATGTTAATGCTATTGAGATGTTTGGTGAAGAGTCGGATGCTAACTTCTGGCAGGACATATCTGCCAACTGCGAACTTATGCTTTACTGGGGATGTGATAACGTAACCAAAGCATGGTGTAAAAATGACGGTATGCGCAGGGGTTACAGCACTTACTGGATTAAGAAACTGGGCATCCCCTGTATATTTGTCAGCCCTGATTGCAATACAGGTACCGGCTATTGGGCAGATAAATGGATAACCATTTATCCGAACTCGGACCCCTGTATGATGCTTGCTATTGCCTATATCTGGATAACCGAAGATACCTATGATAAAGAGTATGTAGCCACACATGTTCACGGTTTTGATAAGTGGCAGGCTTATGTTATGGGAGATGAGGACGGTGTCCCCAAGACGGCGGCATGGGCATCTGCGATTTGTGGCACACCTGAATGGACTATTAAAGCTCTGGCACGCTACTGGGGTAAAAATAACAAGGCATCCTTTGCCCAGACCCATGGCGGCGGTTTATGCCGCGGCGGCTATTCTACCGAAGCAATGAGAATGGAATGGTATCTGCTGGGAATGCAGGGATGGGGCAAACCCGGTGTACATCAGTGCACCAATCCGCTCAGAACCCCCAGTTTTGCTAAATCACCCAACTATGGTGCAGTAAGTCCGATGGCTAAAGAAGGTGTAATGTCCGGACGGCATCCTGAATTAATGAAGGCTGAAGGATTATCTATTCCTCCGGTGGAAGAGAGGCCGTTAATGCATTCACCCGATATCTCGAGATGTTTTGCATGGAGAGAGGGTGATCCCAAGGTAACCTGGTATGGCGGTGGTACCCGTGGAAATAGAACCCGTCAGTTCCAGCAATTCGAATACCCGTGGCAGGACAAGTCACCTGTAAGATTCATGTGGTGGGAAGGCGCAAGCAACACTGAGAGTACCGATGACGGCAACAACAGATTCAGGGCCCATCAGGAGGATATTCTGGAGTGTATTGTAACACAGCATCAGTGGTGGCAGGATACCTGCTTCTATTCCGATATCGTACTCCCCGTGAATACAAAGATCGAGGAATATGACCTTAATACTTCATCCGAGGACTATGCCGTATATTGTCTGGAGAAGCCGGCTATCAAGAGCATCGGTGAATCCATGTCCGACTACGAAGTAGTTGGCGAAATTGCCAAGAAACTGAATTTCTACGATAAATGGACAGGCGGTAAGACCATAGAAGAGTGGGTACAGTACGGCCACGAGACAAGCGGTATGAAGGATGATATCAGCTGGGAAGAATTATCCGAGAAAGGCTATTACATAATTGGCTTACATCCTGATGTAGCCAAGAGAACACCCGCTTCCCAGAAATTCTATACAGACCCCGTAAAGAATCCCCTGGCAACTCCTACCGGTCTGCTCGAATTCGAGTGCACTGGTTTGCTTGAAAACTTCCCTGATGATAAGGACAGGCCTCCGCTGGCACACTGGATTCCCGGTGGAGAAGGATATTACCATGATGAATGGCGTACCGGCAAGAAAGCCGAGACTTATCCTCTTCAGATGATTTCCAACACTCCGAAATGGCGCTATCACTCTCAGCATGACGATATCCCCTGGCTCAGAGAATTGGCTAAGATAGAAGGCTGGGATGGGTACTGGTATGAACCGGTATGGCTGAATCCGGCTGATGCCGAGGCAAGAGGTATCAAGGATGGAGATATTGTCAAGATATCTAATGACCGCGGTGCAATTTTGGGTGCTGCCAAGGTTTGGGAGAGAACTATGGAAGGTGTAGTCATGATGGACCATGGCGCTCAAACTGACTATATCATACCGGGTGTACTCGACAGGGGTGGTGAGAACAACACTATCTGTCCCAACGGCATTTCTCCTAACGCTATGGGATTATATGTTACCGGTTACCTTGTAGAGATTGAAAAAGTCACTGGCGAGATGATGGACGAGTGGAGGAGAGATTACCCTGATGCCTTTAAGAGGGCATACGACCCGGCTGCAGGTAGAAGACTCGAAGCCTGGTTAGAGGAAGGAGGAGAATAGTGAAAGTTTTTGTTCATGATGTTGGATTATGTATCGGATGCCGAATGTGTCAAATTGCCTGCAAGGATGAGCATTGCGGAAATGACTGGACTCCTTATGCCAAGCCGCAGCCTGAGATCGGGCAGTTCTGGATTAAGGTAAATGAAAATGTTCGTGGTACTGTTGGTACCTCCCCCAAGGTGAAAGTATATTGCTACCCTGTAAAGTGCAATAACTGTGAAGATGCACCCTGTTTGGAAAATTGCCCGGTAGATGCAATTGTACGACGCAATGACGGAATTGTCTGGATTGATCCCAAACTGTGTACGGGTTGCAAGTTATGTATCGATAACTGCCCTTATGACAATGTCTACTTTAACGATAACTTGAACATTGCTCAAAAATGTACGGGTTGCGCTCACCTTCTGGATAGAGGCTGGCCTATTAAAGAGCCTAGGTGTGTTGATTCTTGCTATCATTACGCACTGCAATTTGGAGAGGAATCCGACTTCAGTGACAAGATAGCTGCCGGAGAAGTTTTAAATCCTGAATACAATACTAAACCGAGAATGTACTATTTGAATATGCCGAAGAGATTTATCGCCGGTACCGTATACGATCCGACAACAAAGGAAGTTGTTATCGGTGGTACTGTTACACTTTCCGGAGACAGTTCGGCAACAGCAACAACCGATGACTTCGGCGACTTCTGGTTCGAAGGCATAGCGGTAGGCAGCTACAGTGTAAAGATTGATGCTGCCGGCAAGAGTAAGACAATCAGCGATATCAATACTGAAAAAGACGTCAATCTGGGAGATATCGCACTGGCTTAGCTATCTCAATTAGATAAGATGGCAATATAGTATGGGGTGAGGGTGGATAATTGGTATCGGATGTCAAAAACGGACACCAAACCTTTCATACTGCCAGTAATCCTGCATAGTATTTTTTAGCATATACTGCCGGTGACAGAAATCCTAATTTAGGCTGTATTCGCTGCCGATTATAGAA
>JAQTUQ010000032.1 GCA_028707255.1 Dehalococcoidales bacterium
TCCGATTATTTGCGGACTGCCGCGTGCTATTGCAAATGACATCGATAGGGCGGCAGAAGCTTTAAAAGGAGCGAAACACCCTAGAATTCATGTTTTTGTTTCCTCATCCGATATTCACATTATGCACCAGCTGAAAAAGAGCAAGGAAGAAGTACTGGAAATGGCACGCAATATGGTAAAACGCGCCAGGGGATACGTGGAAGATGTTGAGTTTTCCCCTATGGATGCCAGCCGTTCCAATCCGGAGTACATCTATCAAATGCTGGAAGCCGTTATCGATGCCGGAGCAACCACATTAAATATACCTGATACTGTTGGTTATTCCGTTCCCGAAGAGTTCGGGCAGTTGATAGCCGGTATCTTTAAAAACGTTCCGAATATCAATAAGGCTAAAATAAGCGTACATTGTCACAACGATTTGGGATTGGCTGTAGCCAATTCACTGTCGGCAATTAAAAACGGCGCCAGGCAGGTCGAATGCACTGTTAACGGCATCGGTGAAAGAGCCGGCAACGCCGCACTGGAAGAAATAGTTATGATTTTAAAAACGCGCAGCGACCTGTTTGATGTCACAACCGGTATTAATACAGAACAAATATACAAAACCAGCCGCTTGGTAAGTGAATTGACAGGTTTCCCTGTCCAGCCAAACAAGGCAGTTGTCGGAGGCAATGCTTTCCGCCATCAATCCGGTATTCACCAGGATGGCGTGATGAAAATGTCGCGCACCTATGAAATAATGGACCCTAAAACAATTGGATTGCCTGGTTCATGCCTGGTAATGGGTAAGTCCAGCGGCAGGCATGCCTTTAAAGAAAGGCTATCCGAGCTGGGTTATAATCCGGCGGATGCGGATATCGATCGCCTGTTTGCTTCGTTTAAAGAGTTAGCCGACAAGAAAAAGGAAGTTACCGATAGGGATATCGAGTCACTGGTAGCGCAGGAAAAGAGAGCAGTGACTGTTACCGAATCATATAAACTGGACCGGCTTCAGGTAACCTGTGGAGACAAAGGAGTGCCCACAGCAGCGGTAAGACTGGTCTGCGAAGACGGCAGTATTATTGCCGATGCGGCACTGGGAACAGGCCCGGTAGATGCGGTATATGAAGCTATCAATCGCTTGGTTAAAGTGCCGAATAAACTTACCGAATTTACTGTGAAATCGGTTACCGAGGGAATCGACGCTATCGGTGAAGTGCTGATAAGAATTGAGAGTAACGGTATAACATATACCGGTCGCGGTGCCGATACGGACATAATAGTAGCATGCGCTAAAGCTTATCTGAATGCGCTTAACAAGCTGTTAAGTGTCAAATAGATTAAGAACAACCGTTTAAAGTGAGGTTAATAATGCCTACCGAATTGGAAATGGTTCTGCGTATATTACTGGCAATGGTACTCGGTGCTATTTTGGGTTTTGAAAGAGGCCAGGCTGAGAAGCCGGCCGGACTTAGAGACCTGATTCTGATTTGCTCCGGAGCCGCCCTGTTTACCGTGATATCGATTTACGGATTTGATGTTACGGACCAGTCCCGGGTTGCTGCTGGGATTGTTACCGGCATCGGTTTTCTGGGAGCAGGTGTCATCCTGAGGCGTGATGATTCCACAGTTGTGAAGGGTTTAACCACTGCGGCAACCATATGGATAACCGCCGGAATCGGTATGGCAGCCGGTTCGGGGATGTATATACCAGCCATAGCAATAACTATTCTGGTATTTATAGTGCTTATTTTGCCCTGGCGTCCGAATAAAAAAGAATAATTGCTTTTTAATTACTTTTCAGGAGTATTGAGTTGACATTAATAGAAAAAATTCTGGCAGCCCATAGCGATAAAAAAATACTCAGCCCGGGGCAGTTTATTAACGTCCGGGTAGATATGGTTTTATCAAATGATATTACCGCTCCGATTGCTATCAAGGAATTTAAGAAAATCGGAGTATCCAAAGTATTCGATCCGGCAAAGGTGGTTATGGTACCCGACCACTTTACGCCTAATAAAGATATTGCGGCAGCCGAACAGGCTAAAATGGTGCGCGAATTTGCTCTCGACCAGAAAATCAATTACTTTGAAATAGGGAAAATGGGTATCGAACACGTTATTTTACCCGAATCGGGGTTGGTATTACCCGGCGACGTTGTTGTAGGCGCTGACTCACATACCTGTACCTATGGCGCTCTGGGGGCTTTTTCAACGGGGATGGGTTCGACCGATATCGCTGCCGCTATGGCAACCGGTGATGTATGGATGAAAGTCCCGCCGACTATTAAATTCAGCTACCATGGGAAATTGGGTAAATGGGTAGGGGGAAAGGATTTAATCCTGTATACAATAGGAGATATCGGCGTAGATGGCGCCTTATATTCAGCGATGGAGTTTCACGGTCAGGCTATCGACGAGATGGATATGGACGGTAGATTTACCATGGCTAATATGGCAATCGAAGCCGGAGGCAAAGCCGGTATATTCAAGGTTGATAAGAAAACATTGGATTACATAAAGTCAATAGCAAAAAGAGACTATACCGTTTACGAACCGGATGCGGATGCATCTTATTCTAAAGTTATCGAATACGATGTATCAAAAATTGAACCGCAGGTTGCCTGTCCTCATCTGCCTTCAAACACGAAACCGGTCAGCAAGCTGAGTAATGTTAAAATAGACCAATCCGTAATCGGCAGTTGCACCAACGGAAGATTGGATGACCTGAGATTGGCAGCTGCTATAATGAAAGGGAAAACGGTTAATCCTCAGGTTCGCTGTATAGTTATACCCGGTTCGCAGAAGATTTATCTGGAAGCCTTAAAAGAAGGATTGATAGAAACCTTCATAAATGCGGGAGCCGTTGTCAGCACACCCACATGCGGACCATGCCTGGGAGGACATATGGGGATACTGGCTGCCGGTGAAAAATGTATTTCAACAACAAACCGCAATTTTGTCGGCAGGATGGGGCATACCAAATCAGAAGTTTACCTGGCGAACCCTGCCGTAGCGGCGGCAAGTGCGATAGCCGGCTATATCGTCAGTCCTGAGGAAGTAAAATAAAAAATGAAAATGCTCGGTTTTGAAAAGCTCCTTGTTAACAACCCGTGGAGCAAAAAAAGAGGCGTTGAGCTGGCAAAAAAACTAATGGAGTTTGTCGAGCTTGACAAAAGAACCGATTTTCTGGAAATCGGAGGCGGAAACGGGGAGGTGGCAAAGTATATTGCCAGGTATTATATCGGGGATATTACAGCAACCGATATAGATGAGAAACAAATCACTGTTGCCAGGAAAGGGACGGGAAGTGTATCCAACCTGTCTTTTCAGGTAGCCGATGCCAAAGACCTGCCTTTCGATGATGAGACTTTCGATGTGGTAATATCCTTCGGGGTTTTGCACCATATCGAAGGCTGGCAGGAAGCCCTCTCCGAAATCAAGAGGGTTTTAAAACCGAAGGGGTATCTCGTTTATGCCGAGGTTATATATCCGGAAGGAATATCCGAGATGGATAAAGTTTCCAGATTCAGCTTCGGGCTGGAAAGCATAGATATCGATGAAATAAAATCGCTTTTAAAGAAATACGAGTTTACAGAAATACACTCGCTGCTTGAAAAAACCCTTGTCTGCCAAAACTACGAGGCGGTTTACAGGAAGGCTGATTAAGTAATACTGTATAACGTTAGAACGTTTTATAAATTTAAATTGCAACTAGATTTAGTAAAAAGGAGTCATCCTCTCGATGTTAAAAGGAAAAGTATTTAAATACGGGGAAAATGTCGATACCGATGCCATCATTCCGGCGCGTTATTTGAATGTATCCGAACCGTCAGAGCTTGCCAGACACTGTATGGAAGACATAGACCTTGATTTTGTTAAAAAGGTAAATATGGGTGACATTATCGTCGCTACCACCAATTTCGGTTGCGGGTCTTCCAGAGAGCACGCGCCGATAGCCATTAAAGCTTCCGGTGTTTCCTGTGTCATCGCCAAAAGCTTTGCGCGCATTTTCTTCCGCAACGCCATTAATATCGGTTTGCCGGTGCTGGAATGCAGTGAAGCCGTGGATAATACCAATAGTGGAGATATTCTTGAAGTCGACCTGTCTAATGGTAAAATCAAGAACTTAAATAACGGAAAAGAGTTTACCGCCGAAGCTTACCCAGATTTTATGGGTGAGTTAATTTCAGCCGGCGGACTTATAGAATATACTAAAAAGAGATTGGAGAAGAAATAAATGAAGTTTAATATTGTCGTTTTGCCCGGTGACGGCATCGGCCCCGAAATTATTGACCAATCGGTAAAAGTAATGAATGCAGTCGGCAATAAATTCGGGCACGAATTCAATTATGAATATGCACTGATTGGCGGCGTCGCCATAGATGAAGAAGGTACCGCCTTGTCACAGGCGACTATCGATAAGTGCAAAAAGAGTGATGCCGTATTGCTGGGCGCTGTTGGAGACCCCAGATTCGATGACCCGCAGGCTCCCATACATCCTGAAGACGGATTACTGGCAATCCGCAAAGAACTGGGCTTATTTGCCAATCTGCGGCCTGTGCATGCCTATCCATCGTTGTTCGACCATACCAATTTCAAACCGGGAGTTCTGGAAGGCGTTGATTTTGTTTTCGTCCGCGAGCTTACAGGCGGTTTATACTTCGGACAGCCTAAAAAGAGATGGACGGAAAAAGACGGCAGATGGGCGGTCGATTCGATGTTGTATTCCGAACATGAGATTGCCCGTATTGTCAGAGTCGGTTTTGAAATCGCACGCACCCGTAAAAAGAAATTGATATCGGTAGATAAGGCTAATGTACTACAATCATCAAGATTGTGGAGACAGGTTGCCGTAGAGATTTCAAAGGAATATCCCGATGTCGAGCTTGAGCATATGCTTGTGGACGCCTGTGCTATGAGAATTATCCAAAATCCCAGGTATCTGGATGTTATTGTTACCGAGAATACATTCGGTGATATATTAACCGATGAGGCTTCGATGCTCGGCGGTTCGCTGGGAATGCTGGCATCCGCCAGTTTGGCAGGTGTGCCTAAGGCAGGTAACAGAACTCTCGGCATGTACGAACCAAGCCATGGAAGCGCACCCAGACATAAAGGGCTGAATGATGCCAACCCCATTGCTACAATTTTAAGCATGGCAATGATGTTGAATTACTCACTTGGTTTATCAAAAGAAGCTGCCGCGGTTGAAGATGCCATAAGCAAGGTACTGGCAGATAATTACGGCACTTATGATATAATAGGTAAAGGCTCAACCAAAGTAACTACCAGCCGCATGGGCGATTTAATCGCCGAAAGGGTATAAGGTATTAATTAAATGTCTATACAGCTTTACGACACGACATTGAGAGATGGAGCGCAGAAGGAAGGTATTTCTTTTTCTGTTGTCGATAAGCTGAATATTGCATGCAAACTGGACGAACTCGGCGTCCACTTCATTGAAGGCGGATGGCCGGGTTCCAATCCGAAGGATATCGAATTTTTTGAAAAAGCCCGAGATTTGAAGTTCAAAAATGCCAAACTGGTTGCCTTCGGGAGCACCAGGCGGGCAAACGGAAAAGCTGAGGACGACCCGACTTTAGCGTCACTGATTAATGCCAATAGCGATATCGTCACACTGGTATCCAAATGTTCGGCACGACAGGTAACGCAGGTTTTAGAAACTACACTGCAAGAAAATATCAACATGATAATTGATTCTATAAAGTACCTGAACAGTAAAGGAATATCCGTTTTTATCGATGCCGAACATTTCTTCGACGGTTTTAAGGATAATCAAAAATATGCGCTGGACGTGCTGATAGCTTCTGAAAAAGCAGGAGCGGATTGTCTGGTATTATGCGACACGAACGGAGGGACGCTACCGGATGAGGTTTTCGAAGCAGTAACCAAAGTACGCGAGGTAACTTCCATCCCGATAGGTATTCATGCCCATAATGACAGCGAACTGGCAGTGGCGGTTACGCTTGCCGCAGTAAAAGCAGGAGCTACCCAGGTACAGGGCACTATCAACGGTTATGGCGAAAGATGCGGTAATGCTAACCTGTGTTCTATAATCCCCAATCTTAAACTGAAAATGGGCATTGATTGCATCAGTGATGAGAATCTGGCAAAACTATCCGAAGTAGCCAGTTATATCAATGAAGCCGCAAACCTTAATCCCAACCCCTCACTGCCTTATGTCGGAAGCAGCGCTTTCAGTCATAAGGCCGGCTTGCATGTTTCCGGATTAAGCAAGTGGTCGGGCAGTTACCAGCATATAGACCCGGCGCTGGTGGGGAATAAATCACGCATGCTGATTTCCGAACTTTCCGGCAGGTCGAACATAGTTCATCGCGCCAGTGAAATCGGTGTTCTCCTTCCTCCCAAAGGAAAGGAAGCACAACAGTTGCTTGAAAAGGTGAAAGACCTTGAAAGCCGCGGTTTTCAATATGAGAATGCCGAAGCATCCTTCGATTTACTGGTTCACAGGGCACAAGCCAATTATCAACCTCCCTTCGAACTGGTCGATTTCATGGTAATTATCGAAAGCAGGCGAAGGTCTCCCACAACTCACAATCACGACGAAGCGTTATCAGAGGCAATGGTAAAGGTTAAAGTTGACGGACAGATAATGCACACTGCTTCGGAGGGTAACGGCCCGGTTAATGCCATGGACAGAGCCTTGAGGAAAGCGTTGATACAGTTCTATCCGCAGCTTTCCTGCATTCAGCTTGTAGACTATAAAGTACGCATTCTGGATTCGAAAAATACCGAATCACAGGTAAGAGTGCTTATAGAATCGACCGACGGCACCGACCGCTGGAGAACGGTAGGAAGTTCCGCAAACATTATCGAAGCGAGCTGGCTGGCATTGGCAGACAGTATGGAATACTGGTTGATAAAGCATAAATAGTATTCAGCTCTGCTTCGTCCAGAAATCGAGGCTAAGGTATTTCCAGCCGCCATCGGGAAGCACTGCTACTATATTACCTTCATCGATTTCGTTTGCAATTTGAACAGCCTGATGTATCAAAGCCCCCGAAGACTGTCCGCAGAATATCCCTTCATTAAGAAGCAGGCTTTTTGCGGCATCGTTAGCCTGCCGGCTGGTTACATACACTCTTTCAGTAATAAAACTTAAATCCAAAACCGGTGGAATGAATGTCTCGAGGCATCTTAATCCCTGAATGCAATCACCGGGAGGAGGTTCGACTCCGATAGTTCTCATTTGAGGAAATCTCTCTCGTAATCTTTTGGTAACCCCGACAATTGTTCCTCCTGTACCTATACCGACAATAAGATAATCTATGTTATCGTATGGAAAGTCATCAAGAATTTCTACCCCGGTGGTTTCATAATGTGCTAAAGGATTGGCAGGATTGGCAAACTGGTCGGGCATATAGTATTTATCGCTTTTGGAGACCATTTCCTTTACCAGATTCATCGAACCGAGTACTCCATTTCCCGCTTTTGTAAGGATAAGTTCGGCTCCGAAAACTCTGATTAATTGCTGCCTTTCTTTGCTCATATTTTCAGGCATAACGATGGTAACGTTGTAACCCATTTTCTTACCCAGCCAAGCCAGAGATATTCCGGTATTGCCGCTGGTAGCCTCGATAATAGTTTTATCACTGTTGAGCTGCCCGTTTCTGACAGCCACATCTATCATATATTTGGCTACGCGGTCTTTGGTGCTGGCACTTCCTCCCAGGTTCTGTCCTTCGAGTTTGGCTAGAATACGAACCCTTTTATTTTTTACAATATCAGGCAGTTCTACGAGTGGTGTATGACCCAGTGCTTCCAGAGCATTCTTGAAATACATCGTTTTCTCCTTTGACATTGCGTAGATTATAACATCAATCATATCAGGATTAAAACTCTGCGCTATTGCTTTATGATTACGTATAAATTTGTTATAGTATAAATAGAAACCTAATATGAATATTGAGCAAAGGATAAGAATGATGTCTGAAATCAAGAGTTTTCGTGAAATTGCTATGGAGAAAATTGCTTTAATAGGAGAAGCCTCCGAAGAAGAACAGCTCAAATGGAAATATATACCGGAAGGTGAGAAACTGGCAGCGTCTTGTCTGAGCGATGGTAGCGAGATTAAATCCGAAATAGATAAGTACGATAAAAAAGTAATGGAGTTCGTTTTGAAAGGTGCAGAGAGGGTATTTATAAGCAATATCAACATACCTAAAAACGATATTATAAAAAATACCAATGAAAAGGCTATGCATAACCTTCAACTTATGAAAAAAGATAAAAATGCAGTCAAAGAAATATATGACAAGATCAACTATATCTTCGAACATTATAATACACAGGGCAAAAAGCAGAAAGAACAGTCATATGAACTGCTAAAAAATGATTTTCGTAACAAAGTAGAGCAGGCGCTTGCGCAACAGGTGGGCACAAATAATAATATTGAAATCAATGTGGAGAATTTACCCCAGTTTCAGGAGGAATGGAAAAAAGTTATCTCCCAAATTGATAATCAATACAGCAATTATTTAAATGAGTATAAACAGGCTTTAAAAGAAATCGGGTAATATAGGTTATTTTAAGGAATGCGATGGATACTTACATTGACAGAATAGAATTAGCGGCTAAAAATACATTAATATTGAGGTTACCGAAACAGAAATTGTCTGCTTTCGATCAAACCAATATCAAGTATTATATGATTACCGAACCGATATATAAGGAACCTGGTATAAATAATGCGGAAACAATACTCAGACAGGGATATGTTATAGCGGAAAAACCCAGGATTGTAACACCTTATTATCTTTCTCGTCTGGAGGGTTTCAGCTCCGAAGCCAGGAATTATTTTAATAGAATCAGCGAAATGTATGGAGCCGATTCACCAGGAATTTACTATACATATCGCAATGAATCCAGGGAACTATCCATAATTCCCGATACCCCCGATTCAGTGGTGGATAAAATTAATAAAGACATCGAAGTAAGGGGAGAGAATCTATCTGCTATAATACTGGGGATAGATGACCTGTGGGATGTTTCACTGCTGAAGTTTATTTATGAGATTACAAGAAGTTCAGTGGATGGCAACCTTACACAATTTGAGTCTCTGGGTTTACTAAATATCGACTCCGCCGGAATTCCGTTTGAAGCACGCTTAAGAATCGAAGAACTATTTGATAAACTCGCGCTCGGTGAAATATCCCCGAATGTTTTGAAGAACGAATTAAAATACTGGGGATTATTCGAGATATATCAGGACCAGTTCTTAACTTCTTTAAGGTCGGGTTGATACTCCAAAACAATATAACCTGTTGTTATTCCACATGAGGAAATTGCAAAATATTTATCGGCGTCATAATTATGAACGGGTATATTCATTCCAGTATATTGTTGACATGTTTCGTTTATCATAGTATATTAAACACTAGTATTCAGTAATCTTAAAAACATATTATTTAATAAACCCTCCGAGTTGCTATTACCTAAGAGCTTTAAGCTTATGGATTACAACCGGTTAAGGTATATAGGGAAACTTCTATACCGCCCGCATTTGGAAAGGGGGGATAATATTTTATGTTGATTTATTATGCCTCCTTTGGGAGGTATTTGTTTAAGTAGCATCCCGACTACCCAGTAAAAAGAACCATATCAGAATAATACGGAGGCAGAATGGCAAATCTTGTTGATACTTATCATCGCAATATCAATTATATGCGCATATCTATTACCGACCGCTGTAATATGCACTGTATATACTGCAATTCTCACCTTGCGCCGCATTTAACGCATGACGATATATTGAGATATAAAGAAATACAAAAGATTGTTAAAGCTGCCGCCAGGTTGGGTGTAAAGAATATCCGTATTACCGGAGGAGAACCGCTTGTCAGGCCGGATGTCGGCGCTTTAATCGAACTTTTATATCTTATTGAAGGAATCAATGATATTTCACTGACAACTAACGGTGTGTTTTTAGAAAAATACCTCAATGAATTGAAAGAAGCCGGATTAAAAAGGGTAAATATCAGCCTCGACAGTTTTAATCCCGATAAATTTAAATATATTACAGGCGGCGGAAACCTTGAAGATGTCCTGAGAGGCATTGAGGCGGCAATTGAGGCAGGGCTTGACCCGGTAAAGATAAATATGGTGCCTATTAAGGGAATCAACGATGATGAAATAGTTGATTTTGCCCAAAAAAGCATCACGGACGGTTGGAATGTACGTTATATAGAGTATATGCCTTTTGCCGATTCCGCAGAGGATAAGAAAAAAATGATTGGAATCGATGAAATTAAAAATTTAGTTGTAAATGCCCTCGGTCCTATGGAACCGTGTGGCGTCACATCAGGAAACGGGCCGGCAAAATACTACAGATTCGATGATTCAAAAGGCACAGTCGGATTTATCGGAGCTATGACACATAATTTTTGTTCCGAATGTAACCGTTTCAGGTTGACGGCAGACGGAAGATTGATGCCATGCCTGATGCGGGATGATGAAATCGATATCAAGAGCCCGCTACGGGCAGGCGCCAGTATTGAAGAACTTGAACAAATTATCATAAAAGCAGTTGCCTTAAAAGGAGAGAAGCATCCTGATTCCGAAGAACTGGATTTGAGAAAGCGGCAGATGTGGCAAATAGGCGGATAATAATATTTATCGGAGAATAATTATGACTGAAGAACTAACTCATATAAACGAAAAGGGTGAAGCCAAGATGATCGATGTCTCACCGAAAGATGATACTGTACGTGAAGCCATCGTTACAGGCGGAGTAAGAATGAACCCTGAAACACTGAATAAAATAAAACAGAACCAGATGAAAAAGGGAGACGTGCTGGCGGCAGCCAGAATTGCCGGTATAATGGGAGCTAAGAGAACTCCGGATTTAATCCCGTTATGCCATACAATACTGGTAAGCGAAGTCAGTGTCGATTTTGAATTTACCGGCGATGACTATATAAAAATAACCGCCATAGCGAAAAGCACCGGAAAAACGGGAGTAGAAATGGAAGCCATGACTGCCGCCGCTGTCAGCGCTCTAACCATTTACGATATGTGTAAAGCCATCGACCGCGGGATGTCTATAGAAAACATCTGCCTGCAGAAGAAAAGCGGCGGAAAAAGCGGTACGTATATCAGGAGATAGCTGCTTTACATAAATTAGAACAGGGTTACGGAAACTTCAGACCCTGCTTCTATCGTTGCAATTTCTTCATTTAATATGATATAACCGTCCGCTTTGGCAATATTGATTAACCCTTTATTATCGTTTACTACAGGGAAAGCCCTTTCGCCCTCAATTTTTACAGGTAAAAAGCAGCCTGTAATGCTTTTAGCGACGTCGATATCCTCACTCATCTTTACATCTAAGCTTTTATTAAAATGATATGGAAGTTGCGCCATTTTCCTTAATGCCGGCACAAGGAGAACATAGGCATTTATCAAGCAGGATGTGGGGAATCCGGGCGTTCCCAGTACCGGCTTTCCTTCGGATATTACGAATATACCCGATTTAGCATTCTCCGGCTTGGTTTTAAAAGAGGGAACTCTCCCCAACTTCTGCAGTATTTCGAATAGAAAATCCCTATCTCCTTTAGAAGAACCCCCCGAAATAAATACGAAATCCGAGACTTTTAAAGCTTCATCGATTAAGGCCTTTATTTGCTGCGGATTATCGCCGACAATTCCGAATTTTAAAGGCAAACAACCATTTTCTTTTACTATAGCACCGATCATAAATGAATTTACATCGTATATTTGTCCGTCTTTTAATATATCATCGGCTGCGGCAAGCTCTTCTCCGTTTGAAATAATCGCTATTTTAGGCTTTTCATAAACTTTTACATTAGATATTCCCTGGCTGGCAATTAATCCTGTTCTCGACGGATTCAGGGCTGTTCCCTGTTTTAAAAGTACCCGGCCTTTTTTTATATCCTGCCCCTCTGCTTCTATATTATCTCCGTAGTTTACAGGCTTATAAATACATAATCTGCCGTTTTCAATACCGGTATTTTCGGTCATGACAACGGCATCCGCTCCATCAGGAATTTTGGCGCCGGTTGTAATATGCACACATTCGTTTGCCGAAATGTATTTTTTAGATACGCCGCCGGCATATAAATAATCGATTATTTCGAATATCTTCGGCGAATCCGGTGATGCTCCGACCGTATCTTTGGCTTTAACGGCATAACCATCCATTAGAGCGCGGCTAAAGGGAGGTATGCTTTTCAATGTCGTAATATCTTCCGCCAGCACCCTGTGCAGGCTATCCTCAAGATTAAGGCATTCCGTTCTTAATACAGGTTTAATAGCGGCATATACATAGCTATCGACCTCATTATAGTAGGACGGGCATTCAAATATGCTCATCTGGATGCCTCTCTTACCAGGTGAGCCAATTCAGGAATGATTATTTTTTCCATTGCCAGTTTAACCGCTTCCAGAGAGCCCGGAAGAGATATTATAACCTTTCCCTTGATAATCCCAGCCATGGCTCTGCTTAATATGCTGCCGCTGCCTATTTCCTGATAGGTCAGGCTTCTGAATAGCTCGCCAAAGCCATCCATTTTTTTCTCCAGCACAGGAGATAGCGTTTCGATGGTGATATCCATATGGCTTGCACCTGTTCCGCCGCTGGTAATTACCGCCTGCGTAACACCGTTGCCGAATACTTTACCGATAGTACCAAGTATTTCCCCTGCATCGTTTTTAATAATCGAATATGCCGTAACATTATTGCCGCATTCTTTTAGACGTGAAATGATATATTTCCCGGATTCATCCGATTGTTCCGTTCTTGAACCCGAAATAATGACTACAGCACAATTGACGCTAACCGGTACATGATGTTTATGTTCCTGATATCCCATTTCTTTATCCTGTCTCTGATTTGTGATTCATTATACAAATACTTGAGACAAAGGGCAAAGTTTTAATTCAACCGGTATTAAGCGCTATTTTCTTGATGAAATTTTGCCATATCGCTATAATTGCTTAGATAGGGCAGAATATTTTGATATCTCTTGTTTTCAATAGGGAGCGCATCATATGAATTACAAATTGTCACGTCGCGATTTTATTAAGATTACGGCTGCCGGAGCGGGGGCATTAGCATTAGGAGCTATCGGCGTTAACAGGTTACTGGCAGAACCTGAATTAAAAATATACGAGGAAACACAGGTTTTATTAGGGACATTCGTTACAATTAAAGCTGTCGATACCGATGAAAAGAATGCTCGCAACATGGTTGGAACAACGTTTGAAGAAATAAAGCGCTTGTCTAATATTTTCAGCCGCTTCGATTCTAAAAGCGAGCTTTACAGCCTCAATAAATCAGGGCAGATTTACGGAGCATCGGACGACCTGATTTGCATAATGAAATCTTCAATACAGTATTCCGAATTGACAGACGGTCTTTTTGACATTACCGCTCTTCCTCTACTTGAACTTAACCATGAGAGTTTTAATACAAATAATGCTCCACCCGATAAAGAAGCAATAACTGAGATAAAATCACTGGTGGGCTATAATGCGATTAATATTAGCGGAAACGATATTACGCTGCAGAAACCGGGAGCACTTATTACGCTTGACAGTATAGCCGTCGGATACATTGTCGATAAAGCTGCCGCATTACTCAGTCAGGGAAACATTAACAATGTTCTAATTAACGGTGGCGGAGAGATTTACCCCTGCGGGACTAAAAATGATGGGGAACTCTGGAAAATAGGTATAGCTAATCCCAGGGATACTTCGAAGTATCTTGCCGTAATTGATTCCAGCAATTGGGCGATTTCGACGTCCGGTGATTACGAGGCCTATTTTACCGGTGACTATTTATACAACTTCATTATCGATCCCAGAACGGGAGTTTCACCGACAGAGTTGGCTAGCGCAACCGTAATCGCTAAAGATACCCTATGCGCCGACGCGCTATCAACTGCCTGTATAGTTATGGGCAAAAACGATGCTCTTTCTATGATTGAGAACTTGCCGGGGACGGAAGCCCTCCTGGTAGATAAAAATATGAACTGCTATCGTTCGAGCGGGTTCCCTGTAGATATATCCAATAATCTTTATTTTTGAAACATAAAGCCTGATTAAGAATCAGACTTTATCATTTAATCCCCGAATCGCTGTGTCCATTGACGAAGTAGTTAATTCACCTTTTAGTCATATTATAAGACTATTTATTTTTTTACGAAAGGACGCAGACTGTTAAGACAAAAGTTACTGAATATAATCGCGATAATCGTTTCCTGAGATTTCTTCTTCTTTAGGTTTGTTTCTTGCTTCAATATCTTTGTTTATCGATTGTATCTCTTCTGGCGGTAAATTGGAGAACTCTACCCACTGTTTATAAAGCTTCCTCATTTTTCTTTCGGGACCGATATTTTCCTTGATACTGTTAATAACGGGTTTCGCCGCATGTTCGATAAACGCTTTGGCTTCTACTTTTTGAGGTGATGAGCCCTTACCGGCAATCAATAATTTCTTACCGCAATGTGGGCAAAAATTTGCCTGTATAATAAGCTTTTCCCCGCAATACGGGCAAAATTGCATGGCATTCTCATCATCAGCGCTATGCAATTCATCACCGCAAAACGGACAAAAAGTAATGTTCGATGGAAAACGGGACCTGTCAATATCTTTTCCGCAAGAAGAACACTTCATTTACCTCTCCTATTATCTGAACATTATATTGAATCAATAGGCGTAAACTGGTCGACGTAATTATAACACGCGGTCATCGAATTGTGAACACAATCCATATCTGATATTTAATACTAAAAAAGTTGCAATAATCCATTTTGCAAGTTACAATATGCGAAAGAGAGATTATAGATGAGAAAAAAAGCCAATAAAGACAAGGATATTATTGAAGTTCCTTTAAATGGAGATTCATCTGCTGAACCAACCTATAAAGCCAAAGGGAAAGTATGGGTTGAAAAAGGTGGCGAGGTATATATGGGGTGGGGCAGGGTAGAATTACTGGAACAGATCGATAAACTCGGGTCAATCGCGGCTGCTGCCCGAAAGATGGGCATGGGATACCGCAATGCCTGGCTTGAAGTTGAAGACATGAACAGATTAGCGCCGAAACCATTGGTAATCAAGATGCTTGGTGGAGCCGGTGGCGGTCAGGCCATTCTTACTGCCGAAGGACAGAAAATTATCAACGAGTATAAGGAATTACGCACCCGCTTCCAGGAATTTCTGGAAAATTTCAGATAATATTGAATCAACTCAAGGCAAAAAGCCTGTAAATCAGGTAATTATAAAATTGAAGCTGCTGACGCCGTAATTGATTAACAGCAGCTTTTTGTTTTGCAAAGTCGTAGCGAATAGTTATTTAATACGGAGTTTTCAGTTAAGAGACCTGTCATAAATAAGACCGATAACACTACTAAAATCGGGGTGAGAGGTCTCGAACCTCCGGCCTCAGCGTCCCAAACGCTGCGCGCTACCAACTGCGCTACACCCCGCTGATTTTGCCTAGAAAGTATAACAATAAATCCGTTGCGGGTCAATTTAGAAGATTACTTTTACGTTTATAATAAATACCGTTCACACAATACAATGCGTAAAAATATTTCCGCTCCAAACCTTTATTTTAAAAAGGCGGAGCGGAAATATACATAATTAATTTCAGTTAATTTTTAACGGCAATCCGGGCATAGCTCAAAAGAACTTAAAGGTAAATTCGCCTTCTCTGCCATAAATTTTATCTGCTGTTCGGGAGCCCAGTAGTAACCGCACTTAGCACACTGTTTTAGATTGAATTCTTTTCTGCCGCTGGGGGTTATCATTATCCTGGTATCTCCGATATCCTCTATTATAATAGCATTATCGGCACATATATAGGCACAGGAACCGCATACAATACATTTATCGAAATCGAAAACAATCGAGGCTGCACCATTATCTGATTCTACATAGCTGATAGCTTCACGTCCGACCGTTTTGCGGCATACACCGACACATTTTTTACAAAGTGTGCATCTATCTTTGGTATTATTGATTATTTCTTTCATACTATTCCTCCGCACCTGTCTGAC
>JAQTUQ010000033.1 GCA_028707255.1 Dehalococcoidales bacterium
CCTGCCAGTCGAACGATGTCAAAAAATACTCCAATCTTAATGATAGAGCCGACTGCCTCCTCTTTATTTAATTTTTCAATAATTTGTTTTAAAATATTATTAATATTATTAATTTATGTATTGACTTTATTAATTTTTATGGTATTATAATATTGATAATATCAATTATCATGTTAATTATTTTAATAAAAGGAGGAAGAAAACATGGCACAGGACTGGTTGGAATTGACGAGGCTGACCGGTAGCGGTCCGTTTGTAATAGAGCAGGTGCGCCTTACGGATAAAGATATAAAGATATCCGGTGAATTCGAGTTACCGCCTCTGGCAAAATTATCCGCCGAAGACCAGGTATTCGTAATGGCATTCGTGCGCTGCCACGGTTCTATTAAAGATATGGAAGCCGCTTTCGGCATAAGCTACCCTACCGTTAAAAACCGCCTGACAAAAATTGCCGGGCAATTCGAATTTGCGGTAAACGTCCCCGTCTCTCCCAGGGATGATATTTTAGCCAGGCTGGAACGCGGAGAGATATCCGCCAGCGAGGCGATAGAGAGGTTGGAAAAATGAGCATACCACCATTACTGATGAAACTGAAACTGGTCGACCCCAAAAACCGCATTAACCTGTGGATTCCGTTGTTCCTGGTCTGGTTAATCGCCGGATTACTGGCTCTGGCATTATCGCCATTGATACTTTTACTGGTGTTACTGCTATGGCCTACCGGCTGGGGCAAATTCCTGTGGTTATTCGGCCCGCGACTGTACGCTGTTTTATGCGCCCTCAGGCATCTAGAAGTAGACGTACAGGGAAAAGGGAAGGAACAGGTATTACTTTATTTCAGATAATTTTAAAAGGAGAAAATATAAAATGAATAACAGAAGAAAAATACTGGACATGCTGGCGGACAATAAAATAACAACCGAAGAAGCTGAGAGGTTACTGTCTTTACTTGGTGATGAAAAAGAAGAAACGGAAACAAAGGATACAAAAAGCGTCAATCCGCTTAAAAACCTGAAATATCTGCGCGTGGTGGTAAAGACGATTCCCAATCCGGAATACCAGCCGGCAAACGGAAACCTGTTTTCTAATGATGATGACGATGATGATAATGTAAACATCAGGGTTCCGATGTCTCTTATCAGGGCTGGAATGAAACTGACTTCCATAATTCCCCCTGCCGCTTACAACCAGATGGATTCATCGCTGAAGGAAAAGGGTATAGATTTCGACCTGCGCAATATCAAGCCGGAAAACGTAGAGGAGCTGATAAGTGCGCTTGGGGACCTCGAAGTAAATGTAGAGAGTAAGAACAAGAGAAAGAATACCACCGTAAGGGTATATGCGGAATAAAAGAAGAGTATTAACAATTTTATATTCGACAGGTTCATAGAAAAGAGCTTGTTTAATCAGGATGTCAATAGGTTATCTAAATAAACTTTTAAGATGAGCCTGTCGAACAATGAAAATATTTATTGTATACTGTCTTACTGTTTAGCAATTATACCGTTGACCTGATTAGAGGTTAACGTTTTTTGACGAGGAGCTACTTCGATTAAGACTCTTTATATAATATTCAGCAGCCAGATGATATCGCTCCTGGGAAGCGCGCTTGTAGAATTTGCGCTGGCGTGGTATCTGACAATCCAAACCGGTTCGGCAACGGTACTGGCAACAGCCGTAATGGTAGCATTGCTTCCACAGGTAATACTGGGACCGTTTATCGGCCCCCTAATCGACCGCTGGAACCGTAAAAAGATAATGATAGGCGCCGACCTGACGATACATTAATAACCGTCGGACTGGTGCTATTATTCTATTTTGACGCCATACAGGTATGGCATATTTATATGGCAATGATAGCCCGGGCAATCGGGCAGGCATTCCATTTCCCGGCAATGCAGGCGACTATTCCCCTGATTGTTCCCGCCAGACATCTGGTGCGCATATCCGGATTAACCCAGATGTTTCAGGGCATTATCAATATTGCAGCACCACCCGCCGGAGCTCTGCTGATAAGCATTTTCCCCATGCAGAGCGTACTGGCAATAGATATTGTTACCGCAGCCGTAGCAATAACATGTTTGGCAGTTGTAACCATACCGAAAACAATACGTTCCTTAGAAAGCATTACGTCTTCGGTAATAAAAGAAATGAAACAGGGCTTCCATTATATCTGGTCATGGAAAGGCTTAAGAATCCTGATGATACTGTCGGCATTACTGAACCTGTTTCTGATCCCGCCTTTTACCTTGCTGCCTATAATGGTGACAACACATCTCAGCGGCGATGTATTGAAACTGGGATGGCTTGAAGCTGCTTTCGGTGTCGGCGTTATCCTGGGCGGGTTGATACTGGGAGCCTGGGGCGGTTTTAAAAAGAGCATGGTAACAGTTCTTTTGGGTGTTGCCGTTTCGGGGGCTGCCGTGATCGCTCTCGGTTTTACTTCGATAAGCCTGTTTATGCTGGGAGTCGCAGCCTGTTTTATAATCGGTGCAGGACTCACATTTGCCAATGCTCCTATCATAGCAATTATGCAAAAGACCATCGCCAATGACATGCAGGGAAGAGTATTTTCCTTACTGGGAGCAATCGGCGCCGCCGCTACTCCACTGGGCTTGATTATCGCCGGACCGCTGGCTGATTCATTCGGCATAAGCATCCTGTATTTTATTGCCGGAATAGCCACGCTGTTACTCTGCGTTTCAGCGGCATTTATTCCATCTGTGATGAACCTTGGAGCGGAAGAGGATGAGAAAAAGGAAATAATAAAAACAGAGGATAATCAATAAATATTCTAAAAGGAGGAATTCAAAATGGTTGAAAATCAAAACAAATACCCGGCAAGTTTAAAAATCGACTATCCCGAAAGACCGTTGAACAGGCTGACCACTTTTTTCCGCCTGATAACAGTAATTCCAATCGGAATAATACTGTCATTAATCAGCGGTAGCGTCTTTGAAAAGACGGTAAACGAAGCAGCGTATGAGATAACATACGAAATCGGAGCGGCGGGCGGAATAATTTTCTTCGCTCTTTTGCTGATGATATTATTCCGTCAGAAATACCCGAAATGGTGGTTCGATTGGAACGTTGCCCTGACTAAATTTATGTACAGGGTAAGTACCTATGTGGCGCTTCTGAGAGATGAATATCCTTCCACGGATGAAGAACAGGCGGTTCATATCGAAATCAAGTATCCTGACGTAAAAAACGAACTTAACAGTGGAATGCCGCTGATAAAATGGTTCCTGGCTATCCCTCATTATTTTATACTGGCTTTTTTAATTGTCGCCGCTATAATATGCGTAATCATTGCCTGGTTCGCTATCCTGTTTACAGGAAAATACCCGGAAGGACTTTTCAACTTCGTTAGCGGCGTAATGCGCTGGGGTTTAAGAGTCGAAGCCTATGCCTTCCTGTTGATTACCGACCGCTATCCGCCGTTTAGCCTGGATGCGGACTAGACAGAGATTATTGAAACAAACCTGTAGAATAACGGAATCGGAGCTATTTGAAGAGATATGAAAAGCCGCTCGTGAAGCCTGTCGAATCCCGTTCATAGTGAGCTTGTCGAACTAAGAGGAGGCTGCTTAATCGCAGTCTCCTCATTTTTTATCAACCATAAAACGGCTGCGCAGTTGCCCGCACCCGGCATTTATATCCTGCCCTCGCGAATGGCGTATGGTGGCATTTATACCCAGTTTTTCCAATTCCTGTTTAAATGACTGAACAACATCCGCAGCCGGCGCCCGGTAAGCACTGTTTGAGGTATTATTGGACGGGATCAGGTTGACGTGGCAGTTAAAACCATGCAGCAGATGCGCCAGCGAACACGCATGAGCCTGTGAATCGTTAACGCCGGAAAACAACGCATATTCGAAAGTGATTCGCCGTCCGGTGGCGTCGAAATAACTGCGGCAAGCCGCCATCAGTTCCTTAAGAGGATATTTTTTATTGACAGGGACAAGACGATTGCGCAAAACGTCATCGGCAGCATGCAGGGATATCGATAATCCAACCTGTAGTTTTTCCCTGCTTAAGCGGTTTATCTGAGGGATTAGCCCCGATGTAGAAACAACCATATTGCGAGCGCTGAGACCGAACATATCGGCGGAGTTCAGAGTTGCAATCGCCTGTAACAGCGATTCATAATTGGCTAACGGTTCACCCATGCCCATAAAGACGATATTGGTAATTTTGCCGCTGCCGCAATCCTTTAAATAACGTGCAAAATATAACACCTGGTCTATTATCTCGCCACATGTTAAATTGCGTTCGAAGCCTTGCTGTCCGGTGGCACAGAAAGGACATCCGACAGGGCAGCCTACCTGCGTGGATACGCAGACGGTATTCCGCACCCTTCCAGCCGCCAGGGGATAATGCATCAGAGCGGCTTCTATCGTTTTTCTATCCTCCAGTTTAAACAGCGTTTTCACTGTATCTCCGTGGCTGCCCGACTCTACACAGGGTGAAAGCGTACATAAACGGAATTTATTTTTAAGACCGGTGCGTAAAGAGAGAGGTAAATCCGACATTTCATCGAAAGAACCCGTCAGTTTTTGGTAAACCCAGCCCTGAATCTGCTTTGCGCGAAAAGCCGGCTCCCCGATAGATACCAGTTCTTCCTGCAAACGCATAAGATTCATATCGGTAATAGATGGGATTGTGTTCATAATATGATTGTATCATGCAGCAGGCTGCTTTATTAAATACAAATATTATGTCGAGTCGCTTGACAACAAATCAGCTTACGTAGTATAGTTTCACCCAATAATAAAATGAACCTGCCGAATATTAAAGGCAGGTTTTATTTGACTCGTTCCTCAAGACAAAAGAGCGGATGGGCGGTAGGAAAAGGAAGGTTTAACTTGTTAGAAACTATCAGAAAAGCTTTCGCGGAATACGAAGAAAAAATGAAATCGCTGGCTGTCAGCCTGGAAGATGAAGCATATCACCTGCAGCAGGTAGCAGTACACTGTAACCGCGTATCGGAAGAATGTATGACCGTAGGCGACAACATCGCCAGAATGGATTCATAAGCAATAATTAAATAGAGGAAACAGAAAAACCGTGCCGGTTTAATCGACACGGGTTTTTTATTAATTTTGTTGAAAAAACATTTCAGTATGCGTGCAAGAGATTATTTTTATGCGGATTTAATCGCACGGGCGATATTTACACCCATCTCGCGGCATTTTTCCAATTCTTCGGCTTTCGGTTGCCATTTAGCCTTGATGCTTTCGACAATCACAGGAATCCTGCAACTGTTAAGATGTTCTTCGATTATCTGAGGGCTTTCACCGCTCCACCCGTATGTACCGAAAGCGGCGCCGATTTTATTCTGAAATTTCAACCCGCGTAAATCCTCCAAAACAGGTGCGAGTGTAGGCAATACCCCCTGATTGAATGTCGGAGAGCCGATGATAACCGCTTTGGTTTTGAATACCTCGGTAACCATATCGTTCCTGTCGGTCAACCCTGCATGAAAAATCTTATATGGTATTTCTTCCTGTGCAATCCCCTCCCCGATAGCCTCCGCCATATCGCGCGTGCCTTCCCACATGGTATCATAAATAATTACGGCGCTCTGTTCCGGTTTCTGGGAAGCCCATTCCCGGTATTTTTGGACAATCTGCAACGGCTCTTTACGCCAGATAACGCCATGGCTGGGTGCAATCATATCAACCGGCAGATTCAGCGCCAGAACTTCATCTATCTTTCTTAAAACCTGTTTGCTGAATGGTGTCAGAATATTGGCATAATATTTTAATGCTTCCTCGTAGAGTTCTTCCTGATTTACCTGGTCGTTAAAGAGAAATGCGGTAGCATAGTGCTGACCGAAAGCATCGTTGGGCATCAGGATATTCTTACCCGTTAAATAGGTAAACATGCTGTCCGGCCAGTGCAGCATCGGGGCTTCGACAAAGACAAGGTCGTGCTTGCCGATATTGATTTTATCACCCGTTTTTACTGTTTTGAAGTTCCACGGCTGGTGATAGTGCCCTTCGATACTCTCCCTGCCCTTTTGCGATACGACTAATGTGGCATCCGGTGCATATCGCATAACAGCCGGTAAACCCCCCGAGTGGTCTACCTCGGCATGATTGGCAATCACAATATCGATGCGCTCAGGGTCGATAATTTCCCGTATATTATCGATTAGCTGTTCCTGAAACGGAGTCCATACCGTATCGACCAGCACTACCTTCTCATCTAAGATAAGATAGGCATTGTATGATGAACCGCGATGAGTCGAGAGCTCATGCCCATGAAAATGCTTTAAAGACCAATCGACAACCCCTACCCGGTAAACGTTTTCGGCAATCTGAACAACCATCTGTGTGCCTCCTTAATGATAATTTAATTTAAAGAATTGTCTATACAACTTTTTCAAACATATCCTTTGATACACCGCAAACCGGGCACACCCAATCATCAGGGATTTTTTCAAATGGGGTACCCGGCAAAATCCCGCTATCGGGGTCACCTGTAGCCGGATCGTAGACCCATCCGCAAACCGTACATACATATTTATCCATAATAAATTCACTCCCTGTTATTTTCCCGCAGACGATTGCTTTAATGTTCTATTCAATCTGGCAGGCTCGATTCGTCTACCTAATTTTACCCCGAACAGCTTTTAATAACAATAAAGCGGCTGGTAAAAAGAGATTTTTAACATATTTTTAACAAAGCCTTAAAGCCCCTTTAAACATTACTGTTTACAATTAATATTGAATGATGAAGAAGGAGAAAAAGAAATGAAAAGATTTACACTGGCGCTGATCGCTCATGACTCGAAGAAGGTAGACATAGTCGATCTGGCGTGCTCCTACAGGGAAACCCTGGAAAAGTTGCACCTGGTAGCCACCAGAAGCACCGGAGAGCGGATTCAGTCGAAGACGGGACTGCCGATAACCCTGATGCAGAGCGGACCTCTTGGCGGAGACCAGCAAATCGGCTCGATGGTAGCCAGCGGAGTGGTTAACGCGGTTATCTTCCTGCGCGACCCTCTCAGCTCACAGCCGCACGAACCCGATATCACGGCGCTCTTGAGGGTATGCGATGTGCACAATGTTCCCCTTGCCACCAACCTTGCCAGCGCAGAGGGAATCCTGCACCTGATTAACAAGCACCCCGACGTGCTGGTAAAAAACAACATAAGAGCACAGATAAATAACGAACTTTCAAGAACCTGCTGCTAAATAATAAAGAAAAATATTAAAAGGAGAGAATTAATTGAAGGAAACACTTAAAAATAAATTATCGAGAAGGGAATTTCTGGCAGGAACCGGAGCGGTTTTACTGGTAGGACTGCTGGGCGGATGCAAAAATGAAAACGCAACCGTAACCACTACCAAAACAGTTACTGCTGCAGCAACCACACTGACAAGCACTGCCACAAAAACAATCACCGAATCAGGGGAACTTTCCGGCACCATTACCATAGGCGGTTCGACCACTGTTCAACCGCTATCCGAAACACTGGCGGAGGCATTTACAGAAATTTTCCCGAATGTACGAATAACCGTTACCGGCGGAGGCTCCAGCGTCGGTATCAAATCCGCTTCGGAGGGCACGCTGGACATCGGGGCTGCCTCCCGCGAGTTGAAAGCCTCCGAGGAAAGTTTAGGGCTGGTAGTCAGCGTCCTGGCTTATGACGGCATCGCGGTTATTGTTAACGCCGCGCAAACGGTTACCGACCTGACCATTGAACAGATAAAACGAATTTACGCCGGTGAAATTACCAACTGGAATGAAGTCGGCGGAGCCAATGAAAATATTGTAGTCGTTTCACGCGAGGAAGGTTCCGGAACCAGGGCTGCCTTCGAGGAAATGGTAATGGGAGAAACGCTTATTACCGCATCCGCCATACTGCAATCATCCACCGGCGCATTGAAAACAACGGTAGCCGGAAACAGTAGAGCAATCGGATATATATCGATGGGTTACCTCGATTCCAGCGTTAACGCTTTAAGCATAGACGGTGTAGCAGGGACGGAAGAGAATGCCAAGAACGGCAGCTATCCTATCGTAAGACCTTTACTTTATGTAACTAAAGGCGAGCCCGAAGGAATCGTCAAGAAGTACATCGATTTCTGCAAAGGCATAGCGGCACAGGCGATAGTGGCAGAGGATTATATCTCGATTCTATAATAATGGAGCCAAGAATAAAAAGAATTTCAGTTACAATTTGATATAGCAGCAAGGGTAGCCCGTTTAAAGCTACCCTTCTGCCGTTAGGATGTTAATTAAATGACACGCTATTTTACAGACAAACTGGCCAAATATATCGTCTTTATAAGCGGTTTTACTTCTTTTATTATCCTGCTGCTTATAGCGCTGTTTATTTTTAGAGAAGGACTTCCGGCATTTTCGGAAATAGGCGTTTTCGATTTTATATTCGGGGGCGTCTGGCGGCCGGGAATCGACCAGTACGGAATCCTCGCCATGATAGTCGGGTCGATTGCGGTTACCATCGTTTCGATGATAATGGCAGTGCCGCTGGGTATCGCCTGCGCCATTCTGCTGGCTGAGGTTGCTCCCTCAAAAATACGCAGCATTTTACGGCCTGCCGTGGAACTGCTGGTGGGAATACCTTCCGTAGTTTACGGTCTGGTAGGTCTGGTGCTGCTGGTTCCCCTTATAAGTAATATCGGGGGCAGCGGTTTCAGCATATTGACAGCTTCAATCGTACTGATGGTGATGGTATTGCCGACGATTATCAGCATCAGTGAAGACAGCATCAGGGCAGTTCCCTCTTCCTACAGAGAAGGAGCTTTGGCTTTGGGAGCCACAAAATGGCAGACAATAAAGGGAGTGGTCCTGCCGGCGGCAAAATCGGGAATCGGAGCGGGTATCGTGTTGGGAATGGGTCGTGCCATCGGCGAAACGATGGCAATGATAATGGTTATCGGAAATTCAATTGCTTTCCCCCGGTTCACTTTTAGATGCCGCGCGTACACTGACCGGCAACATAGCACTGGAAATAAACTATGCTACCGGCATCCACGAGAGCGCGCTCTTTGCTACCGGTGTCGTGCTCTTTATTTTTATATTACTGTTAAACAGCGTAGCTACTATCTTCCTTAAGAGAGGGACAAATGCGCAACGTCTCGGCTAAACAGACACAGAAAATGGCTATGGCAGGCATCTGGGGTGGAGGTATTATTACCCTCCTTTTACTGATTGTTATTATCGGTTATGTCCTGATACAGGGATTACCGGCTGTAAACTGGGAGTTTCTGACAACCAATCCCAAGGGCGGGCTTTCGGGCGAAGGAGGTATTTTATCCACCGTTGTCAGCACTCTTTATTTAATCGGAGTTACGCTGGTTTTACTGGTGCCGATCGGTATCGGGTCTGCTATTTATCTATCGGAGTATGCGCCGAACAACCGCCTGACAAGAATTATCCGTTACGGGATTGAAACACTGGCGGGAATTCCCTCCATCATTTTCGGCTTATTCGGATATGCGCTGTTCGTTACAGTGCTCAGTTTCAATTTTTCGATATTATCGGGAGCTTTGACACTGGTATGCCTGCTGCTGCCGACGATGATAACCACCACCGAAGAAGCCTTGAAAGCGGTTTCATATTCGTACCGCGAAGCCGCATTGGCACTGGGAACCACCAGGTGGCAGATGATATCGAGAATAGTGCTTCCTTCGGCAATACCGGGAATAGTTACCGCTGTAATTCTGTGTATCGGAAGGGCAATCGGAGAAACCGCCTGCCTCTACGTCACCATGGGCGGCAGCGCCGCCATTCCTTCATCGCTTCTTGAAGGAGGTAGAACTCTTTCACTGCATGTCTATTACCTGGCAATGGAAACCAATGCCATGGACAAGGCAATGGCAACAGCTGCGGTGCTGATTATCATCATCATACTTATCAATGCATTGACTAACTGGCTGGCCGGACGCTTCCAAAAAAGAATGAAAGGGCTTTTATAAAATGACAATATATAATTTTAACGGACAAACCTGCCGCGGCGGCAAGATAAAGGTAAATAACCTTAACTTCTACTACGGCAGTTTTCAGGCCTTACGGAATATAAATCTGGATATTCCCGGCTGTGCCATCACGGCTATTATCGGCCCTTCGGGGTGCGGAAAATCCTCCTTTCTGCGACTCTTGAATCGCATGAACGACCTGATATACGGCAGCCGCATCGAAGGAACCATCGAACTGGACGGGAAAAATATCTTCGATAAAACGGTAGATGTGGTCGACCTGCGCAAAAATGTCGGTATGGTATTCCAGAAACCCAACCCCTTCCCTATTTCCATCTTCGATAATATCGCCTTCGGCCCGAAACAGCACGGCAAAAAGAATAAAATGGAACTCGAGGAGATTGTCGAAAACAGCCTTAAACAGGCGGCTCTGTGGGACGAGGTAAAGGATAAACTGGGGCAGTCGGCACTGGCGCTTTCAGGCGGACAGCAGCAGAGATTATGCATCGCCCGTGTATTATCAGTAGAACCGGAGGTAATACTGATGGATGAACCCTGCAGCGCGCTCGACCCGATGGCAACACTGAAAATCGAGGATCTGATGCGCACCCTGGCAAAGAACTATACCATTATCATAGTGACACACAACATGCAGCAGGCCGCTCGCGTATCAGACACCACCGCCTTTTTCATGATGGAACCCGACCGTGCCGGCTCGCTGGTAGAATACGGCTCGACCTCGGAGATATTTACCAATCCCAAAGACAAGCGCACGGAAGACTATATCACCGGACGTTTCGGTTAGTTTATAAAGGAGAGAAGGAATGGAAATCAGAACCGATTTTAACAAGAGACTACGCGAAATTCAGGATGACATTCTCATAATGGGAAGTATGGTCGAAAAAGCCATGACGACTTCAATCAAGGCATTGAAAGACCGGGATATCGACCTGGCTCAACATTTGATAGAAGATGACGAATATATCAACCATAAGAGATTCGAAATCGAAGAAAAATGTATCAGGCTGATTGCCACGCAGCAACCACTGGCGGTAGATCTGCGCACTATTATCAGTGTGCTGAATATCCTCACGGAACTGGAACGTATCGGGGATTATGCGGCCGGTATCGCCAAAATCGTGCTCATGATAGGCTGTGAAGAGCATTTGAAACCGCTTGTGGATATCCCACGCATGGCGGATAAGGCTATTTCCATGCTGCAACGCAGCCTGGATGCCTTCATTAAGCATGACGCGGTTGCCGCTAAAAGCGTAATAACGGAGGATGACGACGTGGATAACCTCTACGACCAGGTATTCCGCGAGTTGCTTACTTTTATGATAGAAGACCCGAAGACGATAACACGAGCCACGCGATTGGTTTGGGTGGCCCATAATCTCGAACGCAGCGCCGACCGTATAACCAACATCTGCGAACGCATAATCTATATCGTAACCGGCAAAATGGAGGAAATGGGAGCTTCAAATTATTAAAAGATTGTTATTACGAAGAAATCCCGACTTATCGAGATGGATTATTTTTTACACCTGGTAGAAAACCGTTAACATGGACGACTCTAACGGTAGAGATTGCTTCGTTTTCCCGATGGGAAACGAAGCAATGACATTTATGTTCTTTTATTCTTAATAAAAAGCATTTATACTTATACTGATTCAGGAAAAGCGCTATGGCAGATAAGATACTTGTTGTCGAAGACGATTTAAACCTTCTTGCCACTCTCAGATATAACCTGAGAAAGGAAGGGTATGATGTTGTTACCGCTGCCGATGGCGCAGAGGCGCTGGAAGCGGCACGCCGCGAAAAGCCCGACCTTTTAATACTGGATGTGATGCTGCCCAAACTTAGCGGTTTAGAAGTCTGCCGCATATTGCGTAGCGAAATGCCTGTTCCAATCCTGATGTTAACCGCCAAGGCTGATGAAACAGATAAAGTCATCGGGTTGGGAATCGGCGCAGATGACTATATGACCAAGCCTTTCAGTATCAGGGAACTTACGGCACGCATAGCGGCAATACTGCGCCGCATTAAAATGATGCAGCAATCCCCCGTGGAAAAAGAGACGGTTTTAAAGCATCACGGCATAGAAATCGACCCGGCATCACACACGGTAAAAATCAGGGAAAAGGCAGTAAATTTAAACCCCAAGGAGTTCGACCTGCTGAGGCTCTTTATTAAAAACAAGAGTTTGGTGCTTTCACGCGAGCAAATTCTGGAAAAGGTCTGGGGATACGACTATGCCGGCGATACCCGCACCGTAGATGTGCATGTTCGCTGGTTGCGTGAGAAGATAGAAGAAGACCCGCAAAAACCGAAATTACTCTTAACCGTACGCGGCAGCGGTTATAAAATGGAAGGTAAGTAGTGTTTCGCAGTATCAAGTGGCGCATTATCTTTTGGTTCGTTTTACTGACTGTTGTCAGCATGACCGTATTCGGCATATTGCTTTCGAACTCTGTAAAAAACACTCAGCTTGATAATCTGGCTAAACAGCTTGAAAATGAGGCACGGATTGTTTCCGAAGTTTGTCTACCCTATCTAAGTAATACAACCGACATAAATTTGATAGATGCGCTGGTGAAAACTCTGGGAGCGGATATCGATGAACGCATAACTGTTATCGCCATCGACGGCGTTGTTCTCGGTGATTCGCATGAAAACCCGGCTGTCATGGAAAACCATTCGACGCGGCTTGAAGTAAAAGAAGCGCTGTCTTCGGGATATGGTGAAAGCGTGCGCTACAGCACTACTCTCAATGAGAAGATGATGTATGTCGCCGTTCTGATTACGGATGGGCAGGATGTTTACGGAATAACCCGGGTGGCGCTCCCGGTTACGCAGGTGGATATACTTGTAAACAGTATCATTAACAGTATTATTCTGGCGACGATACTGACTGCCGCGCTTATAATTGTTGCCATACTGGTAATTACTCCGGTTACCACCCGTCCCATAACGGAGATTACAAGAGCGGCACGCAGAATTGCCAGCGGGGATTTTGATTATAGAATCACGGCTGGCGGCAACGATGAATCAGGACAGCTTGCCAGGGCATTTAACGAAATGCGCCTTAAACTCAAGGACATGATAGAAAAGATATCCGCTGACAGGGCTGAGCTTTCGACTATTCTGGAAAATATGACCGACGGCATTATTATGACGGACAGGGAAGGTAATATTACCCTGGTAAACACTGCCTGTTTAAAAATAATGAATGCCTCCGGTAACGGAATTACCACGAAACCGCTGATAGAAGTCTTCCGCGACCACCAGTTAAACGAGATATTAAGGCAATGCTTGAATACCGGAAAACAGCAAACTACGCAATTCGAATCGATAGCCTTAAAGAAGTTCATACAGGCGTTTGCCGTTCCCATAAGCAGTGACGGATTGAACGGGGCGCTTATTTTACTGCAGGACCTTACGGAACTGAGGAGTTTACAAACCACCAGGAGAGAGCTAATCGGTAACATCTCCCATGAATTCAGGACACCGCTGGCTGGAATTAAAGCCATGGCGCAAACACTTCAGGACGGAGCTATTGAAGAGCGTGATACTGCAAAGGACTTTCTTAATCGCATAGAAGCAGAAGTCGACCGCTTAACGCAGATGGTTTCGGAATTAACGGAGCTTTCACGCATCGAAAACGGCAAGGTGGGATTGAAAACGGAGATTGTGGATATAAACAAGCTTATCGCGGAAGTGCTGGCACAGCTCCAGCCGCAGGCAGACCGGCAAAATCTGGACCTGAAATGCGAATTTAAAACGGGGCAACTGCTGGTTAAAGCAGACAGGGAACGCATCAGGCAGGTCATTATCAACCTGGTGCATAATGCCATCAAATTCAGCAAACCAGGTAAAGCCATAACCACCGTCAGCAGAAAACAGGGCATTTTTGCTGCTATCGAAATAACGGATGAGGGTATCGGCATCTCGAAGGATGACTTAATCCATATCTTCGAACGTTTCTACAAGGCTGATAAATCACGCAGCGGACAGGGTACCGGTATGGGATTGGCGATTGCCAAGCACCTGGTACAGGCTCACGGCGGAATTATTTCCGCCACCAGCGAAGAAGGAAAAGGAACCACAATTACATTCACGCTGCCGCTGGTATAAAAATACCCCTCCATATTTATTTCGAAAATGCCAAAGTTTTAAATATAAATAGCATAGAAAGAAAAAACCGGCAAGAGAAACTCGATAATGGAGGCATTATGTCAAAAAGCGCGACATATTCCGGCTACTCCAACAACAATCTTCCATATATTCGCATCGGCGATGGAGAAAGTACCATAGTCATCTTCGACGGCCTCGATTTTACCCACAAGCCTCCCCGAAGTATGGAACTTATGATGTACGGCTATATAAAAAAACTGGTTGCCGCCAGATATACCGTCTACCAAGTACGCCGTAAACCTAATCTACCTTCCGGTTATTCAATGAAAGAGATGGCAGATGATTATGCTGTGATGATAAAAGAGGAATTGAATTACCCGGTCGATATCATGGGTCTTTCCACCGGCGGCTCGATTGCTTTTTACTTTGCCGCCGACCATCCGGAACTGGTAAGGCGACTGATTCTTGCCAGCACCGGCTACCGCCTTAATGAAAAAGGCAAAACCCTGCAGCTCGAGGTTGCTGCGCTGGCGCGTGCAGGGAAATTAGGTGCAGCTTCCTCCAGGTTGATGGAAGGAGTATTAAGCGGTTTCTCCTTATTCATAGCCAGAATTATGACACGGCTCTTTGCGGGTGCGATGTTTCCGGGGGGTAAAATCTCCGACGGTATAGTTGAAATCGAAGCTGAGGATAAACATAATTTCAAGGAGCGGTTGGCCGAAATCAATTGCCCCACACTCGTAATCGGCGGCGACAACGATTTTTTCTATGGGCCTATCGAAGACACTGCCGCGGGAATACCGGGTGCCGAACTGGTGCTTTACAAAGATGCCGGACACGGGGCTTTAATGAAGAAGGAATTTACCGCCGATATTCTATCCTTCCTTCAATCATAAATGGCATAAAAAGTTGAAACGGTTTAACTTTTGAGGGCAAGGTGGAATACAGGAAGAGCTAATCTTTATTAATTATATATACGAAGCGGGGTAATTAAGGTGTATTGTAGAGATTGCTTCGTCGTCCCTCTCTCATTTATATGAGATTCATTCAATCCCGACGTATCGGGACTCAGAAAGACAATGTGTAGGGACTCCTAGCAACGACTGGTAGTCTATTGTCGTGCTGAATTCGTGAAGGAAGAATGGAGTATCCGGTATGGTGAAAGATTAAAAATCCGTTCGTGGTGAGCTTGTCGAACCATAGCGGATTGACTAAAGATCATAAGCTTCAATACATCAATTGGTATTGTTACTATGAAAATATCTCAAAAACCAACACAAATTAACTCTTATGCCCATAAATCCGAAAGGTTAATCCTGCTTCTTTAAAAGGTATAGCATAATATCGCCGACATTGGTTCCCGTATCACCGGTGACTATCAGGCTGTTGCCGATGCTTTTAAAGAGGGTGTTGCTATTGTAGTTGCAGATAAATGACTCGATATCCAGAGAGCAGTTAAGGGCATTTCGCACGGTATCGTTATCCGCCACCGCTCCGGCAATGCCCTGCATATAATCCGAACCGTCCGTCCCCATACCGGCAACCAGCCATTCCCCCGGCAGATTTTCTAAAATCGACATCGATACCGCAGTATATTGTTGATTACGCCCGCCGATGCCGCAATTTCGGGGCAGTACAGGAGTCGTTTCACCACCCATAATCAGGGCATCGTATTCCCAGTATTTACCGTGTAATATTTCGAAGGATCTGTTTACTGCAACCGCCGTTGTTCCTCCTTTTTGTTGTGATGT
>JAQTUQ010000007.1 GCA_028707255.1 Dehalococcoidales bacterium
TCGATAGCCTCGCGCGTACCGCCGGCGGTAACCACGATACGTTTTCCAGATAAATCACCGCCGCGTGCCAGTATCAGCTTTATAATATCGATTATCTCTGCTGTTTCCGGCAAGCGCCCCTGCCCGATTTTACCTGATAAAAGATGCCCGTAACCGGACTCGATTATAACGAATCCCCTGTCTTTGAGCTTGGACAGGTTTTTCTGTGTTACCGCATTATTCAACATATTATCGTTCATTGCCGGAGAAAGGATAACCGGAGCTCTAGTTGCTAGCACGGTACAGGCAAGCAGGTCGTCTGCCAGTCCGCAGGCAAGTTTGGCAATTGTATTCGCTGTTGCCGGAGCGATGAGTATCAAATCGGCGGATTCGGATAAGGCTATGTGTTGAGATTTAAACTCGGTAACAGGCTGCCACATATCGGTAAATACCTGCCTGCCGGTGATACTCTGCAAGGTAAGGGGAGTAATAAACCTGGTAGCGGATTCGGTCATAACGACATCGACGTTAGCGCCGAGTTGACACAGCTTGCTGGCGATATCCGGCGCCTTGTAAGCTGATATACCTCCGGTAATACCCAAAAGTATTGTTTTATCTTTCAATATATCCATTAACTGTACCTGTTATCTTTTAATCAAAACACTATATTCGGCGCCGCTATTGTTCGACAGGCTCACCCCGATTTCATCGGGATTTGGTCAATCTATTTCCGCTCATCCTGAACTTGTCGAAGGATAATGGTGGAAACAACTTCCGACCATAATTGATACATATTTCCGTCATCATACGTATAATTTATATTTAAGTCTACCCTTAAAGGGCATTGTTCTGCAAGGTTATTCCCGGTTCATGCCATAAATTAGCCTCAAACCGATAAGGGTGAGATCGGGATTGACTTCATCGATTACTCCGGTTTCTCTGGCTATCAGACCGGCGAAACCGCCGGTAGCCACTACCTTTACCTTAACACCGATTTCCTTTTGCATACGCTGCACCATGCTTTCCACCAGCCCCACATAACCGTAAACCACACCCGATTTCATGGCGTCAATGGTATTGGTGCCGATTACCTTGTTTGGCGGCGCCAGTTCGATTCTGGGTAACATAGCAGCACGTTGAAAGAGAGCCTCGGCAGAGGAAAGGATTCCCGGAGCAATCGCCCCACCGAGATAATCGCCGTTCTTGGAAACGATTTCAAAAGTGGTTGCCGTTCCCATGTCCACTATTATCACCGGACCGCTGTAGAGATGATGAGCGGCAACGGCATCGACGATGCGGTCGGCGCCGACTTCTTTCGGATTATCCATACGGATGCGCATGCCCGTTTTTACACCGGAAGCCACAATCAGCGGTGAAATATCGAAATAACGCTTTATCATGTCATCGAAAATGGAAGTCAGCGGAGGCACGACGCTGCATAATGCCACTTCTTTGATATCCGATACTTCCAGCCCGCGACTCTTCAGGATACTTATAAGCAGAACAGCGTTTTCGTCAGCCGTGCGGTGAATCAAGGTGGTCATTTGAAAGGTAGTCTTCTTTTGCTCCCCGTCGAATACACCGACAGTAGTCTCCGTGTTCCCGATATCTATTGCTAATAACATATATTTTCGCCTCTGTAGAAGATAATTCCCTCTGTATTACTTCAACTTTCTTTCAATTTTTTGATTGCCTTCGGAATCACAGGCAGCAAATCGCCTGCCAGCATTCCTGTATCGCCAAGTTCGGATTTTACTATTTCCGCGGCCTGCGCATGCAACCAGACACCCAGGCAGGCGGCGTTGAAATTATCCAACCCTTGCGCGCTTAACCCTGCGATGACTCCTGCCAGCACATCGCCGGTGCCGGCAGAGGCAAGCCCCGGATTGGCAAACGGTGAAACACGGCACCTGCCGTCAGCGGAAGCTATAACCGTATAAGCTCCCTTAAGGACAACTGTTTTCCCCCATTTCCGGGCAAAAAGCATAGCTGTATCAACCCTGTTTGCCTGGATTTCTTCGACAGGAATCCCCGTCAGCCTGGACATCTCACCAGGATGCGGCGTGAGAATAGCATCCATCATCAACTTCTGCCACCAATCGGTCGTTTTTGCCAGAACATTGAGGGCATCGGCATCGATAACCAGCGGCATTATCGGCTTGTTACCAAACAGGACACCTCTTGTAAAATTAACGGTCATATCATGTTGCCCCAAGCCACACCCGATAAGCAACGTAGTATATTCATTTAAAGAAGACAATACGATAAAGGAAGCTTCGCCGGATACAACACATTTTACCGATTCCGAAAGCGGCAGATAGGTGACCTCATTCAGTTTACCTGCCAGCACTGGTTGCAGATTGACCGGAATCGCCAGTGTAACCAGCCCGGCGCCGGCTCTCATGGCGCCGCTGCAAGACAGATATGCCGCCCCGCTATAATTTACGGAACCGGCAGCCGCCAGCACCTTGCCGAAAGTGCCCTTGTTGGCATTCAGCGGACGCTGCGGCAGTGCATTTTTAGCCCATTTTTCGGTTAAAAGCTCCAGTTTCACATCTCCTGCCATGTATTCGGGAATACCGATATCGACTACTATAATTGTTCCCGCTTTTTCCGGCCCTTTGCCGATGAACAACCCCGTTTTGGGGAATCCGAGAGTTATGGTATAATCAGCGCTCAGGCATAAAGGGTCGCAACACCCGCTGTCGGCATCCATTCCCGATGGCAGATCAATGGCTACTATCTTGAAGCCGGAATAATGCTTCTTTGCTTCGGAGACCTTGTGCAACGCTTCTTTATAAATACCCCAAATGGGGCGGTTGCTGCCGGTGCCGAACAGCGCATCTACGACGATATCCGCCGTACGCAGCAGATTACCCAGTTCATCGAGGTTTTTATATACCAGAATCCGGCTCTGGTTTACAAGTTTCAGGTTGGGGTCGTTTTCAGTCCTCTCTCCAAACAGGAACAGGTGTACTTTAGCTTCCCATCCGTCCAGATAGCGGGTGCAAACCAGCCCGTCGCCGCCGTTATTGCCCGGTCCGGCAAGAACAATGATATTCTTATTGAACGCCTCGCCCAGTATTTTACGGACCTCTACAGCCGCCTGCTTACCGGCGTTCTCCATCAGGGTTTCCATGGTGATACCCGACTTTTCGCATTCCTGCTCTGCCTGTTTCATAGAAACTGAAGTTAAGATTTTCATATTTAATAATCCTATGGATAGAGTTTATCAATACCGCAATCGGGGGTCAATAGTAAAGATGCAAAAATTGTCATTGCACATTCCCTATTTATCGGGATGAAGCAATCTCTACCGAATAGACTTACTGTCAAAGACAGCGATTAAATCCAATCGGGAATATCATCACTATGACATTCTTTATTCAAACCTGTTGCGATGAAGGATATCTTCCAGCTTGCGCTTGGGAACGTGGCGTACGCCTTCTGCGTCCACCCAGCGTTTTACCGATTCGTCGGCTGTTTCCAAAACGACCTTTTCGTCGGGATACCCCAGCGCCAGCATCGCCGCCACCTCGTATTTTGCAGGAGCGTTGATTATCTCTCCGACCTTCTTTTTATCAATTCCGGTCATAATACAGGTTGCCACCCCCTGCTCCAGAGCTACCAGCACCATATTTTCCAGTGCTATCCCTACATCTATAAAGGCATTCGACCTGCCACAGCCGCGTTCCTTTTCCAGTTCCAGATTGACGAGAACAACGATATATGCCAGCGGTTTCTTTTCGGGAGACCAACCCCCCGCCGGTTTGGAAACCCCTCCCCACAACACAACAGAATTCAGTATCCCGGCTAAAAGCTGCTTATCATCAACTATAACATACTCGCATAACTGGCTGTTCATCGCCGTCGGCGCCAGGCGGGCGGCATCTATGCACCTCTCGAGGATTGAGTAATCAACCAGCTTTTCTTTAAAGATTCTTATCGAACGCCTGCTTATAACCGCATCATATACTTTCATTGCACTTCTCCTTTTTGATAATTAAAATGTCGTTTTAGTTAGTCATGACATATATAGTCATGAGAGGGATTTATCCCTCATGTCTTCAGGATGACTGAATAGAGACTATTATTATTTGCCATTACGAGAAGTCCCTCTACAATGTCTTTCTGAGCGCAGCGAAGAATCTCATATAAATTAAAAGGGACGAACGATTAAGCAATCCCTACCGGTTATTTTAACACTGCCATGCGGTCTATTTGGGAAAGGATTGCTTCGTCCGCCTGCAGCTCCCTCGCAAAGACATTCTGTAAATAAAGGCTGGAAGAGGCACTCCGCGATTCTCTCACTTTGAAAAAGGGAGATTAAGAGGGATTTTACAGTTTACCGGAATCGATAGAGCAATCAGCAGCAAATCTCCCTCACTCCCTCTTTTCCAAAGAGGGAAAGTACCGCAAACGTTTACTTATGCGCTATCCCAAATCCAAATTAATAATTTACTATTCAATTTTAAACGAACTTATTTTATCCATCATAGCCTGCCAGTGGGTTCCTTTCCAGTAGATACGACGACAGGTGGGACATTCCATGTATTTATCCTGCGTTTTATAAACATACGGCGGAATTCTTTCCTTTACTTCTTCCTTTTTTCGCTCTTCAAGCAACCCGTTACATTCCATGCAGCGGGTAAAGGGAGAAATGCAATCGCCGGTATGAAAAATGCGGAGAACCTGCCCGACCTGCACCTGTGCAATTTCACTGGTTAGAAGTACCGCCGACACCTTACCGGAAGTTATCAGCCGCCGCTTCATTATACCGGTATCGCGTGTTACAATGATGCGGTTTTCAGAGAGTGCGGCTGACACCATTTCCGCATCGTCATCGCCTTTAAAGAATACCGTATCATAGCCCAGCATGCGCAGCCATTTTACCAGCTTACCCGCATTGCAATCGATTATAAATTTGAAAGCATTCATCCGTCCCGCTCCCGGCAGGTTAGATTAGCATTTGCTTGCCTTCGAAAGCCATACTTATAGATATTTCCAGCTCTTCGGCAATTTCCTGTAATTCTTTACGGATATTTTCTTCCAGCATATGATTCATATGCACCGTAACTACATCCGGTATATATCCTCTGGTATTCAGATGACAGACCAGTTCTTCTTTTAACAGGCAGGGACAGAGGTGACCTTTTTCACTACAGAACTTCGAGTATTCGTTAGAGGCGGTTACCTCCGTTATCAGCAATTTGGTAGAAACTTTTTCCCAGCAAGCGGATAATCCCGGCCCTGTATCCCCGCTATAAAAGAAGGACTTGCCTCCCTTTCCCGAAATACGGTAACCAACGGCAGGTACCGAATGCGGTACGGGGACAGGAATAATCGAATAACCCTCGACCTGAAACTTGAGATAGGGTTTTACCGGGCACAACCTGACCGTTACCTTGCCGTTGCCGTTCACCTTGAGGAAATCAGGATAGAGGCTGCCACCCAGCAAGTTGCCGCCAATCGCCTCTGCCGTGCTTTCGAGGCAGTAGATATCTATCGTTGTGCCGTTTAATGAGCGGTTCATGGCTAAAAGAGGCAGGTCTTTTACATGGTCGTAGTGCCGGTGTGTTATCAACACAGCCTTGAGACCCAACTGCTCGGAAAGCGTCAGGCTGGATGTCAGCCCTCCGGCATCCAGAGCCAGCACGTCATCCACCAGCAAGCCGGAGAGCCTGGTATCTCTGGTCTCGGTATTATGCGCGCCTAAAAATCTTATTTTCACAGCTTCTCCGCTTCCCGGAAAGCGACTGATTTACAATTTGAACGGATTGAAATCGGTATCCCTGTCATAAGTATCTACATTCTCTTTTCTCTTTAAATAATTGACCGTTTTATAGGTTACGGGTGTCGCCAGCGCTTCGATAGCTACCTTTATCAGCCAGTGATACAGTATCATCAGGGGAACAAAGGATGCCGTGCCGATGTAGGCGATAACAATAAACAGAGCCGTATCCAGTCCCTGTCCGAATACCGTTGAGCCGATAGTGCGCGCCCAAAGCCAGCGACCCTTTGTAGCCACTTTCATTTTTGCCATGATAAAGGAGTTGACGAATTCCCCCACCAGGTAACCGCAAACAGAGGCTAACAGCAATCTCGGAGCATATCCCAGAATGCTTTCGTACGCCTGCTGATCATTCCAGAAAGAAGCGGCAGGCAGCAGTTGACCCAGATATGCAAAGACGACGAATATCAGGTTACAGGCAAAACCCAGCCAGATTACGCGGCGCGCCCAGCGGTAGCCGTAAACCTCGGTCAGGATGTCACCGAAGATATAGCTTAAAGGGAAGATGATTATTGCCGCCGGCATTACCACGGAGCCGAATCCGATAACTTTAACGGCGATTATGTTGGCGGTTATCAGGCAGGTAATATAAACTGCGCTGATTATGACAAACCGGTGCGTTACGTTCATTGATAAAAACCTTTCTTTGGCAGAAACGGATTAAATAACTCGCAACTTGCGCAGAAGCAGAAGGACGCCTAAAATAATGGTCAGCATCAGCCCGAAAACTATAAAAACGGCATAGTCTGACTCGGCAAACGGCATATCGATATTCATGCCGTATAAACTGCCAACCACGGTTACAGGCAGCATAACCGTAGCAATAATCGTAAGTATTCTGATGGTTTCGTTAGTGCGATTGGTTGCCATGGAATCATGAGTATAGTTCAGACCTTCGATGATTTCCTTGTATTCATCCAGCCCGTCCCAGATTCTGTCGAGGTGGTCGACCATATCGCCGAAATAGACCGACATATCTATGTTTATAAAACGGTGGATTCGAGGCTCGAGCCGTCCGACAACCGCCCGCATCGGCCAGATTATACGGCGAAAGGCAATCACATCCCGGCGCAGACGGGATATCTCTCGAATAATCTGCCCCCTGCGCTCAGCAAGAATATTATCCTCAACGTCTTCGATTCCGTCGCTGACCTTATTAAGTATCGGCTGGCAGTAATCGACAAGGCGGTCGAGTATGCGATACAGCAGAAAACCCGGCCCCTGCCCCAGGTACTCTTCACGCGATTCCTCATCGAGTTCGCATTCCCTGAAAAGTTTCACCAGCGGTTTTAAAACACCTTTATGTATCGTAATCAGGTAATCCTGCCCGATGAAAACCGATATCTGGCTGGAGATGAGAACCTTTTCTTCTTTGCTGTAGATGGGGAAGTGGAAAACGATAAACAGGTAATCTTTATATTCGTCAATCTTGGGTCGCTGGCGGCGGCTTAAGGTATCGTCGAGGTCGAGCGGATGGAAATGATAATTTTCTGCCAGATAATCGATTTCACTTTGACCCGGAGGAGCGATATCTATCCAGGTCATACCCTTCCAGTCCAGTGTATCCAAATTCAATTTTTCTTCATTGACTTTCTGAACTTCTGCCATAAAGCCGTTTCCTTCGTAAGATAAACCTGATTATTCTATCACATACTTTGCCGTTTAGCACCTGAATTGCTATAATAATGCTACAGAATTTAGTACTATATTATATTTTACTCCAATTTATTATTAAAAATGCAACATCTTCCTTTAAGAAACCGCATAGTAATCAATATCAAAAAAGCGCTCGGAATGAACGTAATCCTGTGCAACAGCTGCAAGTGGAACTGGCGGAATGCCTGTCATAACAGGGAACGCCCCAAAGCTGTTTATTGCCGGGAATACGAGAAGAAGTAGCGTTTGTTATCTTGTTTGTATTTGACAACAGACCTGCAGGACAATACAATATTTCAGGTAACAGAATAAGTTTTAAGCGTGGCAGCGTAGCTCAGAGGTAGAGCAGGGGACTCATAAGCCCTTGGTCACTGGTTCAATTCCAGTCGCTGCTACTTTTTTATTCCTCTCAGAAACCGTGTCCTCAAATAACCAAAGAACTCTGACTGATTAATAACAGAATAAATATTTATGTAATTAAGGTAAATTACAGAAAGCCAGTATCACCAATACTAACCACACAGCTGCAAAAAACATCGGGACAATATAAGTATGGTCAGCGTTGCTCTTATCTACTGTTCCTTTGGGATGCCAAAATAAGTTCCACATACTACCAAACATTTTCAATATCAAGAATAGAATATTACCCATGTCCATTTGTTCTTTTTCAATATCATATATTTTTTTATAGGGTGGTTTATCTCCAGCTTCAAGCGGTAGAGCTAATTCTTTTTCTTCCAAGGTACTGATATATAATTTGATCTTACAGATTATCCCAGTATTTAGATAGTTTGTTGCAGCAAAAAGCATAGATAAAACGAATCCTGCAATTGTATAGCCCCAATATATACCAATATAGTGCCCATTCCGGTTATCAGAGCCCCAAAAGCGGCAAGTAGGAAAGCTGTTGCCACAAGAAAAAAGTTTAACCTTTGAAATAGAAGTTTTACATTTCGATCAAGAAGGTCAATTGCTTTTTCATAAGCCGTTTCATATTTCACTTTAAACCCCCCTTAATGAAGACCTCATATATTAGCGAATTTTACTCCGTGATTTGACCGATATCAATGGTTTTATCCCAATAAGTACATAAACTATGCTATAATTTCCTACAAATTCCTTTCATTGGAGGAATAACTGTTATGACAGCAGATGAATTCCTGAATATATTCTCAGCAGTTCTCGAACACGATACAGGTGCCTTAAAATGGGGCAATCCTGAACCGTGGATTCACGCTGAACTTTTTGCAGAATTCAATAGGCAATCTAATAAGACTCACTTAATACCCTTTGATAGCGAAGTTCCTTATGTCACACGTTTCCCTGTTTTGCCTCGTAAAGAAAATCACAAACACTGGAAGTATGCCGACCTTTGCCTATTATCTGATACTGGAAATGATTGGTTTTGGTTTGAATTTAAAGTACGTCCAGTGGGGACTCCAAATAGAGATATCATAGCTTCTAAAGGAGCGAGAGATCAATTTCGTAAAGACATAATAGCTTTACTAGGTTTCGAAGCCCAAGGCACAGCTGAACTTTGGGAAAATGAGCTAAATGTAAAATCTTACTGGACAGATAAATACCTAAAACCACTTAAAGATAATGTTGGTAGTGGAATACATCATTTTTATTCAATTTTTTTGCAAATAGGCGGGGAACTTAATAAACAAATATGGGACATTGACGCATTAAAAAAGGAACTCAGTAACTGGTGTATTACACGAGGTGGATATGGTGATGAAACCCAGTGTATTAATTTATATAATGTAAATTTAGACGGTTACTGTTTGGTTCTGGCTTATTGGTAATTTTTATATTTAGACAGATAATATTTGAGGCTGTAACTCATTATATCACGGGCACCAGTTCAATCCCAGTCGCTGCTACTTTTTTATTATTTATTAGAACGTATCAATACGACCGGGATTTTTGAATTGCGTACTACTCGTTCCGCAACACTACCAATAAACCAATGTGCCGGCCCTGTACGTCCATGAGTTGACATGGCAATTACGTCGACTTTATTTTGTTCTGCCATTTTGAGAATTACATTTGCTGCAGATCCTTCTGCCAGTATTGCTGAAACCTTAAACCCCTCAGACTTCAACTGGGATTCTATTTCAAACATATATTTTTTACCGGCGGCTTCCTCCTCTGCAATCGTTTCTGCGGCAATACCGGGATCTGAAAAAGCGAACTCCACAGCAGGATTAGCGACGACGTTTAATATGATTATCTCTGCTCCTTCAGAATATGCCAATGCTTTGGCATGAGGTAATACCTCTTCAGCTGTTTTAGACCCGTCAAGTGGTACCAGTATTTTTTTATACATAGATTTTCTCCTTTATTATTCTAGTTCATAATCAAAAAATAAATTCAAATTAAATCCTGTACTGATCTACTAGTATTATACACCTAAAACATCACTACATTTACATCTTGGCCTTTGATTTTCTTAGGACTATCATCGCACGAAAATCGAACAAGAAGAAGAACAGTTCCAATGTCTAAGACAGGCAAGAAATCGGCGTGATATAATAGTTATAATCAATTCTTCATCTTAAGTAGCAGCAATCGCAATAAAATAACTGGAAATATATCTAAAGGAGCGGTTAAAAGTATGTTCACAAAAAGAATGTTAATATGCGTTGTTACAGGTGCTCTACTTGGAATCGTCTGTATCGTGGGTGCACAGTTAAGGTCGGGATTTGAACATGAAGCTTCTTATCTTTTTTCTTTCTGGTTCAACCGTTTACTCCTGGGAATCGTCATCGGACTGGCAGCGTTTAAGCTTAGTACAATACAGGCAGTCGGGCGTGGAGCGCTTCTGGGTTTACTGGTTTCGTTCGCTTTTTACAGCTCCACCGGTTTTCAAGATGTTATCGGATTCATTGCGGGGATAATATACGGCGTTATCATTGAGTACGCAGCGCTGAAGCTGGATAAGAAAACTGCATAAGGAAATTGCATCATTTTTACGAATGGATAAACGGTCTTTTTAACAATTACTTCCAATATTTTAAGGTTGATATTGCCAGTAAATATAACAGAAAAAGGAAAGGAAGCAATTTAAGTCACTGCCACTTTTTTCGGGAGGTATACGAATGGAAAATGATGTTTCGATTTCCCTCGAACTGGCAAACAGGTTGTGCCAAGCTTATACAGAACAACATAAAGTCAGACTGTTTAGTCAATGCTGGGGTTGTTTGAAATTTTCTAAAAACAACCCAGAAAAAATGTGCTTTTATAATCCTCCAAATAATGATAGCTGCCGATTTGTCAACAAGTTATACAAAAGCCAAAAGGGAAAATAGCTAAGGCTTAAATCCAGTCGCTGCTACTTTCTATCTCAAATAGACATCGACCCCATAATTTGTTGTATAATCTTGTGTATTTATTGGAGTCCTGATAGTAAAAAATATGCGCGTTATTCTTATCTGTAGCTTAATATTTACCATTTTATTCGGAGCCTTAATGTTATCGGCTTGCAGCTCGAATGCTGTAGCTAAAGACGGGGATACCGTCCGGGTAGATTACACTTTATCCCTGGCAGATGGCACTGTATATCAGACATCGGTCGGCAATCAGCCGCTCGAGTTCGTACTCGGAGCAGGCACTATGCTGCCTGAATTCGAAGAAGCCATCGTGGGGATGAAGGCCGGAGAATCCAAAACCATTACAATTACGGCGGCGGACGCATACGGAGAATACAGGGAAGACCTTTTAATCACAGTAAAACGAAGCCAGATACAGGGCGGAGAAAATATAGTAGTCGGAGATTACCTTACAATGACGGACAGCAGTGGAAGAACCTCTCAGGTTAAAGTTATCGATGTTTCCGATACAAACGTAACAATAGATGCCAATAATCCACTGGCGGGTAAGAATTTAACTTTTGAAATAGATTTACTAAAGATAATTTAAATCCCGGTCGCCGCTACTTTGTTTTTTCTGGTCTAATCATAAATAGTTCAAATGTATGGGGAAATTATATCTATCCGGCAGATACAAACAAACCGGTAATAAAAGGTATTAACCAGATAAGCCAAACGAAAACGCTAAAATGATGGAAATTTACTATAGCTTTCTCATCCTTGCGTATAATTACAGCAGTTGCCCAAATAGCATGTATAAACATCAACAAAATTGCCAGTATACCCGTTATACCGTGTACATCAAATCCGATTTGTCCGGCGAATTCAAACATGATGCCTGTTCCGGCAGTATCAAAACATAACCCGCCCCAGAAAAAAAGTAAATGCCAAACCTTTAACCTGCCGGCAAATCTTTCACTCCAGACTCCTATAGAATATAGCAATAACGCTACAAATATTAATATAGAAGCAATAATAATTTGTTCTGGCATAACTTAATCCTTTTTATATATACTCCTCGCGACCTTATGAGTCTGGTAATTAAGTTCGGTTAATTAGATCTTCTACTCATTTAAAGATTCTTTTTGTTCCAATAATATTTCAGAAGCTTCCTGGTAAGGCAAACCTCACGGCTTCGTTTTGCCGGCAGTATAGCATTTCATCGAGCTTCCTTCTATAATTTTCATCTTATTCAGGGCTGAAGGACCATATTTTAATGTGTCGTAAACCATTATAGGCATGAAAGACCAAACCGGTTTCTCCAGATTTCCCGTATAAAAGGACAGGTCATCAGCCATATTGATTTCGAAAGTTTGATACGCTTTCTTTTTCAAATAATCGGTAGAACAAAGAGGATTACACCATTCGCAGGGAGTGGTCGCAATATAGCCAGCGCAATAAAAGGGACGCACTTCATAAATAGAGCACACCCCTTCACGCAAGAACGGGCAGTATAGTTTTTCTTTCACGATTAAAATACGATTTTCGAGCTTAATCTGCCACTTCCCGGCAAGAGATGCGCTCAATAAATAGTTACAGCGATACTGTGATTCTTTTTTACCTGATGTATTATATGCAGACACGTTTTTATATCTTGATTGTTCCCTGAGAAGATTATCAACTTCTCTTAACTTTGATATCCAGACCGGATATATATCGATGAAGTAATTAAAGAGTTCTTCATTTTGATACAGGTAATGGACGATTAATTCAATCTCCTGTATCGTAGCCCCAACCATTAATATGCAGCAGTAATTACAGCCGCTTGCGCAAGTAATGGCGCTGGATGTGGAAGAAGCAATTTCATTTTGTTTTCTGGACAATTCTGCAAAGATTTCCTGTTTCTTTAGCATATAACCAGTACAAAGATTCTTTCTCAGAATGCCAGTCTGCCCTGTGTAGGCGATATCCCGATTAAGTTTAAAAAGTCCAATCTCGTCACCAAGCATATTAATGGAAGATGTACTGCAACAAAATTTATACCTCTTCCCGCTACCACACGGGCAAGGACTGTTTCTTCCGATTTTTTCCATTCAATCACCCCAGGTTATTTTACCAACATTTGTTAAGGCTTTCTACCTTGATTTAATCCAGACAACATGCTAACCGCCAGCCTAATAATTTTGTTGCCTTATTTTTAACTTCAATTGTGAATTATGCTACTATAATATATAGTTCAATATACAATTGAAGGAGGCTTGTAATATGGACAGCCGCATAAAATACCTTGAAGAAATAGAAACGCTTGTAGAGGAGTTCAAAAGCGAACAGCCGGAAGCATATGCCGCCAGAGATAACTTCAACGATATGATATATCAGGACGGCGCACTGAGTAACAAAATAAAGCGTTTGATGGCTATGTCTATTGCCGTACGAATAGAATGTATCGGTTGTATTATTTATCAAACCAAACTTGCGGTAGAGGCCGGTGCTACCAAAAGAGAAGTAGTCGAAGCCGCATCTGTTGCCAGTGCTATGGGTGGTACCAGTGCTTCCTCCAATTTTCCGATTGTTGTTCAAACAATGAAAGACCTTGGTAAGTGGTAATCAATCGATCGGATATGGATTTCGATATTTCCAGATAAAACATGGATACCCGGTGTATATCCTTTTGCGAGATTTACAGCTTTCCAGGGAGAGTATTTAAGATAACAATAGTAAACGAGAAATGGATTAAACGATTTGTTAGCGATGCAAATCCAGTCGCTACTACTTTGTTTCATTCCGGTGCTATATAATTATTTGTATGAAACGCAAATATAAAATAATCATAGTATTTTTCTTGGCGATTATTTTCATACTGACTGCGCTACCTTATCTAATCCCGCTCTCCGATGTCGAAAGCGAAGCATCCATTCAGTCCCTGATGAGCCCGTCGGGAAAATTATTAAATATCGAATCCTATAATATTTATGTCGAGGAACATGGGCCGGCTACAGGAGAGGCTATCGTACTTATACACGGGTTCGGTGGTTCAACGTTTAGCTGGCGAAATAACATCCCGTTCCTCGTCGAGAACGGATACCGCGTTATTGCGCTGGATTTGAAAGGTTTCGGCCTTTCCAGCAGAGACTTTCAATCCGATTATTCGCATAAAGCACAGGCTGCAATTGTAAATAAGGTACTGCAACAAATCGGTGCAGAGCAAGCTTATCTGATAAGCCATAGTATGGGCAGCAGCGTGATGTTTCATTTTGCTCATTTGTACCCCGAGAAAGTACTTGGAATGATTAGCGTCGATGGTTCTATAATTATAAAGAAAAGCTCGGATTTCCCAAATGTACTGCTGAACTTTCCGCCTTTTCAAAGATCGGGAAGAGTTATTTTAACCAACTACTTGAGTAAAGACAAATTCAGGTCGATATTTGAAAGCACATATTTTAATAAGGACATATTAAGTAAGGATGTTATCGACGGTTATTATGACAGGGCAATCAGAGTTGGATGGGAACAGTCGCTTCTAGCCATGGTTAGGGATATGCCTCAAAACGCTATCGACTTTCCACTTAATACGCTGATGTTTCCGGCTCTTATTATCCGCGGAGACAACGATACATGGGTTTCTCAAAAAGATTTGGACTCATGGCGGAATGAAATACCTGATGCCGAATTTAGTTTAATAGCTAGCGCCGGGCACGTTCCGATGGAAGAACAGCCTGCTGTTTTAAATGAAATAGTTCTGGATTTTTTGCGCAGCATCGGCAATTTTAGATAAAGCTTCACTCATCAGTTAAATCCCTATAGCTTCTGCTTTTTATATATCAAAGCCCGTCTGCCAAGAGACGGGCTTTAGAGTGAATTACCATTCGATTTAACAGCATTACTCAATATTAACTGTGAAAACCTTCTGGTCTATGGATTCCTTTTCCCACGGCCTCTGGTAATCCAGTTTAATAGTGGCTTCACCGTTTTGCAGCGCTTTGAAACGCAGGTACTGAGTACCGCCGGCGCCTACAACCATAGCCTGCGAATCATCGGCTTCGTAGGTATCCTCCACCAGTTCAAGCTTGGCAGTATCATATGTCGCTATCCAGGTATAACCGGTGCTGGGATTGGAAGGCAGCGCGATTTGGATTATGAACTCACCGTTGGCATCCGTTTCGATAATCTCCGATGGATTGCTGTATGCCATAACTTCCTGTGCCCCGCATCCGGCTGCCAGACAAGCTGTCGCCAGAATTACCGCTACCACTGCTAAAACTTTTTTCATTTTATTGTCCCTCCTTTATATTTTTTGAGCCTCGACCTTTTTCACTATATATATACGATTTGCAAAAAGAAGTATTACATCCGGACAATAAAAAAAGTTTGAATTTTTATATGGATTAAGTAAAAAATATTATCGAAAATGATTGATTATTTGCGTTATCAGGTGTAATACTAATATATCCTAATCGTATATTAATATAGGCAGTAAAAACATAAACAGTATGCGAGAGACAAGACAAGGTTCGGAGAGTTCGGTAATTTTTGCAGAACTGTATGACGAGTTCATGCCGAAGGTTTACCGTTATATCAGTTATAAAGTGAATAATGAGCAGTTGACAGAAGATTTAACATCGACCGTATTTGAGAAAGCGCTCGATAATTTCGAGAGATACAGCAGCGATAAAGCGGCTTTCTCCACCTGGATATTTTCGATAGCGCGCAATACGCTTATTGATTACTACAGAACCAACGCAAAGAGACAAACAGAGTCTCTGGATGAGACCTTTGATATAGTATCGGAAGATGATTCTCCAGATGAGGAGCTGGAGAAAAAAGAGGAGTGGGAATATCTCAACAGATGCCTGATAGAACTCACGGCAGAGGAACAGGAAATCATCCGTCTGAAATTTGCCGCTGAGTTTAATAACCGTCAGATTGCTAAAATACTGGGACTTTCCGAGTCCAACGTAGGAGTAAAGCTTTTCCGGTCTTTAAAAAAGCTTGGAGAAGCTTTCAAGGAGTCCTATAATGGGTAGAATTGATAAAACCGAAAAAGAATTTACAAAAGACCTAGACCGCTTGCTTTCCGGTAAGAAAATCGAAGATGACAGGCAAATAAGCGAGGACTATCGTTCAAATATAGAAACTGCCGGCAGGATAATCGAGTGCCGCCGGGAACCATCAGATTCTTATAAAAAAGATCTGAAAATTCGGTTGCTTTTAAAATTGCGTGAAAAAGAAACGGCTGCGGCAAGCACACGGAAACCGTCTTTTTGGGATAACTTGTTAAGTAATCTTTCGCCACGGCAAACGGCTTGGAGACTGGTTCCTGCACAGGTAGCGCTTGCCGTAATCAGCTTGCTGGCAATCTGGGGAATCGAATTAGTATCGAGGCCCGAACCGGTTGTAACCTGGCCTCCCGGAGGCTATTCGATGTTGGAACTGCTGTTTTTCTCGCTCGGAATATTGAATAATCTTTTCCTGATTTTTATCTTTCTGATTAGAAAGAACAGGTTAACCTTGCTGAAAAAAATCGGCTGGATTTATTTTCTGCTGGCGCTTCCGGCAATCTACGGCATCGTACTCACCGCACAGGCCCATCAAACCATTCAATACACTATCTTCCTGGGAATATTTTTACTCTTTATGCTGGTGGAATGGCTGTATGATTATGTTTTAAAAATCGACTTCCGCGGAAACTGGAAGAAGAACTGGAAATTGCTGGTTCCCTATTTGGCGCTCTACTATGCTGTGAACTACGGGTTTATCGTAATGAACTGGAAGGTCTCAATGCTGTGGGGAATTATCATGCTTGTCCTGTTTGCAATCCAGTTAGTTACAAACCTGATTAGTCATTCCAAAAACGGCAAACAAAGCATTATGCAATAAACTCTTGCGAACTTATTGACATCTACGTTTTTAGACCTGCGCCTGTCTCCCAGGTCATCATCAAACGCAAATCGAACAGGCTATATAATGGACTAGCTCCTTTTTTCTTTGTCTTTACCGACTTTAGATAACAGGAAAATCATTAAACCCAGACATGCAAGGAAAACTCCGATTCCTATCGGCGAACCCCATCCAAATGTTAGCATTAAATCCATTTTGCCCTCCAGATTTATCTATATCCTGTTGATACCCTATTAAAATGTTACCACACCGATAAAGATAAATGGTATATTATTTTATGAAAGCATGCGCTGCTGCTTTTTTATTATTCATGAATTACTTTGCAAGGGGTAAATGATTATGGATACAAATACACTGACAGGCAAAGCATTGGAATTAAACAGTCTGATCGCTTATCAGGAAGGCTCGGTAGTATCCAGAACCATCGTCGATAAGAAAACGGGAACTATTACGCTGTTTGCCTTCGACAAAGAGCAGGGATTGAGCGAACATACAGCTCCGTACGATGCATTCGTATATGTAGTAGAAGGAGAAGCCGAAGTTACCATATCCGGTAAAAGCTTGCCGGTCAAACAAGGCGAATTTGTCATTATGCCGGCAAACGAACCTCATTCCTTAAGGGCAACACAGCGGTTTAAAATGACACTGGTAATGATTCGTTCCTAGCTTATAATGAAAGACGGCAGTTCGACTCCGGGTGCTGCTACTTCATTATTTATATATCTTAATTCTTGATTTATTGCTATAAAGTACTATTGCATATTCACATCCTATCAAATATAATGGTCGTATATATCAAAATATGGGGGTGGCAATATGAAGCGGTTATTGATAGCTTTAGCGTTAGTAGCGGTACTTTTTATTTTTTCAACTTCCACAGTGAGCGCCGGCGGCGACAAAGTCAGGGGAGATAACGGTCAGGGTAGTGTTAACCAAGTTCAAATACAGGACCCCCCTCCCTTCCAGCCATAGATAAAAATATCACATCTGTAATTGAGCACGAAGCAGCAGGTAGGCATTTACCTGCCGCTTCTTTTTGCGCCGTACTTATCCGCACAACTTCCTGATAATAGGATGGTACTTCTTTTTGTCAATGGAATAAGCCATTAGCAATTTTAGATTGTCTTTTAAAAGACGATGATTTAATTTGCCTCTACCGTAAAAGGAAGGCTGCCCGATTCTTCCCCATTCAAATAAAGAACCAGCTTATATTCGCCAATCGGCCAACCGCTCGCCGGACGGTTCATATAAAAATACAGGTAAGTGGTGCCTTCGGCTGTTATTCCATAGCTGGCTATTTCATAATTTGTTAATTCGAGTTCTCCCTGCACATATATCCAGACGGAGGTTATGTCGGAAGCTGCCGGAGCGTTGGAAACTTTAAGAGAGCAGTAGATTGCCGGAGTATCAACATAGAATTTATTCGTGGCGTCAACCGGTTTGGCATTGCCGTCCACCCACAAAGCCAAAGTAGCTTCGCTGATTTTGGGAGTGGTTGAAGACATTGAACATTCCGCTCCGAGTGAAAGCAAAGTCGACAGCGCAATCAGGATTGCAAGCATTATCAGAAACAGACGTTTCATTGTGAATAACCCCTTTCGCTTATTTTTCTATAGTGCCAGATTGTTTCCAGTATTAACCCCTTATCGATTATTTGTCAATATTATTCTTATAACAGAGGTGATTGTTATCAATCATAGCAGTAATTAATGCTAATCCGAATTCACTGCGAACTTTCAGAAGTTACACGATTCCGGTCAATGCCGTTTTATTTTCTGAGCCTGAGCTGATATCCCCTGTTTAAAACTATTGCGTCAAGCAGGGAATGCATCAATTTGGCTTTTTCCTTAATGGTCAGTGATTGTGACTTGATATCCGCTTCTGCCAGCGCACCCTCCAATTCTTTTATATCCAACACGGTTGCGGCGATGCAGTAATAGCTCTTGGAGCGGCCTTCGTTGAAATCTTTCAGCAATCTGAGCAGAAGATTCTCCCTGATTTTCTGTTGTTCGTTATATGCCTGAACGCCATAATTCCTGATATATGCAATGTCGTTTTCGAGCTTCTGATAACACTTGAACGAATCGTACTCTTTACCGGCTTTGCGGTGTTTTCTCCATTTCTCGCAGGACTCATTTTCGCCGCAATCCCAGCAGAACTCGACGCCCTTTTTCTTTATGGCACAGGTAATAAACGGACATCCGAGAGCCATCCTGTCCTTACTTTTGCATCCGTTGCATTTACTGGCGGCATCGGTTTGATACATTGGACAAAGCCTGCAAGAAAGCCCGCATATGCCAATTTCCGGGTAACTTATATCCATAGAAATATATTATACAACAACAATGCAATAAAGCTGCCTGTATTAGTTTGAGAAGGTATTTTTACCTCTAAAACGTTACTACAAAACATCTTACTCTTTCCTTTTTTCAATACTATAAGGATAAAACCACGATACTATCCCAACAATCCGTATTGACAACGCATCCCGCACGGAGTAGATTTATTAGAAATTCGCTTTTAAAGGAGCTTATGGTATGGAGACAACTGAGATATCACCGAAATCGAGATTGGCCGTTGCTTTGTTCGCCTGGTTTTTAGGGTTTTTCGGAGTTCACCGCTTTTACCTTGGGAAGATAGGAACAGGGCTGCTGATGCTTTTCACCGCCGGGGGTTTGGGCATCTGGGCACTGATCGATTTTATCATGGCGGTTGCCGGCGTTATGAAGGACAAAGACGGCAAGTTAATCAAGAATTGGGAATAATAATCAGCTTTGTCGTAATACAGAAACAAATGATAAAGCCGCCATGCTATAGACCCGCTGGCGGCTTCTGATTATTTAAAAGCAAGCAGGATTGATTAAACCAAACCACTTCTTTTTCAACAATACGGATTATCTTTTCAAAAACAGGAAAACCGCTATTACAGCGACTATTACCGCTATCAAGATATCGAGGACGCCGAATAAAATCTCATCCATCTGAAAACTGTTGATGCCGAAGAGAACACAGGCAGCACAATAAGTTACCGGAAGAAAAATATTGATTCTGTGTGTTTTTCTGATTAAAGTTTCGTATCCCTGGAACAACCAGCCTGCCAATGATAAAATAAGACCCGCAATATACATCTATTTCCCTCCCTCCGCAGCGTAACTTTTGGCTGATTATACCACTTGTTCGATTGATTTTCATCAGTATTGAGATAAAAATTACCTCTTGTGTATAAAAATTAATGACATAATATTACTGTACTGTTATAATAGGCACAATTATTTACTATTCAGAAAGGACATCATATTATGGCACAATTTCTCGACACAACTGGCGTCTCTTTTTATTTAAGTCAGCTCATTAATAATTCTAATGAAAAGTTGATATTAATAAGTCCCTATTTAAAAATTGGAGACCGTCTTAAACAATCCATTGAAGATAAAGACCGTATGAAGATAGATATTAGATTAATATATGGGAAAAACGAACTTGAGTTGGCAGAACACAACTGGCTTAAGACATTGAAAACTATCAGAACAAGCTTTTGCCAGAATTTACATGCAAAATGCTATCTAAATGAAAAAGAAGCGATAATAACTTCAATGAATTTATATGACTATTCACAAACCAATAATAATGAAATGGGTATCTACATTAACAAAGAAAATGATTCAGATTTATATGATAATATTTATAAAGAGGCTATGAGATTAGTACGTATAAGTGACGAATATAAAGTATCTGTAACACAGGTGCCAAAAATTGAAAGGAACGAAAAAATCGCTAAAGCTCACTCAACAGGTTCTGGTTTTTGTATAAGATGTAACGACAATATCGAACTTAAGCCTAAAAGTCCATATTGCTCAAAATGCTTTAGTTCTTGGAAAAAATTTGGGAATAATGATTATGAAGAGAAATATTGCCATATTTGTGGGGAGTCAAATAAATCTACAATTATGAAACCAACTTGTTATAACTGTTATAAAAGCAATAAAGATAAATTGGATTTCCCGCTACAAAAGTAGTTTATCCCTGCTATTATAATTGAAACATCCGCTCGGGGATTAAGGAGTTGCCATGAAAAACATCGAAAAAGAGCTTGAATCCAGATTCGTTTGCGCTAAATGCCGTTCCACCGGCGCCGAGGTAAAAAGCCTCGCCATGTCGGGAACCGGGTTATCAAAGCTGCTGGATATACAACATAACCGCTATGTATTTGCTTCATGCAACAATTGCGGGTTTACGGAGGTCTACAACCTGGATATCCTGGCAGGCAAAAGAGATGACGCCTTGAATATACTGGACATTATTTTCGGTTAATCCAGCCGGATTTAAATTAATTAATTTTTAAGAAGAAAATTAACGAATGAGCAATCGTTTGCCGGCTACGGTTCAGGCTTTCTTCGAAAGGCAAAACCTGTCGAAACCCTCGGTTTGGGCTTTGATTATTGCCAACCTCTATCCGGTTATCGGGGTGATTTTTTTTAACTGGCAAACATATCCGCTGCTGCTTTTCTTCTGGACCGAAAACCTGGTCATCGGTTTTTATACCGTCTTAAAGATGCTCACGGCATCCTCCGATAATGCAAAACCGGCAGTAAAATTAGCCGCGATTCCCTTTTTCTGCCTGCATTACGGCATCTTCACACTGGTACACGGTATCTTCGTGGTTGCCATATTCGGTACGGGATTGGCAGATAACAGCGGCTTTACCGGCTCGATAAACCAGCAGGTTATTAATAACGGCTTGATATGGGGCACGCTGATTTTGATGGGCAGTCACGGTTTATCGTTTTTCCAGAATTACATCGGTAAAAACGAATATCGACAGGCCGAAATTACTGCTTTGATGGCTCAGCCGTACGGGCGGGTTGTTATTTTACACGTGACTATAATAATCGGCGGCTTCCTGGCGATGCTGCTGGGCGCCCCCGTAGCCGCTTTGCTGTTCCTGATCGTGTTAAAGGTCGCCATTGACGTAATAACACATCTTAGAGAACATAATAAATATCGAATACAGCAGACGGATATTGCTCAGGATTAAATCAAACAAACATCAGACACAATGCTGCATACATGGATATTGAAGGCAGTGATATAATAAAAAATTATAATTTATTGCGGAGGATAAAATGAATGCAGCTCGAATAATCGCCCCGTTCGCCCTCAGCGCAGTCCTCTTTGTCCTTGCCTATCTTTCCAGTATAGACAATAACAGCGGATTTTTCCCAATAATGCTTTTCGGTATCGGCATTTTACTGGCGATTGCAGGTATTGCGGCTATCTTTTCAAAAGGGAAAAGCGATTAACAAACTAAATATGGATTAAACAGAGGAGAAATGGATGTACGGAAGCGGCAGCCAATATGAAAAAATACCCAACCCTGTGAAGCATACTGCGATTATCTGGTGGATTATCTGCGGAATATGCCTGATACTGATCTTTTCTCCGGCGATTTTTGAACTGGCGGCTGTGGAAGCCGGCGACTGGATTTTTGCTCTGATGTTTTTTGCTATCGTCTTCGGTATTACCGCCTTTATAGTCGCCATTATGTATACCAAACGCGCCTCTCTGACCGGGCAGATGCTGCAAAGAAACAACCTGCTGGCTTACTGGACTTATACCACCGAACAATGGAACTCTTATGCCGTTAAAGAACACGAAGAAAACAAGCGCGAGAAGCGCAATATGTTTGTGTTGATTTCTGTTATTTCGATTGTAATCTGCGCTATTCTTGCCCTGATCATTCAGGACGGCTGGTATATCTTCCTGTTTGTGGCGCTGGGAATTATCGTACTTATGGCGTTTACCGCCTGGCTGTCGGTATGGACCAGATACCGCCAGAATCAGAAATACCCGGGTGACACCTATATTTGCGCCGACGGCATCTACTTCAACCGCGAACTGCATGTCTGGCGCGGATTCGGAGCAATCCTCGAAGATGTCGCATACCAGCAAGACGCGGTACAACCGCAGGTGCTGATTACCTATTCCGTGCTGAACCGCTACAACCGGCAGTACGTCACCATCAGGGTGCCGGTGCCGCGTGGAAGAGAAAACGAGGCCCTGAACCTGGTGCAGGTATTGCGGGGACAGTCATCTCAGGGACAGATTCAACAGCCACCATACGGATTTTAAATGCACGTGATGACTGCCGGATAAAACCGGTAGTCATCTATCCCGTTTCCCTGATTTTTTTATCGATCGTCTCTTCGATACAAAAACGCACTGCTTCTCCGATATCTTCCATGGCTTCTTTTTCCGTTCGCCCTGCTCCGATAACAACCGGCGGCTGCCAGATTACATAGTAATAACGGCTATCCGCATCATATTCGGTTATTATTTCATTACAGGGAGAAACATTCATTACGTTATCCTTTTAAAATTTCTTTCTACCCGCCACTGCTGCCAGCGGAGCTACGCCAATCCACAGCGTGAAGGTTATCAGCATCGATGTTACATAGTTTATGTCTGCCGCGATATCCATCCTCGATGCAATCACATCCCATAAAAGCATGACGAACAATGAACTTAAAAAGAAACCCGGTATCGCCGATAAAATCCTGAAGTAACCCATTAATTTCTCCTTTATGATTTATTCCTGTATTACGGAATCGATCTCTTCACATGTTACGGCCAGAATCTGCCTTATCCGTTCCATCTTATCTTCGTCCAAACGGTCAATACTCTGACCGATGGATTTCTCCAGGTCGCGGATTTCTTTCATTATCATAGCCATCTTACCGGCATTTTTAAAGTTCCACCTGTGTTTCATGCGAGTTCTTACGCCGTCGGCAATATTACTTCTATCGCACAGGAATTTCAATCCTTCTTCCGTGATGTTGTATATCTTTTTGCCTTCCTGTTCGGATGACTTTGCATATCCCATTTCTTCCAGCATCTGCAGCGTCGGATAAATAACACCCGGACTGGGTTTATAAAAACCGTGCGATTGTTCTTCGAGTTCGCGGATAATATCGTAACCATGCCTGGGTTTGTCTTTTATCAGGTCCAGTATTACATACTTGAGATTGCCTTTCTGGAAAGAGCTTTCACGCCGTGAGCCGCGAAAAAAGCGGTCTTCGTTATAACGATGTCCTCTATACATTTCAACCTCCTTTCTTATTTATCAGATATTAATAATACTATCTAGATATATCTAGATAGTATTATACACTATTTCTTAACTTTGTCAATACTTTCCCGGAAATTAGTTTACGGGATAAAAACCGGACGAACTTTTCTATCTTTCTGAATGATTATGCAGAGAGGGAGGCCTTATCATGGCTACGACTTTATCGGAGGTATAGGGGATATTGAATTCCTGTGAGATTTCGAAACCGAAATGCCTGTAGATGGCAATATTCTTCTTCCCGTCCGTTTCCACATAACAGGGCAGGCTTTCTTCGTCTATACGCTCGAGCATTTCATTCATCAAACGGCTGCCATAACCCTTTCCCTGATGTTCAGGCGCAACAGCCAGTATTTCGAGGTACCAGTGTTCCTGCGGCATCGATTCCGCATGCTTTTTTTGAATATATCTATCTTGCTCCAGTATTATCTTAAGGGGCTTGGCGCCAACCCTGCCCGCCTGCCATATGGCGCCGGATGTTAAAATGCGCCGAAACGACCTTTTTTTCCATTTGTCAGAATGCATCCAGAGCGCCAGCCCTTCCATTCGCGGAGAAGTTATATACACTTCACTCAAAGGAAACTCTAACCGCAAGTAGAATTCGTTAAGCAGCAGCTCTTTTACCGTTCTTTCGCGGTGGTCGTGAAAAATATCTTTATACTCGTCCTTAAATGCACCTGCGAGCATTTCGGATGCCTGTTTAATCTGTTTCTTTTCCAGTTTCATCATAGCTAATTTCCCAAAAACAAATGACAAACAGACATTTAACGCCTAAGCCCGTGAAAGCGGATAAGCGTTATCCGGATTTTTTATAATGATTGCCGGATATTATTCCAGTTGCAGTTCCACCGAAGACAGGTTCTGGGTAACATCTACCAGCGATTGACCGAGCAGCTTGGCTACCGACATCGGCATGGAGAGTTCACCCTCCCAGAAACTCTGAGTTTTCTTTTTACCGCTTATCGAAATGGTAATATACTGCTCATCATCCTTTAAATCTTTATACTTGTATTGACCTCGGAATACCTTGATGCTTTTAACCCCATCGATCGAACCGCCGTATGAATGAATATTTGAAACGGTAATACCAAGCTGTGCCATAGATTCCTCCCTGTGTAATTACATGAGGATATTATACATCTTAAAACAAGTCTGTTTAAATAGACAAAAAATACCTTCCCGCTATCTGTTAAAAAGGGAGCTGACGTACTATAATTTAGAAAGCAGTTAAACAAGAGGAGGATAAGCCATGGAAGAATTTCTTTACGAAATCGAGGAGACCAAATACAATCCCAAGCAGAAAACTACCCTGGATTTTAAGGGAAATCTGGAAGAGACGAAGAAGAAAGCCGATGAACTGGCGCGAAAAAACGTTGGCACCAGGTATGCCGTTTTCCGCCTCGGCAGTTATGTGGCTGAATTTCAGGCTTATTACAGGACTACCGTAACCTGCCCCAAATGCGGCGAGGTTATTCCGATAGAGTAGGATTTTATCTATCATTTAATAAGCAGCGTCAATCAAGTTTGCAAGAGCATAAGTATATCTTTTAAAAACATATAGAAGAATTCTTTCATTGCCGACAGGGAGGAGAGTTGTGTCCGTAATACCTGCATTTGAATTGGGTATCTGGAATGCCTGGCTGTTCATGATAGTATTCCTTCTGCAATGGCTGATAGTAGCATTGTTCCCCGGACGCATCGCAAAGAGAACCTCTCACCCATCAGACGTTAAGCCGGACCGCAACGGTAAAATAACAGGCTTGATAACACAGGTTTTCTGGATGGGAGCCATTTTATATTCCGTTTTTCTGCCCTTTAAAACCGCTACGGCGTGGTTCTATGCCGGATTGGGATTTTTCATTACAGGATTGATTATACTAATACTGGCAACGGTAAGCGTAAGCAGAACTGAGATGGACAAGCCGTTTACCGGAGGCATTTATCGCTTTTCAAGGCATCCGATGTACCTTTCGATGATTCTTATTTATATCGGAGTCAGCGTTGCTTGCACTTCATGGCTGTTTTTGGTTATTACCGTTGTTACATTTTTTCTGCAAAGATGGCAGATGATTCAGGAAGAGAAATACTGCCTCGCTAAATTCGGACAGGATTACCGGGAATATATGCATAGAACGGCGAGGTGGATAGGCATCCCTAAAAATTCATAAAATCCCTCTTTAGCAAAGTGCTTTTTCTTGCCTTTATTTAAAAATGTCTTTGCGAGGATGCCACAGGCGGACGAAGCAATCTCTCCCGAATAGACCACACGGCAATATTAAAATAATCTGTAGAGATTGCTTAATCGTTCGTCCCTCCCTGATTTGTATGAGATTCTTCGCTGCGCTCAGAAAGACATTGTAGAGGGACTCCATGCAATGGCAGTGTGTAATTTGTCATTCTGGAGTCCATAAGGGATGGCCGAAGAATCCTGGAGGCGGGGAGAAGCAGCACAAAGGTATCTACAGCATAAACCTTCTCCGCCAGTCCTCTCATCCGGTAAAAATGAGAAATGGGAGAAGGTCTTTTATGATTGGATTAGACCGTTATTTAATTGTCTTTGCTTGCAGCCGGCGGTTTAATCAGGACGGGAACCGTCGAGTTCCTGATTACTTTTTCGGCCACGCTACCGAAAACCAGGCGTGAAATCCCCGACCTGCCGCGTGTGGACATGATAATTAGGTCTACATCATTCTTCTGGGAGTATCTGATGATTTCCTCGGCAGGATTACCCGACAGTATTTCGGTTTTGGCTTTTACTCCCTTTTCCTTCAGAGTTTCGACTACTTTATCGAGATAGCGTGCAGCTTCATCACGGTAAGCCTGGTCGAGTTCCACCGCAACTTTGGCATCCAGCGTTCCGATAACATTCGGGTCCAGCGGCTCCCTTATTCTCATTAAAATAACCTCGAGGGCATGGCAATCCGTGGTAATATCGATAACATGTGTCAGCGCAGATTCCGACAACTCCGAACCGTCCAGCGGAACCAGTATCTTTTTAAACATGGTTAACTCCTTACAGATTTCTATAATGGAATTTTACTCCAGAATCGGTGAAGTATCAATGGGAATTGCACCTAAAATAATACTTTTCGGATAAAGCCTACAGTACTGTCAACACCAATCCCAGAGCGGCGGCGCACTCCTCTATTTCATCGATAACAGATTGCGGGGGATACCCCATGACGATACTGGATGTCCCCACCGATGCCATTAAACCTGCCGACCAGAAGACATTTTCATCCAGGGGAAGTTTTGCCAGAACTACCTTGATTTCACTAACGCCGACAACATGAATTTTTATCCACCCGACCTCTGAAATGATATCCTCTTCAGATACAATTTCTTCGATAAATTTGTTGCGGTTGGTGCCGGTTATCAGGGTAAAGTGCCACGAGCCTTCTTCCATCCATGAATAAAGCTCGTATCCTTTAATCGATAAAGGCAATTTGTCGATATCGGTAATCGATAAACCCGTAGTCAATTTGCCGGCCTGCTCCAGAGATTGTAAAACTGTTTCATTTTCCCTGGGGTCACCCCCTTGATAAAAAGAGTTAGAGGGGTAACCCAATTCAATGGTAATAATTTCAGGCAACTCGCTCCCTAAGGGTTTCCTTACAGTAACTCCCTCGAAGAGAAACGAGGAGTAGGGAACCCAGAAAGCTCCCCAGTATACCGGCCCCTTATCTACGCAAACCACAAAAGACCTGCCGGAAACCGGGACATCGAGCACGGAGATGCGCTCAAAAGCCTCAGGAGTCAATTTCAGCTCGTGAGTTTGCGAATTGTAATAAATAATATCATCTATCGAAATAACGGGCTTTTCTGTGATTTCAACATGACTTAAAGCTTCCATTTGGGAAGGGCGGATATCGTCTTTTGTAAGGTAAATAGCGAATCCTTCAACTTTTTCATTACCAGTGCAGCCGACGAGAAAAAGAGGAAAGACAATTACGGAAAGCACAAGTACTTTAACAAGAATATTCTTTGAATATCCGCTCATAGCACCCCCCGATTTCCTAAAAGTTTGCGATTTTATTATATATAACGACACGGATTTCTAAACGTTAGGTTGAGCGAAGACGTAATTTTAAATTATTTCTTTTCTTTATTGAAACAATCGGCAATCTTTTTCCCGAATTCTTCAGCGGCCTTGCCCACATCCCTAAACTTCTCTTTAACATCGTCTTCCTTTAACCTGTCTACCAGGCTGTTTGCTGAAGCCGAAGCGCTTTCGGCAAACTCCTTCGCCTTCTCCTTCAGTTCGGGGTCGTTGAATATATCGCCTACAGCCTGCCCGAAGGTTTTTAAAAGACCGGCAAAACTCTCGACCGTTTCCGTTTTATGTTCCTGATTCTCCTGCGTCATAATTCCTCCCGCTACCGATAGATAATCGTCGACCGGAAGTTATTCCCGCCGTCAACGCCTTATAATATTACCAATAATACCCGCTTTCAACCAAAATGACATTCTCCCCGACGATTGCGTCGGGGAATTAAGCCCTAAAAGAGATTAAAATATGATATGAAATAGATAAAATTGTTGTATAATCAGAGTATACAGCAAAATTTAAAACAGAAATAATATTAAGTATTAAAAATATTCGTTATTCCGGTTCGCGGCGCTGTTTACTTTAAAAACAGGAGTATGAAATGGAAGATTTAAATTATGAATCCGGAAAGAATAAGGGGAGACAGATTTCGAGAAGGGATTTTCTCCGTAATACCGGTTTTCTGTTAACCGGAACTGCCATCACCTCTTTTTTATTTGCGAGCGCATGCCGGGATAATACGGAAGGCACTGAAACCACTGAATCCTCTCAAACAGTCGAACCTTCCGATGAGGTGATATACAGTTCGGATACGCTGAGAAGAGATCGAATCCCGCCGGAGCAAATTGAAACCAAGATTTGGCCAGTCTTGCACGAAGGCGTATTACCGGAAATAAGCCATCCTGACTGGACACTCACAATTTCGGGATTGGTAGAAAATGAAAAAGTCTTAACTTATGCCGAATTTACAGCGTTACCCAGGGTGAAAGTGTTTTCCGATGTTCATTGCGTCACCGGATGGACCAAATTGAACAACCTGTGGGAAGGTGTCAGCTCCCGGTCTATAGTAGATTTAGCGCGTATCAAACCTGAGACAAAATTCGTTATTGTAAAATCTGATTACTGGAGTTACTCCGCTAATCTGCCCTTGGACTACTTTCTGGAAGAAGACGTACTCTTTGCCGTCAAGCATGACGAACAGGATCTAAATACCGAACACGGAGCTCCGGTACGTTTGGTTGTTCCTAAACTTTATTTCTGGAAAAGTGTAAAGTGGGTAACAAGTATCGAATTTTCAGAGGATGACCGCCCAGGTTACTGGGAAACCAGAGGATTTCATTACCGCGGCGACCCATGGTTTAATGAGAGATACCGATAATTTAAAACAATAAAGCGGTAATATTTTTATAAGAAGGTAAAAAATGAAGAAAACGCTATCTGAATTCAAGAATTTCATCCTGCGCGGCAATGTAATGGACATGGCGGTAGGCATTATCATCGGTATCGCTTTCGGAGCCATAGTAACTTCGCTGGTAAACGATGTTATCATGCCCCCGATCGGTTTTTTACTGGGTAATATAGACTTTTCCAGCCTTTATATAAATATGTCGGGCACTGAATATGCCTCACTCAGCGAGGCCAGAGCGGCCGGGGCTCCGGTAATCGCTTACGGAGCGTTCATAAACACCATCATCAACTTCCTGATTATTGCTCTGGTTGTATTCCTGATGATACGGTTTGTGAATAATCTGGTAAAACGCGGACAAAAAGCGGAAGCGAAAACCCGAGAATGCCCCTTTTGCTTCTCAAGCATATCGCTTAAAGCTACCCGTTGTTCCCATTGCACATCGCAACTGGATATAAAATAAAAACCGCGATTTTGTAAGTATTGATTTTATACTCCCGGTTCGTATATAGTGAAATTGTATTAGGAACAGGCAGGTGCAATATGCGTTATCTTTTCTTTCTGGTTATCGGTCTGGTTTTAATAGCTAATTTCGTGGTGCTGATGATATACGGCGATACCCTTCAAAGCACACATCTTTTCATCGTCCGCGGCATCGTATTTTATCCTATAGCTTTCGTTAACCTGATACTCGGTATCACAATGATTCTGTATCTCGGGATTACGTTTTACAAACAAAAAATCAAAATGGATTGATGTTAACCAGGGGAAAGTGAGCCTCGATGTAAGCGGTATGGTGCAGAAATAATCGATGGATAGTGCGGAGTGTATCCTCTGCGGAACCTATGCGGATAGTTGCCCCAATAATATAATCGGTTATTCGTGGAGGAATCACTGGGAATAACTGTGGTTATTGAATTTTTTAAAAGGCAATCCCGGAGAAATGTGCTTAAAAATCAGAAAGAGACCTTACATATCGGGCAGGTAACCAGGGTATTCTTCGACTCCAACATTGTCTTCATCATTTTAGACAGCATCGATATATCGCCACCGGTATGAAAACTGTGAACTCCCGCTCGCACCACACCAATCGCACCCTTGTTTCGTTCAGGTATTATTTCTGCAAATCCATCGTCGGGCAGGTCGGGCTTACTGATTAGCAGTATAAATTCGTGCTCTGTCCACTCTCTTTTTTCTGCCATGATATCCTCCTGTAAAATACTATTTTGTAGAAGTATTTCATTGACGTCACTATAATTTTACTACCGGACGGGCTTGCTATCAACGATTAATATGTCTTTTATATCTGATTGGTTGACAAATATCGTTTAAAATGAAAGACTATCTCTATGGATATAGAACAGAGAAGAGAGTTGCTGGCGACATTGCCCCCCAATGAAAAGAAGGTGATTTATACTTCAGTGGACGGGACCGAGATATCCGTTACCAGAACGGACGAACTTACTGTTAAAGATTTTTCAGTTTTCTTAAAGAAGCCGGGCGAAGAAGAATTCACTGCGACCTTTATTCGTTTGCTTATAGACCTGCATATTAAAAAAATCAGTAAACCCGATGAAATAGACGCACTTTCGAAGGGGTTTGAAAGTATCTATAAAGGAGAAGATTGCAGCGCTTTAATCGAGGGTATCGATGGGAAGACTTTCCCCATGCAACTGGACAAACTCGATATAAACATGGTCTGTGCACAGTTATTAATGATAAAGCAGGAATTCAATTACGGCCACGGGAAACGCGAAACTGTTTACGACCCGGCGCGAGGATACCAGATGGCTTATATCCGCTGGGTGTTATCTAAGAAAAACGAAATAGATAAGATTGTTGAGGCAGTAGTTAAAGAATATATACCTCCGGAGAAATTCGATAACTAGCATCGATTTCCATACGGACATTTAATAAAATACCTCTCAAATTTACTTTCCCATAATCACTTTGCGTTTAAAACGTTTTAAATTACGGCTGAAGTATGGTTTTATCTGCAAACTTGTGATAATATGAAAAAAGAAGAGTTATGAGCGAAGATTCAATTAAAACAATAGAAGAACTGCAAGAAACCAAATACAGCGAACCTGATTTAATCGAGGCTACGCAGACTATCAAACAGGTAGAGGAAATAAAAGAAGCGGTAGAAGCGACCGTAACCGATACCAGTTTACCCGAAAAGGTGGTAGACCTGCGCGACATGCTCGAACATTTAAGCGACGAGGTAGACAGCTGGAAGACATGGCATAAAAAAGACTACCAGAGTGCCATAGAGACATTGAAAAGCCAGGTCGAAGAAATACATAAGGAATGGGGCAATGTATCCAGCAACCTCAATTCACAGCGTGAAAAGCTGGAGTCTTTGCTGCAATCCGCTCCGGGAATCATCGAGACCTCCACACTCAAGGCGCTATCCCTGAGAGTGGCGCACCTTGAAAAACTGATTGCTCAGATATTCAATGAAACTCAAACCAATGCCGCTCTGAAAAGTTCCAAAAGACAATTCATTATTTCGATTATCGCGCTGGTGGTTACCATTATACTGTGGATGGTATTTATAATAATGAACCTGTTAAAGTAAAACCAGTAACATCCAGCGCCTGTTTGATAATCCGGCCGTCCGCTGTCATTTACGATTTATTGATATCGTCCGGGCTTATATTATTGACACGAGAAAAACTGTATTTTTATGAACCGGATGTTTTCAAGGAGTGTTTTTAAGATGTTGGAAATCGATAAAGCCATCCTGCTTGTAATAGACGTACAGGAAAAACTGCTGCCTGTCATCTATCGAAAAGAGGATTTGACTTCGAATATCATAAAACTGATTCGCGGCGCGCAGGTGCTGGAAATCCCGCTGATGGTAACGGAACAGTATCCGAAAGGATTGGGAAAAACGGTTTCCGAAATAGTCGAGTTAATACCCGTTATCGAACCGCTACCGAAAACCAGCTTCAGCTGCTATGGCGATAAAGGATTCAAGAAATCGCTGGATGCTTGCGGCAAAAAACAGCTTCTCGTCTGCGGTATAGAAACACATGTCTGCGTTTATCAAACGGCCGTAGAGTTGAAGGAAGCCGGATATGAGGTATACGTGGTTGCCGATGCCGTTTCTTCGCGGACAGCGGAAAATAAGGAAATCGGTTTGAATTTGATGAAGCAGATGGGAATTACCGTTACAGGTACCGAGACCGTCCTTTTCGAACTGCTCAAAATAGCCGAAGGCGAAAAGTTCAAAGCCATCAGCAGGATTGTGAAATAGTCCACGCAGCGCTAGACAATTGAGCGAGCTTTCACCACGGCTACCATGCCGCTTTTAAAATACCCGGTTTTTTCCGCTACCAACCCGTGTTCTTCAACTATTTTTGAAAGCCCGCCGCTCTCTTTAAAATCCTTAAACCCCTGATAATGAGACCCGCCGGCAAAGTATTCGACGATATTTGCTCCCATTCCCCAGATATTGCGTGGCAATGGAATGTTAAAATCCATAAAAATCAGAGAGCCTCTCTTTTTCACTACCCGTTTCATTTCGGAGACTACCGCGCTGCGTACATCGGGAAGCTTATCGTGCAGGGCAAAAGAAACCGAAACAAAATCGAAACTTTTATCATCAAAGGGTAGCGCCGTGGCATCGGCAATATAAAATGAGATGTTCTCCATTTTTAACTGCAACCTGTTCTTTACAGCAAAAGCAAGCATATTCTCATCGCTGTCGATTCCGACAGCCGTTATCCCTCGCCTGCCGTACTCAATCACCTGAGCACCCGTTCCGCAGCATACATCCAGAGACGAATCGCCGGCTTTCATTGCGGAAAAATCAACCAAAGATTGCCTGACAATCTTCAGGAGCGGGTCTACCAGGTTTTCATATGTTAATAATGCCATCTTTATACATCCCTGAAAAATGATTTAATAATGATTATACCATGCTACAAGACGATTTATGGTAGATTATATACATGAGAATGTGGCTGGTTGACCCGAAAGCGATGTGCCGCAGGCACCTGCAAGGAGAACACCTGGAACTGCATATGCTGGCAGGCTGCCTTGAGAAGGGGAAAAATATTAAAGGATTTATCGAAAAAGGTTTTATAGACCCCATCCTGCTCATCCGCCGCCACGACCAACTGGTTGGAGAGATGAAAAGGCGCGGATACAATCATTGCTCCCATATCGATAAACTGCCGAAGATTTTAGAAAAGGGTCATATCGACCCGGAAGCCAACAGAATCGAGTTATACAGAAGATGTGACGAATGCCGGGAAGGGCAATTTTAGACTTCCCTCATTGGAGAAGAGTGATCAAGTGAGATTTGCTCCTTCTATTCCGATGACTTGCAAAATCCCTCTTATTCTCCCTTTGATAAAGGGAGAGAACCGCTGAGTGGTATTTCCTACCCCGCGAGCCCCGACAGGTCGGGGCGAAGCAATCTTTCTCGAATAGACCGCATGCAGTATTAAAATATCCGGTAGAGATTGCCGAGTGGTTCGACAGGCTTCCTTCGAGAACCTCAGGACAGGCTCCACGAACGGCTTTTATTATGTCTGCGGCTTCGGTTCGCGGCATTTGCCGGATACGGACGCTATTTCGATTACCAGCACCACCAATCTGTCGAGCTTGTGCTGCTCGAACTCATTCGATTGCCTCGCGATTTCGGTTGCCGCATACTTATCACCCAGCAGCTGCAACCCCTTGAGCATCTCTTCGTTTGCGGTTATCGACATAGTTCCGTAGCAGATGACACTACGATAGGCATAATCGATATCGCAGATATGTTTACCTGTCAGCGCATTTACCGCTTCGACGGGGTCGTCGACTTCGAAGCAAACAGCATTATTCATCTTCAGATTATCGAGCAGTTGTCCGCCTTTCGCCGCATGGTGTATATAGATGCGGCGCGTCGACGGTTCGTAAGCATAGTTGACTGGAGTGATATAGGGAGTACCCTCCGGGCAAACGGTTGCTATCCTGCCGACCTGCGACTTTTGCAACAATGCATCGCTTTCTTCAGCAGTCATAATACGATTCTTTAAATGAACTAGTTCCGAGTGCATTTCGATTCCTCACTAAAACAGGCGGAAATATAATAATGTCATTGCGAATCCCACTTGTCGGGATGAAGCAATCTTTCTCGAATAGACTGTATGGTAGAATTAAAAATATCGGTAGAGATTGCCGCGCTTTCCCTTCGGGAAAACTCGCAATGACTGTTTATCTCCCCACCCCGCATGCTGCGCCCCAAGCTAGCGGGGCGCAGCATGGCATTTACTACTCTTAATTTACTATTTTTTATGTTTCTCTTCGGTGGCCATATCGGCAGCCAGTAACGATGTCAATATCTGCTGCTGGAACTCACCGACCGCGCCCGGCGAATGCGGGATTAAAATGGTGTTGTTGTTGGAATGCTTGCCGACATCGGTCAGCATATCGTAATACTGCGTCAAAAGCACCAGCGCCATAACATCCTTGGCATTTATTCCCTGAATTGCCTGCTGGAAATCCTCGACCGACTCGCGCAAACCCTTGATAATGGCCATTCTCTGATTGGCGACACCGACACCGGATAATTCTTTACTCTTGGCATCAGCTTCGGCAGCCTTCACCACCAGGATTTTTTCGGCTTCGCCCTTGTGCTCGGCAGCAACCCTCATTCTCTCCTGAGCATTGATTTCGTTCATAGCAGTGGCTACCTTGCTATCGGGAACGATATCGTTTACCAGCGCCGTCTTTATGAAATAACCGAATTCCGGCATGATGGTACCCAGTTTAGCCTCGATATCCTCGGCGATATCTTCTTTCTTCTCGAAGACTTCATCCAGTTTCATATGAGGTACTTTCGCCCTGACGGTATCGAAAACGAAGGATTCCATCTGCGCCAGCGGATTGGTCAGTTTATAGAAGGCATCCCACACCTTTTCCTTGGTAACAAAGAACTGGACTGCAATCAGCAGGTTGACGAACACGTTATCCTGAGTTTTCGTCTTGACCTCCACATTTAATTCACGCACCCTGATGGAAACGCGCCCGACAACGTTTTCTATTATCGGCCACTTTAAGTGAAGACCCGGCCCGGCGATTCTGGCGTATTTACCGAATCTCTCGACGACGGCATAAGTCTGCTGCTTGACCGTATAGATACCCATAAAAAGAAATAAGAGTACGAGAATAGCGACGATAAACCAGACAATTATTGTTCCAGCCATAATATATACCTCCCAAAGAATTTTTTTCGCTTACGTTAATTATATACCAATGGTTGATAATCATCGAATACGATTGGTCATACGCAATTATAATCTATTCATTCTATCTCTGTTCTTCGACAAGCTCAGCAATTGTCATTCTGAGGCGAAGACGAAGAATCCAAGACTTATTGAATGGCATTCAGATACTTCGCTGCGCTCAGTATGACGATAAGCTTTAAAACCTCACCCCCGTGCCCCCTCTCCGCACACAGAGAGGGGCATGATAGCAGTTACCCCCTTCTCTGATTTCGGAGAAGGGGGACAGGGGGATGAGGTTTTTTCACTCGTGTCCTTCGACGATCTCAGGATGCTCGAATATTATTAAAGCCGTTTCATAACATGTTGAGTTCCGTAATTCGGAACGAAATCTCGACCTGTCGGGATCGAACCATAACGGTTTAATATATTAACCACTGCAACCATATTAATATCTTACCTTAAATGACTGCCGTCGCAGAAGGGTTTGTTGGCGCTTTTCCCGCAGCGGCAGAGAGTAACGCGATTGCGCACTTCATAGGTTTTGCCGTCGGCAGATTCAACCGGAATGCCGCCCCTCACCCACAGCGGCCCGTCTTTTCCTTTCTGCGGGTCTTTTACCAACCCGATGGAAGGAGTAAATTCAGGCTCGATGGCATTCCCTGCCTTATCATGGGCAACCAGCCGGCCGGAAGGGCAATCGCAGGCTTCTTCGATAGCCGTTTGACGCGACTCGGGATTGTCGGATTGTTCGGTCAGATTCCATGTACCGCCGGCGCGGTGGCAGAAACGCGCCGAAGCGCACAGGTCTTCGGCATCGGTCAGCGTCAATTCTGGTCCCTCGTATGTTTGCGCCTGCTCCGCATACGGTTTTCTGCTGGCGGTTTCCTGCCCTTTAAATTTGGTGACAGCATGCATGCCGGTGCAAAACGGCTTGTTGACGCTTTTTCCGCAGCGGCAAAGCCGGTAGCTCTCCTGCCCGGGATACTGCTTGCCTTCCTGCCAACCGTGGCATTCGCCATCGCTATCGACCTGTATAATTTGCTCCGCCAGCGGCACTCCACCGGTTACCGCATAGGGTCCGTTTTCGGTTACCTTGACCCTGCACTGATTTTCTTCGGGGGACTTGTTGCCTGCTTCTTCCATCGAAATCTCCTTTTTTAATTTATGAATAAAATCAGGTAAGGAGTATGGCAATATGAGGTTTGAAATAGACCGCTACCCTAGCTCTTTTCTTCCACCGTTCTGGGCTGCCAACTGGGAGAGCCGCACTTGGGACAGATCTTGGGCTTGGGCGTTCCCTCGGGAACCAACTGCCGCCAGATAAAACGGCAATGAATGCACCTGTAAGTGAACCACTTCTTTTCTTCCATATGAATCATTATAGGCTCTATTGGGGGGGATGTCACTATGGGGGGAATAAAATTATCAACTAAAAATGTTTTTATCGTTTACCTCTAGATATAGGTTTTATATACTTGCATCTTGGATACTTTGGGTAGCTGGAGCATCCTAAAAATCTACTACCTTTGGGATTCCGACGAACAACTAAAAATCCATGATGATGGCAACCTTTGCCATCCATTCCAGGACAAAGTTCTTGTGTTTGGACACCTATAGCATCTTCTTTTAATATTTCAAGGCTTGTAATTAACTCTTCAATTGTTGAGTTTCCTACAAATCTTCTCATCTGTTCGCCAGTATCACGATGACTGAGGATATTTAGGCTACCTTCCCAAGCAATGTCATTATCAATAATGGCTACTTTCTGATGCATATTACGTTTTTCAATAACGTTAACGCCAATACTACGGCATTGATTCAATACAACATTTGATTGATTTGCCATCTCCCCAATTTGCTGACTTATTGGCCTTGTATATATCTTGATGTCAACATTTCTATCAACCATAGCCTTGAATAAATCCATAAACTTGGCTGAACGGTTTATAGATATAAAGGGGCTGAGTATGAAAAGACGTTGTTTTACAATTTTAATGTCTTTTATGAACTGCTCCCAAAAATTATGCTCAGTATATAATTCTCCTGATATTGGTTCATCTATCGTATCTTTACTGCTAAGCAACGCATCTGCCCATTTTTCAAAATCAGCAGTAAAATAATTATCCACCAAACACTCTGATTTAATACATTCTGCCTTTTGCTGTAAATAATTAATTATTCGTGATAATAAGGCTTTATTACCAAGATCATCAAATAATTTTTTAGTATTGGCTACACAATAGAATTTGTCTTTAGCTCTAGTAAATGCAACATTTAACAACTTTAATGTATCTGAATCAGGGCTTGCATCATTCAACATAGGAGCCGTTTTTAAACCTATTCCTTCAGTAGTATCAAATATTATTATTTGTTTTTCTCCCCCTTGAAAAGTATGGATATTATTTACTGCTAGCCTATTAGATAGTTGCCAATCTTTAACAATTTTATTAATTAATCGTGCTTGTGCTCTATAAGGAGTAATTATCCCAATTTTATGATCAGACTCCTTTTGGATGATATTCCTTGCAAGCGTAGCACAAACTAATGCATTATAGAGATTAAACCTTCCGCCAGAAGAAAGTTGACTACACCAAGCATTCATATTTTCTGTTTCAATTAAAACCAATGGAGACACAGAAATGCCATCATCCAAAGCCAATCTGGTAGTAGAAGAATCGTTTTTTAGGACGCCCTGATAAATGAAACGATTTGAAATCTCGGAGATGGCAGGAACCATACGATATTGCGTATCCAATAGCATTACTCTTTCATCATTCTGAGCCTTTGTTATCGTTGTAAGTTCCAATACATCGAAGATACTTCTAGCAAGCCATTTTTGTGCCATCGATTGCTCTGAGATACAAATAGGGGGCAATTGTAAAAAATCACCTACTATGACGATAGAATTACAACTTAATCCAGCAGCCCAATATAAATGAGGAAGTGGAGCCATACTGGCTTCATCTAAAATTAAAACATCGAATTTTCTATTAGGAAGTTGTTTATCCGTACAGGTCTTTGTTAGGGTAGTGGCAACTAATTTTGCTTCTATGATAATGTTCTTTTGTATATCTTCCAACTCTTTTTTAATTTCAGCTATTCTAGATAGAATTACCTCTTTACGTGTCTCTTGTTTACTTTTCCTTTCCCTTAACTCTGTGAGTGTTATTGTATTCCCATAAGCAGAATTGTTTGCTTTTATTCTTGCTTCATTCAATTCAACTTGTTTTGCCTGAGATGTACCTTTAAGCTCTTTAGTTAATTCCATATTGGATTCAAGAGTTCGGGCTATTGAATCGCGGCGAACACTTGTTTTATCAATCAAACGTTGAACATTATCAGGATAAAGACCGGTCAAAAATCGCCTGAAAGTACCATAAGATTGAGCCACTAATAACATTCTTTTATTTCTTGCTTGTATGTCATCAATTGATAACAATTCTTTTTTTATTGTCTCAACTTTGTTTAAAGCTTGAGATAAAGAGGTCTTAATGCTGTTGAGTTCACCAACCAAAGTCTCAACTTTTTTCACAGCAATAAATAAATTATCAATATCAAGTAAGATTTTTTCTACCTGTGCTTTTTCATATTCCAAAGAATGATTCTCTTTACTAAGTGCATCTCCCAATTTCTCCACTATCCTGTCAAGAAGAACCATAGGATAATTACCCTCCATATTTTTTAAATGTTCTTCTTGCGGTTTCCCCAATCTAACTAATTTACCCTCCTGATAAAACAATGAACTTTTTAAATGAGCAGCTATGTCTTTAAGTGCTTCATCAACAGCATTATTTGCATGCGAAACAAGTAATATACTTCTGCCTGCATTTAGGTGCGCTTCCACAATCCTTGCAATAGTTTTTGTTTTACCTGTTCCCGGCGGTCCCCAAATTATCGAAAGTTTTGAGGAAAAAGCAGCTTTTATAGCATTTTTCTGAGCATCATTAGGCGGTTCTGCACTAAGTGTATAGTTTATTTCCTTCTGTTTTGAAGAATATTCTCCTGATAATTTCCCAAGGAAGAGGGCTTCACTCAAATTAAAATCTGAATTTTTTGTGGAATTACTTTTTTCTTCTAACTTTTTCTTAAGTGCTTCCAATAGATACCATAGATTAGTATAAAGCGTAGCTTCGGATATAAAACTACCAGAAAATCCTTCTATACCAATTTCAACTTCTAATCCCTGTGTCAATAATATTTGCGCACGATATTTAAACCCATTAATCTCTATTTCAGCAGGGGAATCATCCAACGTGGTAAGAAAGTTTTCTAAATTAAAAACATACACACTAAGCCCTGATATATTACGTAACAACCTACCATTAAATACTTTAACAATACTACCACCCTTACTTCTGCCTTTAGGATTTTTAAGAGCATCAATTTCTTCATCCAATGCTCGAATCAATTCACCAGCTAACTGTGATGCCATATTTACCTCTTAACCATTATTTGTTATGTTATATCCTATATGAACTGTAAACAAAATATTGGAGCTTGCAATTATATTTCTTTTGAAAATCCCCACTACGGCAAACCGTATATCCCGGCGGCGCTGTCGAAGAAGATTTGAGCGTGGGGCGGGTCGTAGGTGTACACAACTAAAACAATCGCCAGCGCAACGAGAAGCAGTATAGCGACATAGTTCAAATATTTCGGCAGCGGGTCGAACGTCATAACCCACGCGCCGACCAGTTGCCCGATAATAATCGCGCCGATGAAAATGGAGATATCCGCCACCGCTAACTGTTCACCAACCATGTAATAATAGGTATAAAAAACGGCGCCGATTAATAAAAGGATTAGAAGAACGGCAACTGCTTTGGCTATTATGAAATTATTGGCATGGTAACCGATATAGCGGTATTCGATGATGGCGAATATCAGCATCGGGTACAGGATAACCTTGAAATGCTCCCAGATACTGTTGTTTACCGGCACAATCGCCCCGATAACATCAAACTCGCCGGTTAGGAAAAACAGGAAATGCCACAGGGTTGCGATAACGGCAACGCCGACGATACCCAGCAGTGCCCACTGGAAAACATATCCCCTGACTCGAGTATCCATACCTCAATGGTAATCAACGGTAACGCTCAAGTCAATACTTTTTTTAGAATATTTTTTGGAGTAAAAAGAAAGGTGCTGCGGAAATTTCCGCAGCACCTGGTTCACGCGATATTATTTCAGCTAATATCGGACTAAATAAAACCGCCGCCCGTAGCCAATCTGACAATACCGTAAACTATGAGAATAGCATTGATTACGATACCGGCTGTACCGATTCCTTTATTTTTCCCCCTGCTAACACCGACGATACACAGTATCAGTCCCAGCCCGGCAACCGGAATATTTAACCAGTTAAGCCATCCCAGAAACGGAACGACGGATACCGTAGCCCCGATACCGGTAAGAATGCCGATTATAAAACCGACTATACTCATCAAAAGACTCCTTTATTTATAATATATAAATATTATCACTACGGAATACGGTTAACAATAAGCCCTGCATATTTTAAAAAGACTTTCCCGAGATAATGTCATTGCGAGTTTTCCCGAAGGGAAGGCGCGGCAATCTCTACCGATTGTTTTAATGACGCCATACAGTCTATTCGGTAAAGATTGCTTCATCCGCCTGCGGCGTCTTCGCAATGACATCCCCTATTTGCCATGCTTGATTAGCGTGCGACGAATCAGCCACTTCAAGCGGTTATCAGAGCCAAAGCCAGCGCACCTGGTCCGGCATGTACGCCGAGGGCTGGCCCCAACCTGGCTATTTTAGCCTTTTTACCGCATAAGGTTTCGAGCCGTTCAGCCAGCGCTTTGGCTTCATCCGGGGTGGTGGAATGCATAACGGAAATATCATCGATAGCGCCCGCTTTTTCGGCATAACCGTAAAGAATTTCTATTGCCTTATCACGGCTGCGCGCTTTGGCAGCCGGCAGGAATTCCCCGTCTTTAAGCATCAGCAGGGGTTTGATATTCAATACATTACCAAGTAAGGCCTTCCCTTTGCCGATACGCCCGCCCATAGCCAGATACTTAAGGGTATCGAAGGCTGCCCAGATATGCGTGCGGTCAATTAACTGTTTAACTTGCTCGACCGCCTGCTGAAAATCCGTACACGACGCGACTATTTGAGCCGCTTTAATAACTATCAGCCCCACACCCATCGATACCGACTGCGTATCGATTACTTCAATCGGACAACTTGGGGAAACTATATCTTTGCCGCGAAGTGCTGAATTAACAGTGCCGCTCAATTTGCTGGCGATATGTATAGAGATGATTGCGTCGGCATCTTTTGAGAGGTTTTTATAAACATCGACGAAATCCTGCGGGCTGGGTTGGGAGGTGGTGGGATGCACCGGAAAATGCAATAACCTTTCGTAGAACTCGGATTCTGTAATGTCTATGCGGTCGCGATAGGTCTTGTTGCCGAATTGTACATAAACGGGAACTACGGTGATGCCGAACTCCTCGGCCAATGATTGCGGGATATCGCAGGTGCTGTCGGTCACGATCTTGATTGCCATATGGGATACCTCCTTAATTATTTTTACGGGGGTACAGTATTTTTCACTTTTATTTCTAATAATACTGAAGATAACGAAAAACGATTACATACACAGCATGCCTGTATAATTCTTCAATCGCCGGCGCATCCTCCTGCCATCGCCTACCAATTTATCCATTTCCGCCCAGAAAAGCGGACCGTGGTCTTTTATCCGGGTATGTACCAATTCGTGCAGTATAACGTAATCCATCAATTCTTCGGGCAGCCTGACCAGCTTTATATTGAGACTGATATTATTTTTAACCGAACAACTGCCCCAGCGCGTCTTCTGATTACGAATGCTCACACGGTTATAAGTAAATGCATACCTTTTTGCAAGCAAAGCCAACCTTTTCACAAGTCTTTCTCTGGCAGCGGTTTTCTCTTTATCATCGAAACTGTCGAACTTTTTCCCGGATTCTACGGCGGATTCAAAATTTTTCATCTTTTCGAGATGTTTCCTGATCCATTTCATTTTCGAAAGGACGAATCTTTCAGCTTGTAAATAAGAAGATGAATAGGGAACACTTACACGCACGCCGTAAAAAGGGGCAACAGAAACACTGATAAGCCTGGCTTTCCTGCTGCGCTTAAAGAGTACGGGAACGCCTTCGATTTCAAGAGTTTTCGTTTCTGTAACCAATTGCTTCCGCTTATTATATCATTTTTTAATGTCATAAAATATATATTAATGCTATAATAGCGGTAATATTTTTTTGTATTTTAAGATAATTTATAAAACTTTGCACATTTTCCATTAATGGGTTAAATTATTATAGAATGATAGTACGGCTATAAACTTCAAAGGAGGGAGTGTTTCCAAATGGTTCAGACAGAAGGGCTTAACTTGAATCTCGTAATTGATGAGAGCTACCCCGGGTTGATGAAAAAAGGGATTGAATACAGATTCGATGGTGATTTGAAAAGCGATTACAATATCGAAATCGAGCTCGATAAAAAGCTTTATGTGACAGGCGTTATCGAGGCAAACAGGAATATTAAAAGCAACAAAAGCCTTAAAGCCGGAGAAAATATAAGAGCAGGCCATAGTATAAATATTTCGGATGGTGATATCGAATGTGGAGAAACCATAGTTGCCGGAGTAGATATAATCGCAGAAGGTAATATTAAAGCTAGTTACTGTGTAGAAGCTACCGGTAATATCCAATCAGGGAAAATGATTAAATCCGGCTGGGATATGAAGGCAGGAGTGGATATCAAAGCAGGAATGGGAATCGAATCCAGAGAAGGTATTAAAGCCGGGCGAAATATAAAGGCGGCACAGGATATAAGAGCTGATAAACGCATAGAGGCAGGCGGAGATATAGAAGCCGGTTGGGGAATCAGGTCGGTACTGTGTATTTCGTGCGAAGGAACACTGAGCGCGCAATACGGAATATTTGCCGGTGTCTGTACCTATAAAGTTATCGCCAGTGATGACTCTCTGCTTGAAGCCAACGACAGGAAGATTTTTTGCCGAAAACTTATCTCCGGTGATGTTCTATACGGAATCCTGGTAGAAAGAGAAAAGGGCAACTAATCACCCTCGGAATATAATAAGCCTCTGTTTACTGCTTATGTTTAATAGCAAACAGAGGCTTATTTTTTGCCCGGTTCATTATTACAGTTATTAAAAGATTTAATTAATTTTTTTCTTGCCCTCTTTCGCTTTTTCAGCAACCATTTTCATGTCAAGACGCCCGGGTCCGCCGCATTGCGGTATATAACAGGTTACATCGCTGAAAATACATTCGGCATGGCAACTCGGGCATTTTTCGGGGGGCAATTCGGCCTGCAGGACATAATCGCACTCACTACACATCCACCAGTTCATAGTTACCTCCTCAAATATTTATTTAGATATCCATCCAAGATTATCATAATACCCTGACTACATTGTATCAGATTTTCAGAAAGATATTATTATGAAAGACTTAACTCCGTTTAAAGGTTAACCTGAATCCCCCTGCTTTTTAAATACTCCTTAACCTGCCTGATGCTTAGAAGGCGGTAATGAAACACCGAAGCCGCCAGCAGAATCTGCGCTCCGCCCTTGATCACTCCTTCGTAAAAATGCTCAAGCGTTCCGGCTCCCCCCGAAGCCACCACCGGCAGCGTTACCGCATCGGCAATAGCCTTTGTAAAATCGAGGTCGTATCCGGTCTGCATTCCGTCCCCGTCGATGCTGGTCGGAAGAATTACTCCTGCCCCCAGTTTCTGGCACTGCTTCGCCCAAATTACTGCATCCTGCCCAACAGGACTGGTACCACCACAGACTACCAACTCGAATCCCGAGGGCAAATCCCTGTTTCTGCGCGCATCGATAGCCACTGTTATTTTTTCGGAACCGAATTTTAAAGCAGCCTGCTTTACAAGAATCGGATTTTTAACTGCGGCGCTGTTCATGGATACCTTGCTGGCTCCGGCTTCGAGAACCAAATCTATATCCTTAAGAGAGGATATCCCCCCACCGACGGTTAAAGGAATCTTTATGGCAGCAGATACCTTGCGTACCCATTCGAGACGGGTTTTGCGGTTTTCCAGTGTTGCCGCTATATCCAGCATCGCCAGTTCATCGGCGCCTTCTTTCTCATAAAAAGCGGCGTTTTCAACAGGGTCTCCAGCTTCCTTCATGCCGACAAAATTAATCCCTTTAACCACTCTGCCGTCTTTCATATCCAGGCAGGGCATTATTTTTACTGCGCTCATTACGGTTAAACCTTCCTTATATGTTTAATTACCTTACTGATAGAATTCTACCACTTGCAAATGCTTTTCGCCACGCCCTTAAATAAAGTGTCCCGATGTACGTTACCGTTATGGTATAATTTGATTATAAAATAATAAACGGAAAAACAGGAAACAGATTAGTTATCGAAAAATGGATAATATAAAGATTGCGGTTATTATCCTGATATTTCCGATGATATTATCAGCCGGTATCTTCACGATACCCTACGTTTCCGATTATTCAAACAATTTGATAACCGAAGCTGCCGCCCTGCAAAGCGGAAGATGGCTATGGGGACATATCATCAGCGCTCTGGCCTTCGGCTGGGCAATTATCGTCGCCCACTATATTACCCAATATCTGTACTATAACGAGCAAAACCGCATCGGAACTGTCAGCCTGTATCTTACCGCCGCCGGAGGCGTTCTTATGGCTATTGGACTGGGCGCCGACGGCATCGGGCCGGTTGCCGTTATAAACGGCGGCGCAGCGGCGGCGGTCTTTTTTGAAGGCAGCGGAATGATGATTACCGCAATATTTATGGCGGGGATAATTCTGTTCGGCTTCGGGTTGATAAACCAGATTACAGGCTTAAGGCATACCGGATTGATTCCCGATGTACTCGCTTTTGTACTGATAGTATGCGCCATATTGTTTATGGGGTTTGCCTCCCTTCCATCCAGCATGGGATTATACTGTATTGCCTATTTATCCGTTTTAACGTACGGCTGCCTGAGCGTATTATTCTGTCTCTCTGCAAAATGATTAAGATATACGGGTATTGACAGAAAACAAGCTCGTGCTAGAATTATTCAATATTAATCGGCGGAGGTAATATAAATGGAATTATCGGAACAGGAAATTTACGAGGAAGCCAGGAAAAGGGTTAAAAAGAAGCGGGAGTTTTACAGCCATCTGGGAGCCTATGTCATTGTAAACGTCGTACTCGTGATAATATGGTTGTTATCGGGGAGAGGATACATGTGGTTCCTGTGGCCGCTCGGAATCTGGGGGGTATTCGTGGTCTGGAACTTTATAGAGGTATTCGTGCTGGATACCGTGATATCCGAAAAGGCTGCCATCGCCAAAGAAGTAGAGAAAATCAAGAGAGAAAAATAGCACACCATCCGGGCAGGTATCGGATTCCAGATTAAATCCAAACCAGAGCCTGCCCGGTTAAATAATCTTATTTACTTTTTAAGAGATTATTGTTTAGATATTAGCGATAATCCCCAGTATACCTGTTACAATCAGAAAAGCGGCTACTATGTAATTTAGAATTTTCGGCCAGATTAGAACGATGATGCCGGCAACCAGAGTTAATATCGCGATGACTAATCCCCATTCCATAGAAATAACCCTCCCTTATAGTATTTAAAAGTCAATTGTTTCTTTACCGACAATAACAGAGATAATTGCGACAAGCAGTTGATAATTATCAGGCGCTACCACAATATTATATAGGGTATTATGCTACCGAATTTAACCGCTGTCAATGGGTTTTTTACTGAATTACCTGCAAATAATTTTCATATCGATATTCTGAGCAAGGCTGGACTATTGCGTTGTTTTAAATCATAATTATTATCGAAATGTCCGATAGCAAGCGAATAGAACGGGAAAGCAAAACCGTGATAACGATGATTGCCATGTATTGCAGAAAGAATCATTCGATTACCGGATTGTGCAGCGACTGCCGAGAGATGAAAAACTATGCCTTAAAAAGACTTGAAAGCTGCCCTTTCGGAGAGGGAAAAACAACCTGCGCCAAATGCCAGGTTCACTGTTATAACCCGCAGATGAGGCAGCGAATCAGAAAAGTGATGAGCTATGCCGGCCCCCGCATGATATATACCCACCCGATTCAGGCTGTACGCCATCTCATTGACGGCAGGCGCAAGATACCGTTAAAAAGAGAGCAGGATGTTAAATAGAGGATAATCCGCTCAACCATAAATGAATAACAATCAATCATACTCCGGCAAATACCACCGTATAATTATGACCGTACTTCTTAGCGCACCTGGGACAGGTTGTATAATAAAAGTAATAGTTCTTGATACATTTCTCCTTCTGCGCCGCATGTTTTTCCATCTCTTTAATCCATTTCGGGACATCGTTGTATGCGCCGTCGAAGACTCTCGTCAGGTAGCTGCCCGATAGCCTGACATTCTCGGCGCCGGGCACCTCTTTGGTAACACTGATGTAAATTTCGCCCTTCCACTGCGAGGTTTCCGACGTCAGCATCAAAAAGTTTTTATCCTCCGGCCTGGCTCCCGCCTGCTCGATTTTCTGCCACATTTTAGATACCGCCCTGCCGAAAGTGCCCGGTAGCGGGATATGGAATAACTGGGGCACGGTATCCCTGATAAAGAGCTTGTTATTCAACTTGATTTCTTTGTTATCCCATGGTTCCGGGTCGAATATCGGGCAACATTCTGCTTCCGGATTTTCGTGCTGTGTCATAGTTCACTTCTCCTTTCGACCACAAGCGGCCTGTCGAGGTTAAAGGCAGTACGTGTTTTTACTTTCAATTTGTATATTCACGGTTTTCGATATTGAGCACCATCTTGATAAAGCGAACCAGCGCGCTGACACCGAAAGCAACTGCTACAAATATGAAAACCACTTTGGTTACCGTCGGCAGGATTCCGGCGGCCACAGCATTGGGAATAACGCTGAAATCGAACGGAAATATGATTACCAGATAGATAACCACCGCCATTCCGATTAACTCGAGCAGTATCTGCACCGCCTCGCGGAACCAGTACCTGTCGTAGACAATCAATATTATATTGGCAACGATGCAAATCGATAAAGATGTAATCAAAACCGGCATCCATAACATAAAATCGGAGGTTAACATCGGCGTAATCACCAGACTGCCGTCATCCCCGACGGAATACCATGCTATATATTCGTAAAACAGAGAAAAGAAAATTATCAAGACTATATTCCAGAATATAGCGAAACTGTAACCTATGATTCTGCCCGTCCGCGTGCGGGTAAAATAATCGTCGACTTTTTTACCGAAATTATCTGCTTTTTGCGAAACGGCAGCGCCGAAGTCTTCGCCGTTTTTTTCTTTTACACTTTCGACATTCTCTCCGGCAGCCTCGGCAGCGGTATCCGTTTTCCATACGGATTTGTGAATCGCCTCGGCAATATCTCCGGCAAGCGGTGCCTTATAACGCTCACCCTGGTAGGCTTTAATCATGAGCACTATCCAGAATATGAATGCCAGGATACCGATAGCGGCGCCGAAAAACCCGCCGGCATAAGGAATCCAGCTCAGGCAGGCGCTCAGTACGCCAAGCCCGCCGAAGAGTACTATGGACTGGATGGCGTGAAAATTGACGACTTTATCCTTCTTTTCCAGCACAAGGAAAATAATGCCGCTAATCCAGAAGAGCGCATAACAGAGCGTACAGGCCAGATTCTGCGGCAGATTCAGTGTGGGGATATCTCCGGATTTCTCCTGCTTTTGCTCTGTTTCTATGCGCGCTTTTTCCTCTTCGTATATGCGGTGTCTTTCTTCCGGTGTCAGTTCCATGATGTATCTCCTTCGCATAACAATTATACAAAAAACAATACAGTATGCAACATATTTTATTGTGTATTTTTTTATTCAAATGTATAATACCACAAAATATTACCGGCGGGTGTAAAATAATGTTGTGGATTTTCAAACTTGTAATTACGATAATCTGTCTTGTAATTCTGGTCAGGATTGTCTCTCCGAGGGATTTTTTTCATAGGGTTCTCAACCGTAATGCCGGCTTCCCGGATAAACTGACATTTATTGTCATCTTCGGACTATTTTCGGTTTTCTGCACCTATATGGGAACGACACTGCCTTCAGGCGCCATCATCAATGTCAGGGATATGGCGCCGATGCTGGCCGGGCTTATCGGCGGACCGCTGGTCGGTCTGGGTACCGGGCTCATCGGCGGCATTCACCGCTTTTTTCTTGAAGGTTTTACGCAAATACCCTGTTCGCTGGCAACGATTCTGATAGGTTTAACGGCAGGTTGCGTAAATCTGTGGATTATACGTCAAAAGGGACGCATCGAGTTTATTAAGGTACACTGGGCTGCACTTTTTGCGGTTGTAATGGAATTGTGCCACATGGGATTGATACTCCTTTTCGCCCGCCCTTTCGACGAAGCGCTCGAAATAGTAAAAACGATTGTTCTTTCGATGACTCTGGCAAATACCATCGGTGTATCTTTGGGTTTGCTTCTGATTAAAAAAATGGCAATTGAGAAACATATATTAAAATATATAAAGAAAGAAGAACAGCCGGTATAGAGAATATTATGGACAGAGAAAGATTCGAACAACTGGTAGTCAAAGCCGTCGAAAGCCTGCCCGAAGAGTTTCTGGAACTATTGGATAATGTCGATGTAGTGGTAGAAGATTATCCGACAGCTGAACAGCTCGAAAACGAAGATGTTGAAGACGAAACACTGTTACTGGGTCTTTACGAGGGGATACCTCAAACAATTCGCGGCAGCTTTTACGGCATGGTAATGCCGGACAAGATAACCATTTTTCAAAAAGCCATCGAATCGATGGCCGACTCGGAAGATGAAATCGAGCAGCAGATAAGAAAAACGGTGCGGCATGTAATAGCCCACCACTTCGGCAGCAGCGAAGAAACTCTGCGTGAAATAGAAGGCTACGACGAAGATTACTAGTAGATTACACTTTTCTTATGGTAATTGTCGACGGTTAGTTTCTCCCTGGCTCCCGCTTCCGCCGGATTTTTCAACGAGAACTCGATTATGCTGTTACACTTTGTGCAACGGCTGTAAAAACTATCGACCTCCCTGAAATCCAGCGTTACCTGTGCGCCCGGCCCGTTCTTCGTTTCGAAGTTTCCCAGTTTTTCCCCGCATACGGGACATTCGGCATCCGCATCCAGCGCTACATAATCGATCTCATGCATAGGTTCACCGCCAAAATATTATTTTACAGATTACAGCATATAACTTAATCTTATTTTTAACAAGTCTTATTTTAACAATTTTATATTATTTTTGTAAGCTCAAGGAATATTTACTCCCTGTATTGCCATAATTTATTTCAAGATGATATACTAGCTCTCGATATCTGGAGGAATAAATGAGCACTCGGGGTATGTTAAGACTGATCAGCCTGGTTATTTTTATAGGAGCTATTATCACCGCAGTATCTATAATAGTAGAATTCTGTTAATATAGTCCGTTTTTTCTGTCGGGCACTGCTCGAATGGGTTTATAAGCGTAACCACTTATTTAATTTATAAATTAAATACTATCTCTCAATAATCCATAATCCATTTAAATCGACTGAAACATATGGAAAAAGAACTAACCTGGTTATTTTTACTGGCTGCCACGCTTGCCTTTCTTCACGTTTTTATCGATATTATCTCTAATCGAAAACCCTTTAAAATGGTTCTTAACAACCGGGGTACATGGGCAGATAAACTGCTCATTATTGTACTTTTCGGCGCTTTTTCCATCATCGGTACCTATATGGGTACGGAACTTCCCTCGGGAGCCATACTGAACTATCGCGACCTCGGCCCCATGATAGCCGGACTGGTGGGCGGACCAATCGTCGGTCTGGGTGCCGGACTTATCGGGGGAGTGCACCGTTTCTTTATTGGAGGATTTACAGCTGTTCCCTGCGCACTGTCGACAATTATCATCGGACTGTTATGCGGATTAATAAAACAATGGCGCGGCAATAAACTTTTAAGCATTCCGCATGCCGTAGCTGTAGCAGTCATAATGGAATGCTTTCATATGGGGATGACACTGCTTTTAGCACAACCCTTTGAAGATGCACTGGCTGTCGTTAAACTGGTTATTTTCCCCATGGTATTAGCCAACGCAGTCGGAATGATGGTCGCATTGTTCCTGATTAAAAATAAGACTGATGAAATCGGGGGAGTACATAATTCAGGTAAAATCACCGTTTAAACGGTTTTTCCGGCAATAAAAGCGACTGTCTCATCTTGGTAAACTATACAGAATCAATAGCCAGAACTAAATACTTGAGGCGGTTCAGCTTTCTTAGATATATTCCAAGTCAATAATATGTTTTGACAATGTGAAAACTAACAGATACCATTAGCAATACCGTATTGCATTTCATCTATATAAAGGCACCGAATATGTCCAATGTTTTATCAAAGCATGATATCAAGAGACTTTTAAACGGTAATCCACCGTTGATAGAAGGGTATCTCGATCTGGAGGAACAGTTGCAGCCGAACGGGGTGGATTTTACGCTGCGCGATATCTGTTCATTGGAATCTGCCGGTAGAATCGCAGTCAGCAATAAAGAGAGAGTGGTATCGACACAATCACTGTTGGCGTTTAATGAAAAAGGCTACATTCACCTGCCTAACGGCATCTACAGCATTATCTACAATGAAATCGTCAATTTACCGAAAAACGTAATGGCGCTGGCAACCCCCAGGTCGAGCCTGCTGCGCTGCGGGGTAACCGTAAATACTGCAGTTTGGGATGCCGGCTATTCGGGGCGTTCGGAATCCTTGCTGGTAGTTTACAATCCCGAAGGATTCGACCTGCAAAAAGACTCCAGAATAGTGCAGCTGGTTTTCTTTCAGCTTACAGGAGAAACCGAAGGCTATAACGGCACATATCAGGGTGAAAATATCTGACTGCTAAAGCGCCAGGCTGAGAGCGGCAGGCATCATACGGAAGGAAGCCGGACACTCTCCGAGGAATTCGCCGTCAGCCTGTATCACTACTTTCTCAGGTGACATTATGTCCACACGCGTAGCCTGTTCGATTTTTACCATCGGATGGGTTACATGAGTCCCCTTATATATCCTGGGGAATGTTTTCAAGAGTTCCAGTTTATTTATATCACCGACGGAAACCACGTCTAAAAAGCCGTCGTAGATATCCGCCTTGGGGGCAATACACATGCCGCCGCCGAAGTAACAACCGTTAGCCATAACCATCGTTAAAACCCGCCTCTCCTCGTGCCTTTCGCCGATACATACGGTTACCAGCTTGTTTTTGTAACTGACAACGGATTGAAGCAGACCGAGCACATAAGGCACGGTTCCCCCGAATATTTTAGGCAGACGGCTGGCAGCCTCTAACGCCTGGGCATCGAAGCCGACACCGGCAGAATTGATGAAATAACGCTGGCAGGGTTGCCCGTTTTTAAAGTAATCCACCACCCCGACATCTATCATGCGCTTCTTTGCTCCATATATGCATGCGCAGGCTTTTATATAATCCTTTGTAATTCCAGCCGTGCGGATAAAATCGCCGCCGGTTCCGGTACTTATAATACCGATGGTTGCCTCGCAGGAATCCTTGGACTGCAATATACCGTTAGCCACCTCGTTTACGGTGCCGTCTCCACCCACAGCCACTAAAAACTGGTAACCGCTGGCGGTCGCTTCCCGGGCCAGCTCAATGGCATGACCGATACCCTCGGTATACTGGTATTCGAAAGGCATGCCGCCGCTCTGTAATAATTCACTGATAAGAGGCCATTTACGATAGGTAGTCTTAGCCCCGGCAACAGGATTGACGATGATTTTAGTTTTTAATGCCGCCATTTTTTAAACAAGTTCCTTTCTGTTGGAATAATCCATTTTCGCTCTAGCTCAATTGTCTTCGATTGGTTATGATAAGACTGGAGACAAGACCTGCTGCCAGATAAATAATCATTGCCAGGACGCTGAGACCGATATCGGGACTCTCGATCTCGAACGGGAAATTACCCATTTCTTCGAGAGGCATAAACGCCGCCAGCATCAGCTCAATTCCACCGTATACCATTGTAATGCTGTCGCCCGCAGTCGAAATCAGGTACCAGTACGGCTGTCCGGCAAGCATCAGCACGCTCTCGATAACGCCGGAGATTACCATAATCAGTACCAGCGTCATAACCGTAGCCCCCATAGCCCCTTTCGATATCGCGCTGAAAAAGAGGGTTACCGCAACAACACACGCTCCATACAGAAGGCATAACCCGAAAGACTGTGCCGTTTCGAAAGGAATGGCCTGATATATTAGGAGAAGGGAGACACAAACTACAATATAAGCAACAATTACCAATATTGCTACAGCCATGCAACTTGCGATGTATTTACCGATTACCAGTGTTGTTCGCTTGACGGGATTGGTAAACAACATAAAGCCGGTTTTATTCTCGAATTCGCCGGCTATCGCATCCCCCGAAAAGAAGATAGCGCCGATTACAGCCATGGTAGGGCCGATAGAAAGCAGCGCCGCCATCAGTTTAACACTGTCGGGAAAACCGTCCATCAGAGCCGGGAAGCCAATAAGGACTGCCGCCTCCGTAATAAGCACCAGGAGCAGGATGACATATAAGCGTTTGCGGCGGATATGCTTTAAAAACTCATAGCCGATGACGATTCCCAGCCGTTTGAATTCACTCACCCGGAACCCCCGTTAACTGCAGATAGGCATTTTCCAGCGTACCGTATTTTTGTTCCAGGGCTTCTATGCTGTCATATCCGAGCAGTTTGCCATGGTCGATAATGGCAACGTGTTTGCATATCTGGGCGACTTCGCTCAATTGATGGGAAGCAAAAAAGACTACCTTGTCTTTTCCGGCTTCCGTAATAATCTGGCGGAATTCGATCACCGCTCTCGGGTCTAATCCCAGCGCAGGTTCGTCGAGGATTAAAATCGGCGGGTCGTGCAACAGGGTTTGCGCCAATGCCAGCCGCTGTTTCATACCACGGGAGAATTTTTCTATTTTAACGTTAAGCCATTGCTCCAGGCTTACCAGCCCGATGACCTCACCGATACGGTCGGTTAAATGACTGCCTCTCATACCGCGCAGCCTGCCGAAATAGTTGAGAGTTTCTCTCGGAGTTAAGAAGCCGTAGAATTCGGGGGTTTCGATAATAGTACCTATTTGCGAAAGCGCTTTTTCCTTTTGAGAGGAAACTTCGAAACCCTTGATATATGCCTTGCCTGAGGTTGCGCGGATGAGGCCGCAGAGGATTTTAAGGGTGGTGCTTTTACCGGCACCGTTAGGCCCTAAAAACCCGACGTTTTCATTTCCCTCTATCTTAAGAGAGACATTATCCAGCGCTAGGAAGTTATTATAATACTTGGTAAGGTTTTCGATAACGATCGGCTCGTTCATAAAATAATCTCTATTTTATTTCCCGTATCAAAACGACAACTATATGATTGTACCATAAAACTCAATGATGTTGAATAGCATACGGCGGCGAATATCGAATGGAATTTAAATTCTTCGCTACACTCAAGATGACGATTCCCTCTTAGCGTCATTCCGAGTCCCCCGATTTATCGGGGCGAAGCAATCACTACAAAACCTCTTAATTACCCCACCCCGCCACCCAAAATGTCGTTGCGAGGACGCCGCAGGCGGACGAAGCAATCTTTACCGAATAGACCGTATGGCAGTATTAAAATAACCGGTAGAGATTGCCGCGTCGCTCGTTTAACACTCGCTCCTCGCAAAGACAGTGCAGAGAGTCCCGCCACAACTGTCATTCTGAGGCGAAGCCGAAGAATCCAAGACTTATCGAATGGTATTTAGTCCCTTCACTTCGTTCAGGGTGACAGTAAAAAAACCGCTTATCTTTGAGCCCGTCGAAGGGTCTGCGAGCGGAGAGGGGTTGCGGCGAGTTTTAAAATTATTAATCAAGAAAATCTATTTGTGCGGGCGGCTTATCTTTAATCTCCACATCGATACCGGCTTCCTTGAAGAGGTCGATAAATGAACTGTCGTTGTACTTGCCAAAACTGACGAAACGCTTGATTTTGGCATTCGCCAGCATCTTGGCGCACAGGATGCAGGGTGTATGCGTGCAGTAAATTGTGCATCCCTCGATGCTGACGCCGTGCAAAGCCGCCTGAATGATGGCATTCTGCTCGGCGTGAATGGCACGGCAGATTTCGTGCCGTTCGCCCGAGGGTATATTCATCTCGTTCCTGAGACACCCCAGTTCGAGGCAATCCTTGCAGCCGGCAGCGGCGCCGTTATAACCGGTGGAAAGAATGTGCTTGTTTTTTACCGCCACCGCTCCCACATGGTGACGCAGGCAGGTGGAGCGCTCGGCGACCACGGCGGCAATCTTTAAAAAATACTCGTCGATATCCGGTCTTATCATCTTTTCCCCCGTATAAATAAAAGCGCTTGCTCCACCTCTTTTTGCAAATCGTCCAGCGAGCCTTCGTTGATTATCGTAAAATCCGCCATGGCAATCGGCCCACCCTTGTTGATTTTTACTATCTCCGCTTCATCGCGGCCGGCGGCTTCGATAAAAGTCAGCGGACGGATTTTTCTGTGTTCCAGCCTGCGGTAACGGGTTTGGGGCGAGCAGTAAACGGCAACCACGAAAAAGTCGTCGTCGAAGTGCTTTTTCAGGATAAGGTATTCTTCCCACGAGTAGAGTCCGTCTATAATCACCGGTGACGATTTGCGGGCTTCTTCGATACGCGGCAGGTTAAGGATGGCATAAGCCGCCATGCCGTGCTCCTTGCGGAAACCCTCCCGTACGCTGCGCTCGTTCTCCTCGTTCAAAACCAGCCCGCGCCTTTTGATTTCTTCGTCCGTTATATCACCGAAACGTATCCTGGTAAAACCGTCATCGGTAAAGAAGCGGGCGGCTTCGGATTTGCCCGCGCCTGCCATACCAACCAGCGCCGCTACAATCATATCAATCTACCTCGAGGTCTAATTATATGAAAACGGCGGGTTTATATCAACAAAACGGATTATAACCCCGCTTTTTTAGACCTCATCCCCCAGCCTCCCTCTCCGCAAGCATCCTTCGACAAGCTCAGGATGCGCGGATATTGTTAGAGCCGTTCGTGGATAAGGTTAGTAAAAAGCCGTTCGTGGAGCCTGTCCTGAGGTTCTCGAAGGAAGCCTGTCGAACCATAACGGCGGCGAATTTTAAACCGGATTTCCGTTAAAATCCTTCGACGCACTCAGGACGAACGGAAATCTTTACCGAATAGACCGTATGGCGTAGTTATAGTTATCGGTAGAGATTGCCGCGTCGCTCGCTTAACGCTCACTCCTCGCAAAGACAGAGCAGAGAGACCCTCTACATTGTCATTCTGAGGCGCAGCCGAAGAATCCAGGAATTATCGAATGGCATTCAGTTCCTTCACTTCGTTCAGGATGACAATTCCTTTTTAGCATCATTGCGAGTCCCCGATTTGTCGGGATGAAGAAATCCCTGCAATGCAACATAATTACCCCGCCCCGCCACCCAAACTGTCTTTGCGAGGACGCTGCAGGCGGACGAAGCAATCTTTACCGAATAGACCGTATGGCGTAATTATAGTTATCGCTAGAGATTGCCGCGTCGCTTCGCTCCTCGCAAAGACAGTTTGGAGATACATCTGAGCCTGTCGAAGGGTCTGCAATCGGAGAAGGGGGCTGGGGGTGAGGTGTAAAAAGCGACACAAATAAGCACAAATCAGTCCTTCCGGTCAACTGTATTTTGACTCTAATCACATATGTATTATAAAATAGCCAGATGGCAATAAAAAGGCTGATTGTATGCTTGATGGCGGCGCTGACTGCGTTCGTTATTATCCCGTACGCAAACGGGAGCATTGCCGAAAGCGCAACGAATATCGCCGGATGGCAACAGGCAAACATTCCGGCGCCGGGGGCTGAACACGGCTGGCTGCTGGCAGCCGGTTCCGATATAACCTGCCTTGCCGCGGATAGCAATGGCATTATCTATGCCGGGGTAAGCGGAATGCCGTCGAATCTCTATAAATCGCTCGATGACGGGCAAAGCTGGCAGGCAATCGCAAGCGGCAGCGACACTATTGCAGATATGGTCGTTACGGCGGACGATACGCTTTATTACGCCACGTCTTACAGCATTTATAAATCCGTCAACGATGTAAATACCGTTGTTGCCTCTTTATCAGGCAGTTTAACAGACCCGGATACCGTTATTACCTCCATCGACGTTTCTCTGTATAACGGCAGCTATGCCATACTTGTCGGAACCAAAAATAAAATTGGCGGGCAATTCGGCGGCGTATATGTAATTTATAGCGATGGGCTTATGCAGTGGCAGAATTTGGGGCTGGCGGGCTGTGACATATATTCGGTGGGCTTTTCACCGCGCTTTCCGGAGGATAATTTCATAGTCGCACTGGCAAGCGATGAAACGCATACTTTCGTTACCTGGAAAGAGGGCGGCGGTGCATGGGGCGGAACCATCGGGAATGCGGTGTTCAGAGAAGGCGGAACGGGAAACCCGGTCGTGCTAACGGAAACCGCCAAAATCGCCTTCCCCGAAGACTATCGTTCAGATGTCTATAGCGACAACTGCGTTTTATATGCAGCTTTGAATACCGGTACAGGTAACGGTGATGTGTATGCCGTTTACGGCAGGCAGAACCCCGGGCAGTCGATTGCCGAAGACCTCGATGTCGCCGCAGCGTACGGACAGAACGGCATCGATATCAGCGGACTGGCTGTCTGCGGCAGTATCGGCGACATCCGCATCATGGCAGGAGCATCCTCAAACGGCAATATATACATCAGTCCGGACGGCGGAAACAGCTGGCAGCAAAACAGGAAATCACCTTCCGGCGAGCAAGTAACGGCGGTACTGATGTCTGCCGATTATAAAAACGACGGCAAAGCCTATTCTGCTACCACAGGAAGCGAAAGCGCATTCTCACTAAGCCATGATTACGGAATAAACTGGAACCAGTGCGGGCTGATAGATACGACGCTGGATGTAATTATCGGTGCGGCTGTTTCCCCCATGTATGATAATGACGAAACAGTATTTCTGCTGAGTTGGGGGAACGGGCAGAGCGTCTGGCGCACCACCGACGGCTGCGCCAGCTGGCAAAGAGTGTTTTATGGCGCTGCGGATAGCTTCATCAACATCGATAAAATCGCTCTTTCTCCGCAGTACGGAAACGCAAGCCATACGCTCTATTTTTGCGGCAGCGACAACGGCAATGCGACACTCTGGAAATCCGATGATAAAGGGCAGAGCTTTTTCGCCAGGAGTATGCCGTTTGCGGCCGACTGCTGGGAAATAATCGACGATTCCTCTTTTTATATCGCCGGCTTCGACGGCGCTAACGCCCTGCTTTACCGCACTGTCGACAGCGGTGCACATTATAAATATAAATCCATCGTCGGCAACCAATCGCTGACATCCATCGCGCTCTCCCCGAACTATTCTGCCGACAAGACCGTGCTGGCAGGCAACTGCAACGGCGGCGTTTATCTGTCCACTAACGAAGGGATTTCATTTACGCCGCTGGGGAATGCATCTTCTTTGCTAAAGGTCAGTGTCAGCGTGGCTTTCGATGCCGATTATGAGGTTAACAATACTGTTTACGCCGCCGGCGATATGGCGAATAACGGCATTTACCGCTTCGTAATCGGGGAGACTACAGCATGGGAAGCTATCGACGGCACACTGCCGCCAGGGGCAATGACAGGCAACCTGAAAGTATCGCAATCGGGTGTATTGTACGGCGTCAATTATCAGCAGGTTGGGGCGGGGGGCGGTATCGAGCGCAGCATCGACCCGTCATCGGCTCATTTCTTCGAAACTTTTACCGGAGGGCTTGGTGAAGGCGCCACGCTTACCGATTTGTGGCTGAGCGGTAATACGCTATGGTCTATCGACACGACGCATAACTTGCTGCTCTTTTTCAAAGATACCCTTTCGCAGCAGGTCGGTCTCAGCTCACCTTCAGACAATTCGATAGTAAAGGGTATGGTTTCCGAAAGCAACATCAGGAATGTTTTACTGGATTGGGAAGCGCTGGAGGGCGCCGGCAGTTACCGCTGGCAAATAAGCGACAGTAGAAGTTTTTCCTCATCATCGATTATTGCGGAAGGTACCACTACTGCCGGTTCCGTCAAATTGAACTCGCTGGAGACAGGCAATGTTTATTACTGGCGCATCCGCGCTGTTACCCCGCTGCTTAGCCCCTGGTCGGAAATATGGTCTTTTACGCCGCAGGCAATAATAGAACCGGATGCCCCCGTACTGCTATCTCCGGCTGCCGGGGCTGTAAACGTCCCCGTAAATACGATGTTCCAGTGGACGGCAGTCTACGGCGCGGATAGCTACGAGTTGGAAATATCGACGCAATACGATTTTGCCAGTCCCGTCATACAGCTGGCGGGCGCAACCGCCATACCGCTAAATGCCTGGCAGAATCCGGATGACTTTACGCATAACACCACCTATTACTGGCGCGTGCGTGCCATTAATGCGGATACCGTCGGCAGTTGGAGCGGGGCGGGGGTATTTGCTACCATAGCGGCTGACCTAACGCAAACGTCGACAAGCTCCAGCGTTATGCAAACCCAGTCGACGCAAACGTTAGCGTCCTTCACCACCGTCGAAAAAACGACCACCGTGATATCCACCGGGTTACCGACGATAACCATTATTCAAACACAGGGAACGTCCGCGCCCGTACAGCAGACGCTGACGATTCCGGACTGGCTTTATTATGCGCTTGGATTTATGGCTTTGCTGATAGTCTTGCTGGTGGCAGCCATACTGGTAATAGTCGCAAAAAGGCGATAGCCTGGCGTCGGAAGTAATGTGAAACAGCGGATTAGAGTTCGAGCAGGGTAACCTGCATGATGAGGGGCAGGTTGTTCTTGGTGATTGTCAGCTTCGGCTGGGGCGTGATATCGTGCGTGCCGATTTCCTTTAAAAACTTTTCCACCGGGTCGAGTTCGCGCTTCAGCAAGGGCGTTCCGTAGTGCATCGGCAGTACGATTTTCGGTTCGATTTGGCGCACAATGGCTGCGGCGGTCGAGGTATTAATCGTGGAGATGCCACCGACGGGCAGCATCAATATATCGACATTACCAAGTTCTTCCGTCTGGTCGTCGGTCAAAGGATGCCCAAGGTCTCCCAGGTGGCAGATGGTTATATCGTCCATTTCAATCAGGTAGATGGTATTTTTCCCCCTGATTTTACCCTTTTCATTATCGTGAAAGGACGCCAAACCGATAACCAGCACATTGCTGATTTCGTATTCGCCGGGGCCGGTGACCGGGTGCGGTTCGCCGTTAATGCCGGCAGTATACGAATGCCCGGGGTGTTGATGGCTGACGGTAACGATTGCCGCACTCTGTTTCCCGAGAGTATAGCCGGTATCGGGGGAATACGGGTCTGTGATGACAGTCGCCTGCTTTCCCTTGATTTTAAAACACGAATGACCCAGCCAGTTAATTTCCATATTATCGTCACCAGTGTAGCACAAATAGCTTTGAAGGGTCAATTAAAAAAGTGAAAAGTATACAGAACCGCCCTCTTGTTATGGTATGATAATGCTGTCATGAAATACGCATTGTTAGCTGATATTCATTCCAACCTGGAAGCCCTGACGGCGGTGCTGGAGGATATCGACCGGAACGGAAGTATCGATGAGATATGGGTTTTAGGTGATATCGTCGGTTACGGGCCGGACCCGCGCGAATGCATAAAACTGCTGCGCAGCCATAAACATATTGCAGTTAGCGGAAACCACGATGTCTTTTGTACCGGCAAGATGGATGCCCGCTACCTCTTGAACCCCGAGGCAGCCACCGCCTGCCGCTGGACTTCACGGGTTCTGTCGCCTGAAGATATGGAATATCTCAACGCTTTGCCCGAGGTCATCGAGCGCGACGATTTTACGCTGGCGCACGGCAGCCCGCGCGACCCTTTATGGGAATATATCATGACGCAGAACATAGCTCTGATAAATTTCGACTATTTCAGGACAAGGTATTGTCTTGTGGGACATTCGCACATACCGATGGTTTTCAAGCTGGACGAGAACGGTAATTGTATCAGCCTGCCGCTCTCGGAGAGCATCGGTGCGGTGCTGGGGAAGGATAAAATGATAATCAACCCGGGCGGGGTGGGGCAGCCGAGAGACGGCGACCCGAGAGCCGGTTACGCTATATATAACAGCGAAGCCAGAATGATAAGGATGCACCGCGTTGCCTACGACATCAAGCTGACCCAGCAAAAAATGGTAAAACAGAACCTGCCGGTGCGCCTGATATCGCGGTTGGAGAAAGGTTTATAAGAAGTGAGTAATAATAACCGTCGCCGGGATTTGCTTGAACAGACGCAGCACTATTTACGCCGCCTCGATTTGAAAGCGCGCAAGAAACTGGGGCAGCACTTCCTGGTGGATGCGGAAGCGCTGGCAGCGGTTGCCTCGGCCGCCGAACTTAATCCTGAAGATGTCGTTATCGAGGTGGGGCCGGGTCTGGGTGTACTGACCGGTGAACTGGTAAAACAGACCGGAGCCGTTATCTCCGTCGAACTGGACGACAGGCTGGCGGAAATCCTGAAAAAGAAGATGTCGGCGGTCGGGAATTTTACGGTAATCAATCGTGACATACTCAAGGTGAAGCCGCAAGAGCTGCTATCGGAACCGGTAGCGGTAAATGCGCTCAAAGGAAAGCCGCTTTCCTATAAAGTAGTGGCAAATCTGCCCTACTATATCACCTCTGCCGTTCTGCGCTACTTTCTGGAAGCCGTGCCGCAGCCGTCGGTCATCGTGGTAATGGTGCAAAAAGAGGTGGCGGAAGCCATCGCCGCGCAGCAGGGAAAGATGAGTCTGCTAAGCGCCAGCGTGCAGTTCTACGGCAATCCCGAAATTGTCAGGATCGTGCCGGCGGCAAGCTTTTACCCGCCTCCCGAAGTAGATTCGGCGGTATTGAAAATAAAGATTTACGAAAAACCACGACTGGATATAGAAGATATCGACGGGTTTTTCAACCTTGTCCGAGCCGGCTTTACGGCTTCGCGCAAGCAACTGCCGAATTCGCTGGCGCAGGGGCTGAAATGTAGCAAAGAGGATGCGGTTTCACTGCTGGAAGAAGCCGAAATAGACCCGAAGCGCCGGGCGGAAACGCTTTCGCTGGAGGAATGGGGAAGGTTATGGAAGATTTACGGGAGGCTTGATAATGTTAACGGTTGAGGCGCCTGCCAAGATTAACCTGACGCTGGAGGTGCTCGCAAAGCGCCAGGACGGCTATCACGAAATCAGCAGCATTATACAGGCAATCGACCTGTGCGATGTCCTGTCCTTTGATGAGGGCAGCAGCATCGAGATTGTTTGCGATAATCCCGACTGGCAGGCAGAGAAAAGCCTCATCCCGCGGACAGTCGAATTGCTTCTGGAAAGCTCCGCCTGTTCCAAAGGCGTCAAGATTAGTTTATTGAAGAGAATTCCGCTTCTCTCCGGTTTGGCGGGCGATTCCAGCGCCGCCGCCGCTACACTCAAAGGATTGAATATCTTCTGGGGGCTGGGATATACGCCGGGGCAACTGGCAGACTTTGCCGCAAAACTCGGCTCGGACGTCTCATTTTTCTTATCGGGGGGCACGGCTTTGGTACAGGGGCGAGGGGAAATTGTCAGCCCGCTGCCTTCCCTGCCGGAAATGTGGGTGGTTTTATTGATGCCGGATTTAGAGCGGACTATCGGCAAAACGGGTAAAATGTATTCCAGCCTGGAGCAATCTTTTTTCAGCACAGGAGAAAAGACGGATAACCTGGTGAGTAAACTGACAAGAAACGGGGAAATCGATAATTCTGCCCTTTTCAACGTATTCGAGCATGTGGCATATAACATCTACGACGGGCTCGATAAGTGCCGCAATGATTTTCTATCAGCCGGCGCCGCCGGTGTTCATCTTGCCGGTTCGGGACCGACACTGTTTACTATGGTCAAAAATAAAAACGATGCACTTGAGATTTGCGAGCGGTTAAAAGAAAAGGGTTATAACGCCTGCGCTGTAAAAACTCTCGGTCACAGCGATTTATTAAGTACCGGTACGGCGGCATAAAATGATAGTGCAATCGATTCTGGCTGTATTAATCGCTTATCTCCTGGGGGCAGTTCCATTTGCCTATATCGCCGGGCGTCTGAAGAAGGGAATGGATATCCGTAAAGCCGGCGGGGGAAATGTAGGCGCCACCAACACCCTGCGCGAGGTCGGCACCGGGGCGGGGCTGCTGGTTTTGGCTGCCGACATCCTGAAAGGCACGCTGGCAATCCTTATCGCTCAGTGGCTGGGCGTTTCACTCATAATCGTATTCATAGCCGGACTGGCGGCGGTTATCGGCCATAACTGGTCGCTGTTTATAAAATTCGGCGGCGGCAAGGGGGGAGCCACCGTTCTCGGCGTTTTCTTCGCCCTCGTCCCCGTTGCTGCCGCTATTGCCTTCGGGATTATGGTACTGGCAGCCTTCCTCACCAGCAACCTCAGGCTTTCGATGATGGCCGGTTTTATCGCCCTGCCCTTCCTGCTGTGGGGTTTCGGGGAAGCGGGAAACATAATCGCTTATTCGGTCGGCTTGCCGCTACTGACCGGACTGCGCATCCTGCCTTCCATCATCAGGGGCGCTAAAGACCCGCAGGCACGCAAGAACTTTATCGTGGATAGAGATTATACCCCCTGGCAGAAAAAGAAGAAATAGAAATGACTTAGTATATATATATTATCATTGTCGGTTATTGCGAATAATAATTTGACGCCGCCATGGATTCGACAAGCTCACCACGAGCGGCTTTAGTTTTCGTTTTCATAAAGAATAAAAAATCCGCTTGCCCTTGCTGAGCGTGTCGAAGGGTCTAAGAGTGGAAACAAACAAAATTAATTAAAAATGACTGCAGATATATATTGACAACCCCGGTTTAGTACATTATAGTATATTCTATAAAGTACGTTTTATCATACGTTACAGGGGGTAAAAATGGTTACTACATTTTTATCGGATGATTTTATAAATTCCAAAGAACTGAGAAACAATCAGAAGCACTGGCTAGAGAGGGCATATTTAACGCCTGTTTCGATAAGGAGCGGAGATAAAAAACTGGTTTTGATAAACAGGGAACAGGCAAGGGATGTGTACTTGATAAACTATTACGCACAAATTGTTGTCGGGTTCTGTCAGGAGCGCAGCGCGGAAAGCAAAGAAAGCAAGGTATTCCCCTGGTTAAAGCATTTGCAGGAAGGACAGGTCAAGCCATTTCATAAACAGCTGCTTGCCTGTTTTAACGAGGTAATACAAACCAAAGACTGGCTTAAAATCGAGGAATTGCTCGATGACTGGAAAGCGACAGCTGAAGTAGCCGCCAGCCCCGCATTGTCTAAAGAATTAATGGCAGAGGAAAAACCCTCGGAATATGTCGGACTCTGAACACAGATATCAAATCGTCTTCGTGAATAAAAAGGTGAAAGGCGATTGGGAAGCGCTCTCGCAGAAATTCCCCGAAAGAATAGAGGAATGCCGGCAGTTTCTGGAAAATAATCCCGAAGACAGACGTAAGGCTATCGGCATCTTGAAAAAGCTGCATCCGCCCTTCGAGGGAATCTTACAATACGACATCACCAAAGACAACTACCGCGTCTGGTATCGCATAGATAGGAAACAGAGGATGGTTATCATTAAATACGCCGGAGCCCATCCGGATTAAAGAAACCTCATTCTTTTAACATCTTCTTTACAATAGCGATTTCGTCCTCTCTTGATATAACCTCACCGTTTAAGCGCGCATCCAGGACGGCATCCAGCATTTTCTTCAATTGCGGCCCCTGTTCGACTCCCATTTGCATAATGTCGCTGCCGCTGATTATCGTTTTCATACCGCGCAGCTTTTCCATGTATAAGTTAAGCGCCGCACGGCTTTCTTCCACATCGCCGGCGATAATATTGGCGGTTATCGCTTGCGGCGAATAACCTGTGAGTAAACGATAGATTTCGCTGTTAGATATTCCAGACGCAGACAGCAGTTCCAGCCGGTCTTTTACTGCGGAGCAATCCCTAAAAGCCTGCGATATGCGCTTCGGCAGCTTCAGATACGAAATAAATCTCTCCCTATTATCGATATCAAGATTGTAGGTGAGCAGCAGCCAGTAGAGCACAGCAGAGGGCGCATTCGGATAGCTCATCTCTCTGGCGCGGGCAAACCATTCTTCCATAGGCTTATCGAATTTTATTAACGCATTGAGCTTGTTAAGCACCCCCAGCCGGTAAGCCCTTGCAAAGACCCTTTCGGGGTGTTGCTCTTTGAAGATGCAATCGATTTCATAGCTTATGCGTTCGCCGCTGACGCTGTCCAGCATCGGGATATCCCTCTTTAAAAGTTCCAGTGTATGCGCTTCGATTTGAAAACCGAGGCGTTGTTCATAGCGCAAACCCCTCCAGATGCGCGTAGAATCGTCAATGAAGCTCCCGTCGTGCAGGATACGTATCTTTCCCTCCTGCAAGTCTGTTTTTCCGTTACAGGGGTCGTAGAGCGTCCCATAGTTTTTCCCGCTCAGCCCGATTGCCATGGCGTTTATCGTAAAATCGCGCCGTTTCAGGTCTTCCACAAGAGAAGCGGGGGTTATCTCAGGGAGAGCGCCGGGGCGGGCATAGGTCTCTGAACGCGCCGTTGCGAAATCGATATTCCAGCCCTCCAGTTCGATTTTAGCCGTATTGAATTGCTTATGAACGGTAATAGTTCCGGCAATATTTCCCAAAAGTTCGTGCGCCAGAGCCACCGCATCGCCTTCAACGGTCAGGTCGATATCGTAGTTAGCGAGACCCAGCAGCAAATCGCGCACGACGCCGCCGACAATATAGGCCTTCTCATTGCGTTCGGCAGCCTTTTTACCCGCCGATTTCAAAAAATCCATCAACTGCGGAGGTAATTTCCGTTCAAGTTTATCCGTCAGCTTTATTTCTGCGTCCATCATTTTGAATTATAGCACAGGTTGCTTTAACGGTGTCATTGGTGCGCTTTATAGAGTGTAAGCAAGGTATTTCATACTATATGCGGGGCGGGGTAATTAAGTTGTATCGTAGGGATTGCTTCGCCCCGATAAATCGGGGACTCGCAACGACGGTTGGTCTTTTACACCTCACCCCCAGCCCCTCTCCGCTTGCGGAGAAGGGGTTAGAATCACCAATACGCAGCAAATCGTTAACCCCGTAGGGACGGGCATTGCCCGTCCGCCAAATACGGAAG